>JAWOCT010000095.1:0-77090 GCA_046483675.1 Cyclonatronaceae bacterium
GTAAAACGGGTTAAGGGTGGTGGCGCCGATCAGGGTAATCAGCCCCGACTCGATATGCGGCAGCAGCGCATCCTGCTGAGCCTTGTTCCAACGATGGATTTCATCCACGAAAAGAATTGTGCTCCTGTGGTAAAGTTTCCGCTGTTCACCGGCCTTGCGCACGACTTCCCGGAATTCTTTCACCCCGTCCAACACCGCATTTAGGATTACGAAGTCGGCGTCGATCTCCCGCGAGATCACGTGGGCCAGGGTCGTCTTGCCGCTGCTGGGTGGGCCATAAAAGATCATTGATCCGATGCGCCCACTCTCGATCATGCGCCTGAGCAGCTTGCCTTTGCCAACCAGGTGCTCCTGTCCGGCGAATTCGTCCACCGATACAGGACGCATGCGTGTGGCAAGCGGCTGGGAGCTGGAAATACCGCCCGACCCGGCAGGTTGCGATGCGTCAAACAGATCCATACGTTGGATTTAACAGTTGCGTGCGTCCATGCGTGGGTGCGTCAGACCGTACTGCAGCGTTCCATGATCTCTATGATCTTTGTGATCTGACGGTGTCTGAGTTCGTAAAGCATGTTTTTTCCATCCCGATAGGAAACAAGCACCCCCTTGTTCTTCAGGATACCCAGGTGATGCGAAGCTACGGCCTGCTCCAGGCCCAATTGTTCGTGGATTTCGGAAACGGACAGCTTTTCATGCTTCTCGAGTAATTCAATAATAGCAATCCGTATGGGGTGGGCAATCGCCTTTAGCATCGAAGCACAATGATCCAGCTTCTGCACACCTACACTTCTGTCAATAACTGTGTTTTCCATGGCCATAGAAATTTAACTATATACATATGTTATATATCAAATATATAGATATTTCAGTGCAAATAAAAGGACTGATTATGCCGGCTGGCTTCTATTTTCACCGGCGGCCACCGCATCATACACCTCCATGCGGGAAAGTCGCTCATCATCAGCCGATCTGAAGTACTTGCTTTTAGTCAACAAATCGCGCACTGGCCCGTGAACAGCCGCCATGCGCAACTGGATACCGTTGTCTCGGAGCTCTTTCTCCAACGAGGCCAGGGCGTGAATACCGGTAGTATCGATGGAATTGATGCCTGAGGCATCCAGCACGACCCGTTTCAACGCCTCCCCTTTTTGTGCTATCAAATGGGTTACGGTTTCCTTGAAGTGATCTGCGTTCGCGTAGAACAGGGGCGCGTCGTACCGGAAGACCAGCACATCTTCCCGCTCCGATGCATCATCAAACCGGCTGAGATTTCGGTACACCCGCGTGCCCGGAAGTTGCCCCAGGCGTGCCACATGCGGTTTGCTGCTATGGAAAATAACAACACCCAGTGAGGCCACGACCCCGGTCAGGATGCCTTCCTCTATGCCCAGGACCAGCGTTACCAGAAAAGTAATAGCCATCATGGCAAAATCCTGTTTCTGGATGCGCCATTGGAACCGGATCTCGCGGATATCGATAAGTCCCAGGACTGCCGTAATGATGATGGCACCGAGTACCGCGTTGGGCAGGTAATAGAACAGGGGTGTAAGAAAGAGCAGCGTGAGCCCGATCAGCAGCGCACTGATGATACCGGCCATGCCGGATTTGGCCCCAGCCTGGTCGTTCACGGCCGAACGGGAAAATCCACCGGTCACCGGAAATGCCTGGAACAACGCCCCCCCTACATTGGCCGAACCTAACGCCACCAGCTCCTGGTTGGGATCGAGACGGTAATCACGATGGCGCGCATGTATGGATTTAGCTACGGCAATAGACTCCATAAAACCTACTATGGTAATGGCAAAAGCCATAGGCAGCAATCCATACACAGCGTCCAGACTAAACGCGGGAAGACCGGGGAACGGCAGACCGGAAGGTACCTCGCCTATGACCTGGATACCCCGCTGATCCCAACCCGTAACTGCCACAAGCGCGATTCCGGCTACCACCACGACCAGCGCACCGGGAAGACGGCTGTACCACCTCTTGATTGCGTAGATGGCGGCAATGGCACCAAGTCCGAACGCAACCGTACCCAGATGCACCTCGGACCGGGCTTCATATACCTGTATCAATATCGTGTGAACGTGTTTGGAACTGCCTATCGATATGCCCAGAATATGATGCAACTGGCTGAAAGCGATAATAAGGGCTGTGGCAGCTGTAAAACCGGTGATGACCGGATGGGAAAGGAAATTGACCATGAAGCCCATCCTCAGCAAACCCATCAGCAGCTGGATCACCCCCACCATGAACGCCAGCAGGATGGCCAGCTGGATGTATTCGCTGCTGCCGGGCTCGGCAAAATCCGCCACTCCTGCCACAACCAGCAGCGAGACGACCGCGACCGGCCCTACACCCAGCTGTCGCGATGTGCCCATTATGCCGTAAATGATCAGTGGAACCAATGAAGCATAAAGACCATATACCGGTGGCATGCCCGCAATGAGCGCATAAGCCATGGCCTGGGGTATGAGCATCACACCTACGGTCAGTCCGGCAGCCAGATCGCCGCGGAACATCCCGGTATCATAACCGGGAAGCCAAGTCAATATGGGGAAATAGCGTTTCAATTTTTTGGGATGGAGATTATCTGGTGGATACAAACTGATAAGGCATAGCCAGGCAGGGACTCACCGTATACATATGTCCGGAATAAAAAGGGCTCCGGATGTTGAGTCCGGAGCCCATGTATTACGGGTGTCACCGGAATCAACCGGCGACCTCTTCCTTGTTGCTGAACCAGCTGTCGAACTCACCGTCCACATAGGCCACATCGTAACCAAAACGCTGGACCAGAGCGGCAGCTACAGCAGAGCGGCCACCGGCGGAACAGTGCACATAGACGGTTTTGCCATTGGGCTCCACCTCCTCGATCCGTTCAAGCAGACGAGTGTGCGGGATGTTCTTGGCACCATCCACATGTCCCTCGGAAAACTCGGAAGCCTTCCGGACATCCAGCACGTACGCATCATCACTCAACAGCTTGTCGCCGTCCTTATCGAAGTGCAGGTGCGGGATGGCCACAGCCGCATCGTTGCCGGCCAGCCATTTTTCATATTCGGCGACCGGAATAAAGCCCTCAATCTTGTCCAGCCCGACATTAATCAGGTCACGCACGGCTTCCTCGAGATCTTCTTCATCGATTACCAGGTAAATCGGCTGCTCTTCGGTGACGTAGGAGCCGGCCGTGGTGTTGAATTGTTTGTCCAGCGGCGAGAAAATGGCTCCCTTAAGGTGACCGTTCATGAACGCCTCGCGTCCGCGGGTATCGATCAGCGCCACTTCGCGGTTGCCTTCGAACTCGGCAAGTTTTCCGGTATCTGTCTTGCCGGGGATGGGAAGTCCGTCCAGTACCTTCGGCCCCATCTTGTTGTCCCGCTTCATCCGAGCGAAGTACAGCGGTGGCTCGGGCTGCCCTTCCAGGATGAAATTCACAAAATCATCTTCGGATGTGGCATGCTTCAGGGAATCGTTGAACTGGAGCTCGTAGCCGACCGTGCTTTTCGGCACTGCACCCAGGGCCTTGCCACACGCACTGCCGGCACCATGTCCCGGCCAGATCTGCATGTACTCGGGCATGGATTTGAATTTTTTAATGGATTTGTAGAGCGTCTGCGCGGAAGGCTTCATGACATCTTTCATGCCGGCAGCCGATTCCAGAAGATCGGGCCGGCCCACATCACCCACAAAGACGAAATCACCTGTGGCAACACCCATAGGCTTGTCGGCGCCGCCACCCTTGTCGGTCACGGCAAAGATCATGTGCTCGGGGGTATGGCCGGGGGTATGGATCGCCTTGATCTCAATATTGCCTACCATGAACGTGAATCCGTCCTTCATGAGCTCGTGATCATAGTCGCTGCCGATCAGCCATTCGTACTTCCAGTCGGCATCCCCTTCGTCCGAGGCATAGACTTTCACATCGCGCTCGGCCATTTCCCGGAGTCCGGAAATGTAGTCGGCGTGGATATGCGTGTCCGCAGCAGCCGTGATGTTGAGCTTCTCCTTTTCGGCGATGTTGAAGTACTGCTGGACATCCCGCATGGGATCGATGACTACGGCTTCACCGGTTTTCTGACATCCTATGATGTAGGCATACTGTGCAAGTTTGGGTTCAAAAATCTGACGAAAATACATGGTTATTTTCCTCTTTTTTGTGGTTGGTTTATGAAATTCGTGTGATTCTGCTGGACGTGAACCTCTCATGCATCAGGTACCGTCCGGAATGCGGCAGTTCCTAATGCGGCAGACTCTCGCGGAACGCACCGTACACATAGGTACCTGCCAGGGCGGCGAGTATGGGCACGATGAATACGGTGATGCCGCTTCCTACGAGTGCGAACAATGGAGCCGGACACGCACCGGTTAACGCCCAGCCGAAACCGAAGAGGGTTCCGCCGATGATATACCGCTTTTTCTGCGTCGGATCTTTATCCGGAATGGAAATCGGGTTGCCTTCCTTGTCTTTCAGGTTGAATCGTTTGATGACCTGGATAGAGATCATGCCGACCAGGATAGCCGAGCCGATGACCCCGTAGAGATGGAAATCCTGGAACCGGAACATCTCCTGGATGCGAAACCAGGATATCACTTCCGATTTGGTGAGTACAAATCCGAAAAGGACGCCGACCAATAGATATTTAAGATAGTTCATAATGTTAACTGACTTTTGGGGTTACTTTTTATAGCGTGCGCCGCCTCAGAATATCAGGGGAAAGATGAAGTGCGTGACCACAAGGCCACCGACGAAGAAACCGATGACGGCGATCACGGAAGCAATCTGAAGGTTGGATATCCCGCTGATGGCATGTCCGGAAGTACATCCGCCGGCATATCGGGCTCCGAATCCGACCAGAAAGCCACCTACGACCATCATGATTATACCCTGAGCCGAGCCAAGCTGGCCCCAGGCAAAGATTTCAGAAGGCACGAAACCTGTAAAGTCGGTCAGTCCCAGATTCCGCAGGTCGGCAATGGTGGAAGCTGAAAGCGCAATGGGTTCAGGATTCTCGAATACATATCCTCCGAGAAATCCGCCGATGAACACCCCGAGTACAAGCACAAGGTTCCACAGACCTTCGGATTTCCAGTCATACTTGAAGAAAGAGATGTTGCCGGGTACACAGGCGGCGCAGGCATGCCTCAGGCTGGAGGAAATGCCAAACTGCTTGTTCCCCATATACAACAGCAACGGTATGATGAGTCCGATGATCGGGCCGGCCACATACCAGGGCCAGGGTTGTGTGAGCCATTCAAACATAAAAAAGCACCTGTCCTATTTAATTGGTTTATTGACATTTTATATATGGTCATAATTAATTTATTCACAATATACATATGTAAATAACTATATGTCAAGGCTGTTCGTTCCCGCTATGCTGAATCCAGCTATTGATTGATATTGCGACGTTTAACCAATTAACACAATATCCGGCAAACAGGAAAGCACAAAGAAAAAGCAGTGCTTCAGCGGCATCAGTAGAAACTGAAACTACCGGTAAGGATTCAGAATCCGTATTTCATCAACTTGCTCAGGGGCTTTTTTTGTGTATGCTCTCTTGGCCTGTCAGATTGCATTTTCAAGACGAATTGTGGATAGCCAGGAAGTTTGAGCTCCTTCCGCAACCATTCCCTGCAGTCATCATTGCTGATGATCGGCAGGGCCAGAAGCCCCGCATGGCCCTGCTTTCTAAGTTCCATGATGATATCCCCAAGGGCTTGTCCCGACCGTAGCCACTCGTACCGGTTATCGGTCCCGGTGGTCAGGATCATGAACACATTTTGCATTTTGGAAGAGCTGCCGTCAGCCCGGGTGGATACGCCCGTGGCTTCAAAGAAGCGATCCGACAAAAGCAACTCGTCCTCAAACGGTATGGAAGCATCAGATCCTTCGGACCGCAAATAGAAATTCAGGCTTTTCCGGAAATGTTCACTCTTGAGTTTTTCCCCACAATTATTTCTGAAATAGGTGTGGATTTTATGATCGGCACTGTCATCGTGTTGCAATAATTCTATCCCTTTCCGGGATGCCAGGCTCTGAATATGCTCTATTGTTGCTCCGTCATCATCAGTCATGGCTTTGCTTTCCCATTTATCCAGCACAGACCCGGAATCCTGGTCCCTCTGAACAATCCTTTGACTGCTTTTTCGGCACACCGGCTTTTTGGCTCTCCCTGAGATTTCCACAAAAGCGACCAAATCTTCTTCTTCAAAGCGCGGAAAATAGCTTATCCTGGACTGCAAGCCATGTTCAATGATCGAATGTTCCAGATGGGCGATCAACGTACCGCAACTGGCCATCTGCAACCTTCCCTTGAGATCGATCTGTTCCAGTTCTGACTTTTTGTCCAGATACACCTCAATAGTATTACCACACACCCTGAATCTCCATGGCTGTGAGTTAAGTACCGACGGGGCGCGCCGGGCTTCATCAAGAAGAAACGTGATGTGGGAGTTCATACCAGACACAAGCGATTGCTTTGTGATTGATAAAAGTCAAAATCGTGAATAAACTTTTATCGGGGGATCGACAGTTGATGGCCTTTTAGAGATTCATAAGTTGTCAAGCGAAAAATAGGCCGATTATGTTAGTTTTTTATTAATCATCAGAGGTGACATGCCTGACATGCAGGTCAAAAAAAACCGTAAGGTCATCGTGAGCCCGTATCAGGCCTCGCAAGGCGGTTGGCGGTTCAATGTCAAAATCCTGCATGGAAATTTCTTTTTGCCCCTCGATGTGATAGTGTCCCTGACTTTCATTACGACCGCGAACCAGAAGGGTCACATTCCTGTACACACCGGCCACATTCAGGACTCCCTCTATCCGATAGGGTTGATATCCATTATCAAAAAGGCGGTCCGGGACCGACCCATCCTTTTCAATTGTCTCGGCATCTTCGAATTCAAAAGTTATGTATTCGTAAGTATCTGATTTAAGCGCTTCGTACATATCCCGGTTCATGCGTGATCGTCCGCAGTCGAAGCTTTTAATCGGAATTTCGAGTTTCACATGCAGGTTACCGGATTCAAGGGTATCGCGGTCGAACTCACTTTTCTGCAGACCTCCCGGCCCGGCTTTTTGGCTCTCCTCTCTCTCAGCGTTAAATTCGGAACGGATGGAAGGGGATTTTGTGCCGGCATACGGGCCGCTCGCCTCCACTTCCTTGTCCTTGCCATCCATATCTGCGATCGATGTTTTTTCGTCCTCCACCTCCTCAATGTATGCTGTTCCTTCGATCGATTTTGCAACGCAGTCGAAACGATGGACCGTGGACGATCCTTCCAACCACAAACGGCTCTCCTCCTGTGTATCAAAATATATCTGTGCAGGTGCTACGGCAGGCAGGACGATGCCTGTCATGATGATCACCAACAGATTTACCGAAAAAGGGGAGGATAGGTACATGGCAATGCCGTTTGTACTGTGTTGTTTGAGAGGCGTTCACGCGAAGATTTTTAATGACTACCTCAGATGCAGCTCAAACTTGATAGTCATCTCATCGCGGGCACGGATGGATCCAAGCAAGGCTGTGGGCGGATCAATGCCGAAATCTGTCATGTTGAGATCATGTGAACCGGATACGACCAAGCCTCCGGAGTTGTTTTCCCGGATTTGCACATCATGCGTAATCTCGTGCTCAACTCCTGCTGCCGTTACCACCCCCTGTACCGTTAGCACAATACCGGGGTTGTCATGCACAGCCAACTCGCGGGCTTCGGTCATGCGGTAAGTAATCTCAGGATGATCATCAATCTTGAGATATTTATGCATGTTGTTGTTCATCCTTCCTGAATCAGAATCGAGGTCTTCCACAGGTATTTTTAAATTGACCCGTTCAAACCAGGAAGGTTGCGCATCGATCCAGGCAGCATCTTCTTCTTTGCGGATGCTGATCTCACCCAGTATGGTACCTGCCTTGGCGTCCCAGTCCCTAATGTTAGCCGTCCCGTAAACAGTTAGTGTAGAAGCTTCATCGTCCACGGTGTATGTCTGCGCGGCAATGGGTGAAGACAAGACCCACAGAAAAAGTACAGCAATAAAAGAGTGTGGGAAAAATTTGATGCTTTGCATAATCAAAAAAAATTAAGGACAGGGACACTCGCAGGTCCCTGTCCGGTGAAAGGGGTGTAAGTCATGGACGGCCCGACAGGCCCGCCTTGTCAGAAGCTGATCACGGCTTCAATCATGAAACCGCTGAACTCGGCATCCTGACGGGGTCCGGAGCTGAATCCATCATACTGCTGGTTTACGTACTCCACTTTGGCAAGCACGTTCCTGGTCATGAACCATCCGCCTCCGACGTTGATGCGGCTGACCTCAATGTCATCGCTATTGGCCATTTCGCCTGTGACCAGATTGTAGCGACCACCGAGGTAAAAGCTTTCTTCTGCACCAAGGCGATAAAGCAGTTCCGCACCATACTGGTTGAATGTACGTGTATCAGTTTCGTCACTTCTCTTGCCGGCAATGTTCTCAAACTTCCCGAAGAATTCCAGACCCTGGAATTTTAAGAAGGGATTGATCATAATGGCCGTCATTTCACCGCCCACGGGTCCACCAGGGGCAAATCCGGAAAGAGCGAACCCGGGATCCAGACGTCCGCTGTAATCGCTGCCTTCTACCACATTGTAGTAGCGGCTGCCCGCACGGTCACCGGCATAGACGTAAATCCGTTCGGCCTGGGAGGTATGGTAGACCGATCCGGTCAGGCGTACGCGCAGGTCAGGATTGATCTGACGGTCAAATCCGAGTTTCCCGACAAGTGAAGGATTGGTTTCGATATCGGACTTGATCGTACTCTGGTTCAGTTTGCCGTTTGTCAAACCAATCATACCGATGAAACCGCCGTCACGATAATAAATCTCACCACCTACCTCGGTCGTAAACGAGTCCATAATGTAGTTGCCTACAAACGGATTGTGAATGGCCGCAGCGTTGTCGGTGCGACGAAAGTGGGAGTCACCATAGTTGATCTGCATATGACCCACTTTAATCGTGATCTTGTCCATCAGCTCAGAAAGAAAGTCTTCCTGGATGAAGTCGAGGCGGTCGACCTGAAGGTAACCTCCTTTCACCCATGCTTCGGAGTGATGGCGGGAAGACAGATAGGTCCTCAGGTGCATCCGAAGACCGTTGTGCAGCTGCACGTCAATATCAAGATTGGATGTAGCCAGATTGAAATTGTTCCCAAGCTCGGCTATGTCTTCAGACGCCCCGCTTTGCGTGAGTCCCTGGAACTGCAAGGTATTGGATCCGCCGATGCGCACACGCAAGCCGTCAAAATCGACATCCGTGGTTTTGGGGGCTTCAAACTGATTGAGCCCGGATTGATCATTTGTAGTATAATACTGAAGCGGCCCCATGAACTGGCCGTAAGCCGTCATCACAGGTAAGGAAAGGATGGTTAAAATAAGTAAAAGCTTTTTCATAATCGTATGCATTAATGTTTGGATGATATACCTTCCTGATGCCCCACATTGGTTCGCGACGCGTTCATCATGCATCCCGGGTCTGTATCATCAGGACCGTGTAAAGATCCGTATTTTACGAACGCCAGGTAATAAGCATTCCCCTGAAATATTTGACAGCGGTTTCACCACTTCCTTTGTAAGCAGTTTCACTACAAGGCTGGTTACTCTTCCTCCCTGACCCATTGAACCGCTTGCTGCAACAGTTCTGAACCATCTGCCAGATCCATTTTCTCTCTTATGCGCGCCTTGTAGGTATCTACCGTTTTGGATGATATGTGCATTCGCCGGGCGATTTCCCGTGTCGGTTTACCCTGCCCTAACAGACGGAAAACGCTCAGCTCTCTGTCGCTCAGCATTTCATAAGGTGACATTTTCTTCACAGCGCTACTTCCGGCAAGGTTCATCAGCATTCGACTGCTGATCTTTTCACTGAGATAAATTCCACCCGAGGCAATTTTTCGTACTGCATCTACTATCTGCTCACCTGCATTAATTTTCATGATATATCCCGAGGCGCCAGCCCGCACGGCCCGTTCGGCAAAGAGCTCCTCTTCATGACGTGATACCACCAGCATCCGCAGCCCATCCCGATCTGACGAAAGTACTTTTATCAACTCGATTCCGCTCATGCCAGGCAGTGAAATATCGACAATTGCAACGTCCGGGGACTGTTCATTGATCATATCGATTGCTTCTTCAGCTGTAGCCGCCAAACCCACTACCTCCATATCCGCCTCGGCTTGCAAGGTCATTTGCATCCCTTTTTGCATGAGTGGATGATCCTCAACTATGATAATCCTGATAGCCATTGTTTCCTGTTACTTTGACATGTCCCCGTTCACATTTCGGCATCAGTCTGCTTCGATCCGGTAGGATGCTTCAGATACAGGTATCACGCAAAGTACCTCGGCTCCTGCATCATCACGGTTCCGGATTTCCAGAGTGGCACCGATAAGCTGTGCGCGAAACTGCATGATATCCATGCCCGAGCCCTTCCTGTCTTCCCAGTTTGTTGGAAAGCCCCTGCCATTGTCTACCACCCGCAACCTGGCGTATGATTCATTTGCTGAAAGATCCAATCGAACCTCGCTGGCCATTCCATGTTTAACGGCGTTACTGATAGCCTCCTGGGCAATGCGGTACAGATGTTCCACCACCGAGGCATCCTGGAATACCGGTTGGTTGTTCTCCAAAAATGTACAGGTAATCCCGAAAAGCCGTTCTGCGTTGGCTGCCAGCCGTTCCAATGATCTTACCAAGCCTCGAACTTCAAAATCAACCGGAATCAGGCCCCTTGAAAGGGTTCTTGCATATTCATCTGCTTTTTTTATATGACGGGTGATTTCACCAGCCTGTTTTGCTGCTGTCGAATCTTCGTTTTTAAGCATCTTTTGCAAGCTTTGGCTCATCAGTCCGATGCCTGTAAGCATCTGTCCCAAACCGTCATGCAAATCCTGCCCGATCCGACGCCGTTCATGGTCCCCTATATTCAACACTTCCTGCTCCAGGCGCCGCTGTTCACTGATGTCCCTGACAATCCCGGTCAAATGAAGTTCTTCACCAATATAAAACTCGCTGACGGCGAGATAGAGGGGGAAGGTTGACCCGTCCCTTCGCCGGCCGGTCATCTCTCTGCCACTTCCAATGATTTTTTTCTGCCCGGTGGACCGATATTGTTGCAAGTAGGAATCATGCTCTTTACGATAAGGCTCCGGCATAAGCATGCTGATGTTTTGCCCCAGGACCTCTTTATCCTTATAACCGAATATTTTCTGGGCGGCCTGGTTGATAAGCGTGATATGCCCGTGCCTGTCAATGGTAACAATGCCATCAACTGCCGTATCAAGCACCGCCCTGTTTCGTGCCTCGCTTTCTCTCAGGTCCCTTTCGTTTGCTTCCCTTGAAAGAACCCCGGACAGCATGTTCGCCACGGTCCTCAAAAACGCGGCTTCATGTTCGTTGTAACGGCGTGGATTCAAATGATAGACGGCGATGAGCCCTTTCGGATCATTCCCGCCGGGTATTCGTACGCTCATGCCGGAACGGAATGTCCGGAAACAATCCCGATCTGGCGGCACATAGCCGTTTTGCTCCCCGTAAGACTCGGCGGATATGACCTCATCCGTTTCCATAGTGTCTCTGAACTGGTCGTTTTCCAACCAATTTGTGGATTCCAAATGGCTGAGATCGCAAAACCCGCACGCTGAATATAAATGGTAGCGGTCCTTCTGCTGCAGTTTTTCAAGCACAAGGCAACCCTCAAGCTGAAGCACGTCCGTGATGACCCCGGACAACATATCGTATCGCTGATCTGGCTCTTGTCCTGTTAAAAAAGATTCAGCCAACTCCGCTATCGCATGTAAC
Source organism: Cyclonatronaceae bacterium (assembly GCA_046483675.1). Classification (GTDB taxonomy): domain Bacteria; phylum Bacteroidota; class Rhodothermia; order Balneolales; family Natronogracilivirgulaceae; genus SKNL01. The sequence goes on from JAWOCT010000095.1 coordinate 11,839, forward strand.
TGCCGCTTAAGAAAAGCCGGATCTGTCAGGTATATTTCCCTGTCACTGGTATTTTTTATCGGACCGGTCATGGTTAGTGGGAATACGCGAAGAGCCTGTGTATTACTGCATAATTTACGGGTTTATGGTAACCAATATGAGTACTGACCACCCAAAAAAGCAATAAGCTTGCCGGGTTTGGTTCATCCCGCCAGTCAAAAAAGGCACGGTCCCTTTAACGGAACCGTGCCTTTCAGACAAAAGTGAATATCTGTTATTCCCCCGAAAAAAGAAGGATTTAATGGAGTCAATCAGATTACTGGGAGAGCCGGAAGGTGATAGGCAGGGAATAGCGCACACGTACGGGACGGCCGCGCTGTCGGCCCGGGGTGAACTCAACCTGCTTGACCGCTTCTATGGCCGCTTCGTCGCATCCACCGCCAATACCCCTTACAACAACGGGATCCACGACGTTGCCTTCTTCATCTATGATAAACTGCACCACGACCCGCCCCTCGATTCCCGCCTTGCGGGCCATCTCGGGATAACGGAGATGCTCATAGATGGACTCCATTCCACCTTTGAGTTCAGGCATGTCTTCGACAATAGTGAAGACCTCGGGCTCCTCTTCCTCTTCATCATCCTCAGGCGGTGGCGGCGGCGGCATATCCATCGGGGCATCAAGGTCGATCTCGGTATCAAGATCGAAGTACTGATCTTCCACAATCTCATCATCGGGTACCGGCTCCGGGGATGGAGGCCGTGGAGGCGGTGGAGGCGTTACCTCTTGCTCCGTCTGGACGATCTCTTCCATTTCGATGATATCCTGCTCTTCTTCCACGATCTCAAATTCGCTCGACGGCTGAAGATTTACACGGAACAATGTAATGAGCAGAACGAGAGTGACGATAAAACCAATCTCCAAGTTGATCATGTAATACTTGTGCAGATTTACTTTTGGTTTTTTTCGCTCTAGGATACTCATGTTGTGCACTCCTTGGCTTTCCTGGAAAGGTCCTTGTTAATTAATTCTGGGAAGATATCAGTGGCATGCTCAGTCAGTCATATTTCAGGAAAATACAAAATTTGGATTCAAGTCATGCATATTTTTTGGAATCGCTTTCATAATACCAGAAAAAAAACGCCTCCCGGCACACTATCTGAAAAGATACCGACATCTCTGAGACTATCAATATCTTCCTGAAAAACGGTTTCGGTTCCATTTTCGTCTCCCCATATTAAGGGAAAATGAATCGACCGGACCGTTTTCCGACAGTATATACGAATCTCAATCAATAATGTTTTCAAATATTTATTTTGTTCACCCGTATTTAACAGCGATGAAACCCAATCAGCTTTACCATACAAGCAATGGATAACGGACACGATCTTGTAACCAAGTACAGCCGGCCAGCTCCCCGGTACACTTCCTATCCGCCGGCTCCCCATTTCCGTGAGATGGACGATCCCGCCCGGGCCCTGGCCCTCATCGACAGCCGCAATACACGAAGCCGTCCTCTGTCGCTGTATGTACATATCCCGTTCTGTGCTTCCTTGTGCTGGTATTGCGGATGCACCAAGGTCATCACGAGGCGTGAAGGCGATAGCACCGCCTATCTGCGGCGCCTCTTCTCGGAAATGGAAACACTCCGCAAGCGCCTGCATCCGGAAAACCGAACCGCCCAGCTGCACTTCGGCGGCGGCACGCCTACATTCCTGACGCCGGACGAACTGCGCGAAACCGGACAGAAAATACGCTCCATGTTCCCCTTCGAAGAGGACATGGAGTTTGCCGTGGAGATCGATCCGCGCCGGCTCACCGAAGACCATGTCGCCGCCCTGGCGGAAATCGGTTGCAACCGCGCATCCATCGGCATCCAGGATATCCGTAAAGATGTGCAAAAGGCCATCAACCGCATCCAGCCCATGGAGATCAATGAACGGGCGATCCGCTGGCTGCGGGAGGCCGGCATCCACAACATCAATGTGGATCTCATCTACGGATTGCCGTTGCAGGACCGGAAAAGTTTCGAAACCACGCTGGATGCCGTGAAACAGCTGGATCCCGACCGTTTCGCCATCTTCAACTATGCCCACGTGCCCTGGCTGATGCCATCACAGAAACTGCTCGATCGCCACCCCATGCCGGAGCCGCACGAGAAATTCGCCATGCTTGAAATGATGATCCGCAACCTTACCTCTTCGGGCTACACATACATCGGCATGGATCATTTTGCAAAAACCGGCGACGAACTCGCTCTCGCTCGCCAGAACGGCACCCTTCAACGCAATTTCCAGGGTTACAGCACCCGGGCCGACACCGACATCTACGGCTTCGGAATGTCCTCCATCTCGCAGATCGGCGACGGCTACCTTCAGTCGGTCAGGGACCTTGTCGAATACGATCAGAGGATCGACAGTGGCACCCCACCCTGGTTCCGCCAGTACTATCTCTCCCCGGATGATCGCATCCGCCGAAATACCATCATGCGGCTCATGTGCGACCTGCAACTCGACTTCCCGTCCATAGAGAGGCAATGGGATATCGATGCACGGTCCTATTTCCACGATGCATTCGAACCTCTTGAGGATATGGCCGGAGACGGGTTGTTGACGTTCACGGATAACGGCATAAGGGTCACCAATACCGGCCGGATGTTCCTCAGGAATATCGCCACCGCCTTCGACGCCTATTATGCCGATGCGGAAAGAGAGGGCCGGTACTCAAAAACCGTATAAATCTTTGGGATTCACGTTGTATTTATCCGAAAAATATCTGTTATTTCCGGCATCATGCAACGTACAACTTCAATGATATCCTATGGAAAACCCCCGCATCCTGGTGCCGACTGACCTGTCCGACCTCAGCCTGATCGCTTTTGAATCGGCCAACTACCTTGCAGACGTACTTGACGGAACCATTCTTCCACTTCACGTCTATCAGCCGGAAAAAGAAAGCGGAAGTTTTCCCATAGCGCCGAAAGGAGCGCGCAAGGTGGCCGAACTCGAAAAGGAGCTGGAGGCCAAGGTGCTTCAACATGCCGATGAGGACAATCTTGAACCGGTCGTGGTACGCAAGGGAAACCCTTGGAAAGTGATCATGGAAGAGTCGGAGGATTCCGATATCGTCGTTATGTCGTCACATGGAAAATCCGGATTTTCACGGCTTTTTCTGGGTTCTGTTACCGAACGGGTGGTCCGCTTCAGCAAGGCTCCGGTCCTCCTGGTGGAAAAGGAATCCAGGATCAAGCCCTTGTCGAACATCCTCCTCACTACCGATTTTTCAGACCACTCACTGGAAGCATTTGATTATGCCAAAGCACTGGTCAAGAAAACGTATGCCCACATCCATCTGGTCCACCTTGTCAATCTTTCCCAGTTCGACAAGGTCAGCTCTTTCGAAGTTCAGACCGAAGCGCGTCAGGAACAGCTGGACAAATGGGTGGATGAGCACTTTGAGGACATCCGTGACAAAGTGACGGCCGAAGCCCTGCCCATCAAATCTTCCATTCACGAAGCGATCGTGCACCTCACCAGCCAGAAAAAATACAACCTGGTCGTCATGTCCACCCTGGGTCATAGCGGACTGAAATACCTGAGGCTTGGCAGTACGGCTGCGAATGTGCTCAGACTGGTCAAAACAGCCGTATTGAGTATCAATCCGAAAATGGATGATCCCATTGGCAAAGAGCACGGTGAATTATAGCATGCCATGTTCTGGTAACTGATTGTCGGTCATCCTATCGATTCCCATCATACCCATCCGGAAACATGGAAAATCAATCGTCTGCCCGTAAAGCGGAAAACCTGCGTGCTTTTACCAAATACCTGATCCGGGACATGAAAGCGCTGGAGCAAATGCTCGCCGATGATCTGTTCGATCGGGATACCAAGCGCATCGGGGCCGAACAGGAGCTGTTTCTTATCGATCGGGCGAGCCGGCCTCATCCGATCAACACCAAAATCATTGAGGAGATCGACGACTCACGTTTTACCTATGAACTGGCACGGTTCAACCTGGAGTTCAACCTGGATCCGCTCCGTTTTGGAGGTCGTTGTCTCAATGATCTGGAAAACCAGCTGAACAGCTGCATCAACAAGGCCAGGGAGGTCGCTGAAAAACATGAAGGGGACATCATCCTCATGGGATCGCTTACCACGATCCGGAAATCAGATCTGGGAATGGACAACCTGACCCCCATGTCGCGGTACTACATGCTCAATGATGCCCTGACCCGGCTTCGCGGGACCGAGCATGAGCTGAAGATCAAGGGGGCGGACGAACTGCATGTCAAGCACGATTCGGTAATGCTGGAATCTTGTAACACCAGCTTTCAGATTCATTTCCAGGTTTCACAGGAAGATTTTGCACGCCTCCATAACATCGCACAGCTGGTTTCGGCCCCTGTGTTGGCCGTTGCGGCCAATTCTCCGTTTCTGTTCGGCAAACAGTTGCTGCACGAAACCCGTATTGCCGTTTTTCAGCAATCCATTGACAACCGGAGGGCGCAGGATTTCGTACATGAGCGCAAACCGCGTGTACAGTTCGGTTCCCGCTGGGTGGAAGAATCGGTGCTGGAAATCTTTCAGGAGGACATTGCCCGGTTTCGTATCCTGTTCGCCATTGAAGAAGATATCGAAGATCCTTTCGAGGCCCTGGACAAGGGACGCATACCCAGGCTGGAAGCACTTCAGCTTTTCAACGGCACCATATACCGCTGGAACCGCCCCTGCTATGGCATCACCGATGGCAAGCCGCACTTGCGCATCGAGAACCGGATACTTCCTTCCGGACCGTCCGTGGTTGATGAAGTGGCCAATGCCGCCTTCTGGCTGGGCATGATGGCGGGGATCTCCTCCCAATACAGCGACATCACAAAACTGATCCCGTTCAAGGAAGTAGAGAGCAACTTCCTGAGCACGGCCCGGCGAGGGCTCCATTCACAGATCAAATGGCTGGACGGAAATATCCACCCGGTGCAGGACCTGGTCATGAACGAACTGGTTCCGCTGGCCCGCGAAGGCCTGCAGCGTCACGGCGTGGACCGAGACGATATCGACCACTATCTCGGCATCATTCACGAACGGACCAAAAAGCGCCAGAACGGCGCCATCTGGCAAATGGATTCTTTCCACCATCTGGAAGACATCTGGAGCCGGAATGAAAAAATGACGGCCCTCGCAGACGCCACGCTCAAGCATCAGAAAAGCGGGAAGCCGGTCCACCTGTGGCCCAAGGCGACGGTGCTTCGGAAGAACCGCTGGCAGAAGGCCTTTGCCAGCGTGGGCCAGTTCATGACCACCGACATCTACACACTCAAAGAGGACGACATCATCGATCTGGCCGCAAATGTGATGGAGTGGCAAAGCGTCAAGCACATACCGGTCGAAAACGATGAACACCAGCTGGTAGGCATGGTGACCTACCGTACCCTGGTCAGTACGCTAAACAATATCATCGCAAAAAATCTCGATCACAGCAACGTATCGGTCAGTGACATCATGGACCGGGAGGTGGTCACGGCCACCCCGGAAACCACATCCATCGATGCCATCGAACTCATGCATGGCAATGACATTTCAAGCCTGCCGGTTGTCGAAAACGGCAAGCTGGTGGGCATTGTCACCGAGTACGACTTCACTCGCATCGCGGCTGAACTGCTCAAGGACCGGCTCAAAAAACACTGAAACGATCAGGGACTATCGCTGAACCACTCACTGATCTGGCCGCTATTGCGACCGTTTATGCGGATGCAGCACCTCCTTCAGTATCATCTTTATCCATGTTTGCCGGTTCCGTATCTTTGACTTGAACCACATTGGCTTTTTTCGATAACACCCATGGAGATCTACAAAGAATTTCAGTTCGAGGCAGCTCATTTCCTGCCCAATTTGCCTGAAGACCACAAATGCCGTCGCATGCACGGCCATTCCTACCGCGTCCGCCTGTATGTGGGCGGTCAGGTCGATCCGCATGTCGGATGGATCATGGACTTTGCCGATATAAAAAAGGCATTTTCCCCGGTTTACCTGCAGCTGGACCATTATGTGCTCAATGACATCGAGGGACTCGAAAATCCTACCAGTGAAAACCTGACAAAATGGATCTGGGAAAAAACAAAGCCGCTTCTGCCCGAACTCATTAAAGTTGAGGTAATGGAAACCTGTACTACGGGTAGCGTGTATACCGGAAATGACGGTTAAGCGACGGCTAAGCGACGGATCCGGCTCCCTCACCCTGCTCGAACGTAGTGCCAGGCCGGGTTCTCTTGACACATACCGTGGATATATGCGGATACAGCTCGAACAGCCAACTTCCCATTTATGTCGACCGCTGATTTCTTTGAATTACTGATTTCCGTGATCCACTGATTTCTGTGGACCGCCGATTTACCCGGCCTACGGGGCCAGCCGTTGGAATGTCCACTGTCCGCGCTCATTACGGGTGTAGCATATCCGGTCATGCAGGCGGCTGACCCTGCCCTGCCAGAAATCGAACCGATGCGGCCGAACCAGATAACCTCCCCAGTGATCCGGCCGGGGAATATCATCCGGATCCTGGTACTGCTCCTGCAATGCACGTACGCGGTCCTCGAGCTCCTGCCTTGAAGCCACTTTCCTGCTTTGGGGCGAGGCCACGGCACTGATGCGGCTGCCAACCGGACGACTGTGGAAATAGACATCCGAAACTTCCGGCAAAGTCTTCTCCGCCAGACCCTCTATGCAGATCTGCCTCATCAGTTGAGGCCAGTGAAACGTGAGCGCCACATGTGGATTTTCAGCTATCTGTTTTCCCTTCCGGCTTTCGTAGTTCGTGTAGAATATGAAACCGTCTTCGTCGTATCCTTTAAGCAGAACAGTTCGCGCGGACGGACGCCCGTCGCCGCCCACGGTCGACACCACCATGGCATTGGGATCCTCGCGAACTGCCCGCGTGGCCTCTTCGAACCATGATTCGAACTGAAGGATGGGATCTGGATCCACATGCTGCTCTTCCAGCGGTTCTCCCTGGTATTCACGGCGTAGCATGGCCACCGACTGCCGGGCAAACCTGCCCGGGTTGCGGACCTCGTCACGGCCCGGAAGCCAGCGCCTGATAAAACGAACCACGGATCGGAACATCGCTTAACCTGGCAGCAAAAAGTAATGTACGGGTAGGATCACAGGTTCCATTGCATGTGCCGCTTGTACTCGTGAAGGAACACCCGTATGAGCTGATCCTTGTTGTAGTCGGTTACATTGTGGTAGAGCGGACCTTCTTTAAGATAGACTTCCGCCCGGTAATAATCTCCTTTTTCATCCCTGAGAGGAAGTACGGGATACGAGAACTCCTTCTTTTTGTAAGGTCTCGACCGGATGGAGAAGTAAAATTCCTCGTGCCCCTCGTTATACACCCGGATCGTGGCAGCCAACTTTTCCACCTCTACGTCGATGTCCCGGTCGTATTCCTTGAGCTCTTCGGCTATCTCATCAAAAGCCGGCTCCACCACATCGGAGATAAACTTGCGGACACGCCGCTTGTCCTCCGATTCAGCCTTCATTTTCATCCTTTGATGACGTCCTTCATCGAACAGCTCTTTCAACTCCTTTTTCCAGTCACTCATTTTCCATCCTCATGTCTTGGAATGAACTACCCCGGTTTATTTTTACAAATCCAAATCAATGCATATCATCCTTCGCCTTCATGATCAGCTTTCTCATACGAAGTCTGTTTGGATTTCTTGGTATATGTTTTCCTGCGTACAAGGCGCTCGGTGCCTTCAGCGCTCAGGCCTTTGTAAAGGCTTATGCACATGAGCAGCAGGATAATCGTGAACGGAAGACCCGTAGTAATGGCTGCCGTCTGAAGCGCACCCAGTCCGCCTGCCAGCAGAAGAACAGCAGCCACGGCACCTTCGGACAGGGCCCAGAAAATCCGCTGTCCCACAGGGGGATCCGGATTTCCGCCTGATGCAAGCATGTCAATGACCAGGGAACCGGAGTCGGACGAAGTCACAAAAAAGGTAATAATCACAAGCGTAGCGGCGACGGAGCTGATCTGGGCCAGGGGAAGTCCGTCCAGCATGGCAAAAAGCATCTGCTCGGTACCGAGTCCGGAGATACCGGCATCACCGAACATCTCCATACTGAGGCCCGTATTGCCAAAAACGGTCAGCCAGATGAACGTAAATGCCGTGGGCACCAGAAGAACCCCAGCGATGAACTCCTGTATGGTGCGCCCTCTTGAAATTCGCGCGATAAACGTTCCGACAAACGGGGACCACGCAATCCACCAACCCCAATAGAACAGGGTCCATCCACCCAGCCAGTCGCCTGCGCCATCACCGTCGAAGGTACCGAGCCAGAATGTAGACTGGATCAGGTTCTGGAGGTAATATCCGGTATTTTCAACGGTAGCGTTGAGCAGATAGATGGTGGGGCCGGCGATGAAGACAAATATGATGAGCCCTACGGCCACGGTCATGTTGAAGTTACTGAGTACGCGAATGCCCTTGTCCAGGCCCAAAACGACCGAGGTGGTCGCTATGGCCGTGATCCCTATAATCAGTAGAATTTGAATATTGGTGGATATATCAATTCCGAACAGGTATTCCAGGCCGGCATTGACCTGCATAACGCCGAGGCCGAGTGATGTGGCCACGCCGAACATGGTCCCGAAGATGGCCAGGATATCGATGGTGTTCCCCATCCATCCATAAATACGTTCGCCAAGAAGCGGATAAAATGCGGAGCGGATGGAAAGTGGCAGGCCCTTGCGAAAGGAGAAGTAGGCCAGGGACATTGCTACGATGATGTACATGGCCCAGGGATGAAATCCCCAGTGGAAAAAGGTCAGCCGCATGGCTTCACGCGCTGCTTCCAGTGACTCACCTTCCATAGTGGGCGGAGCAAGATAGTGGAACATGGGTTCGGCCACGCTGAAAAAGACCAGGCCAATTCCCATACCGGCACTGAACAGCATGGTGAACCAGGATGTGTAACTGTAATCGGGCTCGGAATCGTCCGGCCCAAGCCTGATCTTCCCGAAACGGCTGAAGAACAGAAAAACCACGAAGACCAGGAATATCGCAAAAGCCAGTACATAGAGCCACCCCATCTTCCCAACAATGAATGCCTGTACAGAATCAAATACCCCGGCGGTTCCTTCTGTAAAAAAAACACCAAAAAACAGGAAAATCAGAATGACTATGATGGAAATAAAAAAGATGTAAGGATTTACATCCAGATTCAGCTTTTTATGCAGTGACATTTAACCTCCAAGCGATATCTTAATTTCTGATTTGCAAACCGGGACGGTTCGCCACTCAAAAAAAGGGGCGACACACCGCTCCTTAGACTCCGGAATTCAGGACTTTATTTTTGATTGCCTTCTTGCAGGTGCAGATACATCTTTCCCGCTTCAATGACCTGACAGTTTTACTCTGTGAACATACCAAAATTACAAATCAGCACCAAATGAATGCCGTTCCGGATGATGTGCCGGCATGTGTCATCCGGGCGGTTATTTTTCGGCCAGGCCTGCTGTAATCCGGTCCAGGATAATTGCCATGATGACCACGACAAGACCGGCCTCGAAACCCTGTCCGACCTGGAGTCGCTGGATTCCGCGAAGCACATCCTCACCCAGTCCACCTGCACCAATCATGGCGGCGATGACCACCATCGACAGCCCCAGCATGATCGACTGATTGACCCCGGCCATTATGGTGGGTATGGCCACGGGAATCTGTACTTTGAACAATTTCTGGCTGCCGGTAGCTCCGAAGGCATCAGCTGCCTCGACCAGTTCATTGGGAACCTGGCGGATTCCCAGGTTGGTAAGACGGATCAGCGGAGGCAGCGCAAATACAAAAGTCGCGACCACGCCGGGGACCAGTCCCAGTCCAAAAAACATAACAGCCGGGATGAGATAGACAAATGCCGGCATGGTCTGCATGAAGTCCAGGATAGGCCGGACGAAGGCATGGAATCCGTCTTTGCGTGCGGCCAGGACTCCCAGCGGGAGTCCAACCACCATCACCAGCAATTCGGCGGTGAGCACCAGGGCCAGTGTTTCCACAAAGGCCTGCCAAAGGCCGATATTTTCGGAAAGCAGAAGTCCAAGCGCGGCAAAAATGGCAACACGCCAGCCTGCCATTCGCCAGGTGATGCCGGCAATGATAACAATGAGGATGAGCGGGTGCAAGGCCATCATCCCGTCTTTAAAATTGTCGACCAGAAAATAAACCAGGGCGCTGAACGCATCAAAAACAGCAGCATATTCGCTGACCAGATAATCGACTCCGTTGGATATCCAGTCTTTTATGGGAATTCGGAATGGAAACATGGTTTGACGTTAAATATGTTGATTATTGTTCGGACTTCTTTGCGTCATCGGATTTCTCTTCACCGCCGGACTTTTTTGCGTTATTGGACTTCCCTTCATCACCGGGCTTCTTCTGGTTGTCAGATTTCTTCTGGTCGCCGGTTGTCTGCTCTGTTTCTGTATTATCTGGATCGATTTCATATCCCTCTGAAAGAGCCGCAATGATCGCGCCCCTGACTATGACGCCCTCCAGCCTTTGCTGGTCATCAACAACGGCAATAGGTCCGAAGTCCGCCTCCTGATAGACATTGATCACCTCATTCAGAGGCATATCCCGATTTACGCTGGCCGCCTCATGGATCAGGGACTTGTCCATTTCAAGATCTTCCTTTTTCTTGTTTTTTTCGATGTATTCAGCAAGTTCGTTTGCTTTGATATATCCTTTGAGATACCGTTTGGAATCCGTCAGGAGAATGCCGGACAAGCCATAGCGCCTGATTTTGCGGAGTATCGTACGGGGTCCGTCTCCGGTAAAGGCCTGTTCCTTGACCGGCAGCATTATGGTGCCGGCAGTCAATACCGCCGACCGGTCCATATCCTCGACAAAGGTTCGTACATAGTCATCAGCGGGTCTGGAAATGATTTCTTCCGCCGTGCCGATCTGCACGATTCTTCCATCTTTCATGATCGCAATGCGGTCGCCCAGGCGGAAGGCTTCGTCCAGGTCATGGGTCACAAACAGGATCGTTTTTTTTAACCGGGACTGCAATTCGAGCAACTCGTCCTGCATTTGCCTTCGGATCAGGGGGTCCAGCGCACTGAAGGCCTCATCCATGAGCATGATCTCGGCATCCACGGCCAGGCCGCGCGCCAGTCCCACGCGCTGTTGCATGCCGCCTGACAATTGGGATGGGAAACTGTCCTCGTTGCCTTCCAGGCCGACCTGCTTGATTATCTTGCGGGCTTTTTCCTGACGCTCTTCCTTTTCGACACCTTGTAATTCCAGTCCGAATTCAACGTTTCCAAGCACGGTTCTGTGGGGAAGGATGGCAAAATTCTGGAATACCATGCCACAGAAATTCCCGCGCCTGAATTCCCGAAGCTCCTTTTGTTTGAGCTTGACGACATCGGTCCCATTAATGATGATTTCTCCACTGGTTGGTTCGTGAAGCCGGTTTACAAGTCGTTGGAGAGTGGATTTACCGCTGCCGGACAATCCCATCAGAACGAAAATCTCCCCTTTGTTCACCGTGAAGTTGATGTCCTGAACACCGACAATCTGCTTGAGATCCCGAAGAATCTGGTCTTTCGACATTCCATCTTTCAGGGCTTTGATCGCTTTCTGCGGGTTGTCTCCGAATATCTTGTAGAGATTTTTTATCGTAATGATTTCGCTCATATAAGACTCATTAAGAGGGTGCCTGCTGTTTCCCGTGACGGTTGCATTACGTTTGGCAACTGTTACATGAATAAAAAAAAATGGTGCACCTAATGACAGATGCACCATATATGGCGTGCGTTAACAGATCACATCAATCAAGCCACTCTTGCACGCGATCCGGATTCTCGGAAATCCACTGGCGTGCGGCTTCAAACGGTTCCATGCCTTCCTCGATGTAGATCATCACTTCACCCATTTCCTCCGGTGTCCAGTAGAAGTTGTCCAGGAAATTGAACACGTCGGGATGACGCTCTTCAAGGTCCGGGGTCACAATGGTGGCGATGTGTTCGGCGTCACCAAACACATTCTGCGGATCCTCGAGGTATTTGAGGTCATGGGCCGCAAATTTCCAGTGTGGCGTCCAGCCGGTCACGACGATCCATTCTTCCCGTTCAATGGCCCTTTCCAGAGCAGCCGTCATGGCGGCATCCGATCCGGAGATCAGGTCGTAGTTCAGATCGTAGGCTTCGACAGCCTCTTCACTGGCTGCCATGAGACCGGCACCGGGATCGATACCTATGATCTCACCATCGAACTCATCCACATAGTCATTGAGTTCATCAATGCTGTTCACGGGAACATACTCGGGCACGACCCATCCGATTTTGGCACCTTCCAGGTTGGGCCCCAGATTTAGGATATCGTCTTCGGTCTGTTCAAGATATGCAGCGTGTGTGCTAGGCAACCATGCAGCCACGATGGCATCGAAGTCACCACGGGCCATTCCGGTCCACATGGGTCCGGCATCGACGGCCGTAAGGCTGACGTCATAACCCAGTTCATCTTCAATGACCGCTGCCACGACATGGGTGGATGCGATCTCAGAATCCCAGAGCACATAACCAAGCTCTATTTCTTCGGTCTCGGCTTCACAGGCCTGCAATCCCACAATCGCCATAACAGCAAGAGCGATGATGGTCCAGCCTGATTTCAGTAATGAGGTTTTTTCTTGCATATACATATGCTATTCCTCCATTTGTGTTTCGAATAATAAGAGCCAGCTGCATTTCAGCTGCAATATTAAGTGCACCTGCAGTCCCGGTCAGTCGACCGGCCCGCAGGCACATGATACAAGATTGATCAGAAGTAGAAACCGATGTTGATGTTGAGTCGGATATTGTACTCGGAGTCGCCGAGTCCCAGGTCTTCATGACCCGGACCAACACCTACACCAAACTGATCGGTAAGCCAGGGCTGGTTGACGCCCTGCGCAATATCCACATAGGTGAACACCGATCCGGCAGATACCAGAAAGCCGGTAATGTTCTGGATGGTGGATTCGAAATTATCCTCCAGGGTGAGGCTGCCTCCGTCGGCCAGGAAAGTTGTTCCTTCACCTACCTGATTTTGCATATAGCTGACATCATTGTAGAAGGTCAGATTGGTAACGGGACCGAAGTCCACGTCCACCGAGTATGAAAGTCCGAGAGTTGCCATCCAGGCTTCGGTGGAAACCTGATAGGGAATGGCATAGGCACCCATGAAAACCGTACTCAGATCGCGACCATCGTCATCGATCGCATCCATGGAATAGTACAGGAACTGGGGCTTGACACCAAAGCTTCCGAAACTGAAGTTGCCATGAACGGCGGCGGCAAAACGGCTGTCGAATTGATCCAGTGCCGTACTGTAGAGCTGGCCATACTGCAGGGAAGCGCCGATTTCACCATTGTCCATTAACATAGCTCCGCGGACGTTGAACTGATTCCGCTCGGTCAGGCTTGCATTGCCACCAGGGATCAGGTCATAGGAATAGCGTCCCGATCCGCCTACGCCGAACTGTGCCGGTGGTCCTTCCGGTTCGGGCTGATAGAAATAGGCCACATCGAGCTGGAAGTTGTCCGTGGTATGGGTAAGCTTGAGTCCCATGTCATGGTCGTCTTCCAGGCCGACATAGTACGCCAGGCTGAACCACCAGCTGTTGGAGTTGTAGGTCAGGTTGCCAAAAGGTACCTGAGTCACACCAAGCTGCAGCTCGGTCTGGTCGCTGAGGTCATAATCCATCCATCCCTGCTTGATGAAATGGGTACCGAATGTCGGGTAGAAACGGTATTCGAAATTCAGGCCGATCCCTCCCGGGTTGTCATACACCACGTTCAGCCTCCAGGTATCGAAGGTAAAGGCGCCACTGTTGGCATCTACACCGCTTTCGTAATTGGAAAGCAACAGGTTGTACCGTACGGCTCCACCCACGTGGAGTGATGGCTCCTCCTGTACTGCCGAGGAGGCCAAACCGCTTGAACCGGATGCATTGAATGAAGTACTGGGTGCTAACGTATTGTCAAACAGACTCACCGAAACGCCGGTATTGGCCGTTTCCGGCTGTGAAGCGTGACTTCCCAGCACAGGTAAGAATAGTAAAGTCAGTGTGAGAAAAAACTTTGTAACGGTTTTCATGTTGTTACTCCTTTTTTTTCCTTTTTTTATTGAATATTCCAATTTACCATCTATTTTACTGCACGCATAATCACCTTTCAAGTGTATGATTTTCAATGACGTATGAAATACAATTTTTATACAGTCACCTTTAAGTGTGCAACCCATTGAATGGATCTTGTATGCAATTTTTTTCTTGCTATAACAGGGTTAACATAAGAAAACTTGCAATAATTCAAAAATGAACGTTTTTTCCTGAAATCCACCTGTATTTTTAAGTTTTTATTCCAAGTAAAACCGTGAGCTACCTAATATTTTTACTATATAATCACACATAACTTCACTAATACAAAAAGGATAAAAAATACCTAAAATTTCTTCAGTACAGCCGGCAGGATTTTTACATGTATTAAAATCAAGAATTTCTTCTTGTATTAAAAAAAAAGGCGCTTCCGATGGAAGCGCCTTTTAAGGAATCGATGTCTGTGATTGGCCACCGGATCCCCATGTCACGGACGTTACCGGATCATGAAAAACCGCCGGGACCTGCACAGGCAGTACTCAGCCAGATTTCTGCTTCAGGGCTGACTGAGCGGCCGCAAGACGGGCGATGGGCACCCGGAAGGGCGAACAGGAAACGTAATTCAGACCCTGATTCTGACAAAAATCAATTGAGTCGGGATCACCGCCATGCTCACCGCAAATGCCCAGCTTTATATCCGGCTTGACCTTTTGGGCCAGCCTTACAGCTTCCATGATGAGCCTGCCTACACCTTTCTGATCCAGTGTCTGGAATGGATCATGAAGCAGGATTTTCTTCTCCAGATATTCCGGGAGGAATTTTCCGATGTCATCACGGCTGAATCCAAACGTCATCTGGGTCAGGTCATTGGTGCCGAACGAGAAAAAATCGGCCAGAGGAGCGATTTTATCGGCTATAAGCGCCGCCCTAGGCACCTCGATCATGGTACCGATCAGGTATTTCACCTTTTTCCCGGTTTCATTGAACACCTTTTCGACAGTGGATTTGATCACGGCTTTCTGGTCTTCGAACTCCTCGGCCGAACCGATCAGCGGCACCATGATCTCCGGGAACACTTTGGTGCCCCCAACCTGCACTTCAATGGCTGCCTCCATGATGGCCCGGGTCTGCATTTCGGTTATCTCGGGGTAGGTGATGCCCAGCCGGCAACCCCGGTGTCCTAACATCGGGTTGGCTTCCTGCAGGACCGATACGCGATCTTTCACTTTTCTAAAACTCATGCCAAGTTGTTCGGCAAGAGCCTTCATTTCCTTCTCATCATGTGGAAGAAACTCATGAAGCGGCGGGTCGAGAAGGCGAATGGTCACAGGCAGGCCATCCAGGGCCTCGTAGATTTCTTTGAAATCTTCCTTCTGATAAGGCAACAACCGGTCCAGTGCTTTTCGGCGGTCTTCTTCCTTGTCGCTCATAATCATGCGGCGCACAGCGATGATGCGCTCACCCTCAAAAAACATGTGCTCGGTACGGCACAGACCGATTCCTTCAGCACCGAATTCCCTTGCTTTGCGGGCATCCTCACCGCGATCTGCGTTGGTACGGACTTTCATGCTGCGGGACTCATCCACCCATTCCATGAACTTCAGGAAGTCGTCGCTCATTTTTGGCGGCTCCAGCGGTAATTGCCCCAGCATGACCTTGCCGGTGGTCCCGTTGATGGAAACCCAGTCGCCCTGTTTGATCGTCTGTTTTCCGTCGGTCATGGATTTGGTTTTGTAGTTGATGACGATATCGTCGCATCCCACCACACAGGGCTTGCCCCATCCGCGGGCGACCACGGCGGCGTGGCTGGTCATCCCGCCCCGTGAGGTCAGAATCCCCTCGGCCGCGTGCATGCCGCCAACGTCATCCGGACTCGTCTCGATCCGCGCCAGGATAACTTTTTCCCCAGCCAGATGTGCCTCTTCTGCCTCATTAGGGGTGAAGTAAACGCGTCCCACAGCCGCACCGGGTGATGCCGGCAACCCTTTGCCGAGTATTTTTTTATCCTTGAGCGCTTTTTCATCAAATTGCGGATGGAGCAGCTGGTCAAGTTGAGCGGTGGTAACAAGTTGGCTGACAGCCTTCTCCTTGTTGACCAGTCCTTCTTCCACAAAATCCACCGCTATTTTCAGTGCGGCTGGTCCGGTGCGTTTGCCGTTCCGGGTCTGAAGGACATACAGCTCTTTCTCCTGTATCGTAAACTCAATATCCTGCATGTCCTCGTACGCTTTCTCAAGCTTCTGGGTATACTTTATCAGCTTGTCATAGACTTCGGGCATGTCGTTTTTCAGCTCGGATATATCCTTCGGGGTGCGTATTCCTGCAACGACATCCTCTCCCTGGGCGTTTTTCAGGTACTCGCCATAGAGCTTGTTCTCTCCGGTGCTTGGGTTGCGGGTAAACAGTACGCCGGAACCGCTGGTTTCGCCCATGTTTCCGAAAACCATGGCCTGAATGTTCACGGCGGTGCCTATCAGACCGGTGATCTTGTTGATCTTCCGGTATTTCACAGCACGGTCGGCGTTCCAGGAACCGAAGACGGCATTGATGGCAAACTGCAGCTGCTCCATCGGGTCCGACGGGAACATGTACCCGGTCTTTTTCCGGTATATGGCCTTGAAGCGGTCGACCAGCTCACGCAGATCCCCGGCGGTCAGGTCGGTATCCTCCTTGATGCCTTTCTCATTTTTGAGCTTTTCCATGGCCTCTTCGAAGAGATCGTGGGAAACACCCATCACCACATCACCGAACATGTCGATAAAACGACGATAACTGTCAAATGCAAACCGTTCGTTACCGGTTTTTTCCGCCAGGCCTTCCACGACTTCGTCGTTGAGACCAAGGTTCAGCACCGTATCCATCATGCCGGGCATGGATGCGGCCGCGCCCGAGCGAACCGACAGCAAAAGCGGGTTTTTCGGATCGCCCAGTTTTACTCCCATCTGCTTTTCCTGAAATGCTATCCCTTCGCGAAGCTGCTTCTCCAGTCCTTCCGGCCACTGTTTGTTGTTCTTGTAATAATGGTCACAGGCCTCGGTGGTAATGGTCAGGCCGGGAGGCACGGGAAGCCCGGTCCGGCTCATTTCGGCAAGATTGGCCCCCTTGCCACCCAAAAGTTCTTTCATGGTGCGATCGCCATCGGCCTTGCCACCGCCAAACACATACACATATTTTACATTTTTCGTCATAGTATTACCCGATTGTTGTTAGTAACTTCCATATTTGCAGCGAACTTAGGCACTTGCACATGTTATCAAACATGATATGCAGAAACCCCGATAATTCAGGTGGCCCGCTGCCAGTATTCCTAAAATGTATCTGCATCTTTCCGGATGCATCCTGAATGAAAATAATTGCCGGATATCCTTGAGCAATATTTTGGTTGAAACGCTCCGTAAATGTACCACCAATTCATGAAATATTCTAAAAAAATACACACTAAGTACACAAAGGGATGGTATCAGGGGCCGGATGGTACCGGTCGTGCGGAGATCCGGCAGGTTGCCGCCGTTGTTCGCAACCATTTGCTTCATATTTCATTCAAATAGAAAACTTACCTTACCGATGTTGTAAAAACCACATATTTATTAACAAGTTACAGCTCTATGAAATCGGGTTCAGGGGGAATGACCCCCACACAAATAACAGGACTGTTTTTAGGGATCTTCGGACTGGTCGTGCCTTTTCTCCTGCCGCTTGGCACTCTTTCATTCGCCGGGCAGATCGGCCTTGGCATTTTTATCATGGCGGCGATCTTCTGGATGTTCGAGCCCATTCCCATCTATGCCACGTCCATGCTGGTAATTTTCCTGCAGATCCTGCTGCTGAGTGCGCAGGGGCCCATGTATATGGATACCAGCTTGCCGGTCAGCGAGCCGGTTGAACTCCAGGAACAGACCTGGCAGATTCCCTCAAGCGCCCTTCGGGATGACAACACCCTGCTGGTAGCGGTGGAAGAGGGTGAAACCGAGGCGATCCCTGTCCGGGTGGTGGAACGGAATGGTCAGCATGTAATCGTGAGCAGCGAGGAGCTTTCAGCGGACAGTGCCATTGTCACCGACCCCGGGCACCGTCTGGTAGACTACAAGCCAAACAGCTACACGGACTACCTCGGCACCCTGGCCAATCCCATCATCATCCTCTTCCTGGGCGGCTTCATGCTGGCTGAAGCCTCGGTGAAATACAACCTGGACAAAAACCTCACACGTTATCTTCTGTCTCCCTTCGGGTCCAAACCCCGGTTCATCATTTTGGGCCTGATGCTCGTTACCGCCGTCTTGTCGGCGTTCATGAGCAACACGGCCACTGCTGCAATGATGGTCACCGTGATTTTACCCATCATTGGTCAGCTGGAACCCGGCGACCGCTTCAAATTCGGGTTGGCACTATCGATCCCTATTGCTGCCAACGTCGGGGGGATTACCACACCGATTGGCACTCCGCCCAATGCCATCGTCATTGCCGCACTCACTGAATACGGCAAATCCATCTCGTTCACCGACTGGATTATCGTGGCCGCACCGCTGGTCATCGTCATGCTGTTATTTGCCTGGTGGCTTCTTTTGACCTTTTTCCCGCCCAGCACCGAACGGTTCAATCTGGATATCAAGGGTAAGTTGAATCTCTCTCCCAAAGCCATTGGCCTTTATGTGATCTTCGGGGCGACGGTATTGCTCTGGATTACCGAAAATCAGCATGGCATCCCCAGCAGCATGGTCGCGTTTCTTCCCGTGGCCGCTCTGGTGACCGGAAGCATCCTCTCCAAAAGCGACATCCGGAATCTGCCATGGGATGTGCTCTGGCTTATGGCGGGTGGCATCTCACTGGGCATCGGAATGGAAAAGACCGGCCTGGCTGTCTGGATGATCTCCGGATTCGACTGGGGCGCCATGGGCTACGTCATGCTTATCCTCGTCTTTGGCCTGGTGGCCGTGGCCATGTCAAACTTTCTTTCCAACACGGTTACCGCCACCCTGCTCATGCCCCTGGTCATCAGCCTGCACACGTCTGGCGTGATGGGCGAAAGCTTCAACCTGCTCATCACCGGCATTGTTATTGCCGTGGCATGCAGCCTGGCCATGGCCCTGCCCATATCCACCCCGCCCAATGCCATTGCCATGTCCACCGGCATCATCCGCACAAAGGACATGGCCAAGGTCGGCGTGGTCATTGGAATCGTCGGGATCATGCTCATCCTGGCCTACTCCGTATTCTACTGGCCACTGGTCACCAACTAATCACAACAGCCACACCTGTAAAACGAAAAAACCGATGGAACGATCAGACATATACATACTCTGCATTGAAGACGAACAGGAAGTGCTGGACGCGGTCGTGAGGGACATTGAAAAACTGGAGGAGCAGTTTCCGATCGAAACAGCCAATTCGGCCGAAGAAGCCCGCGAAGTCATCCAAAAGCTGCTGGAAGACGGCAAGAAGATCGGACTGATCCTGTGCGATCACATCCTCCCGGGCGAGAACGGGGTGGAACTGCTCATCGAGCTCCAAAAAAGCGATGATACCTATCCCGCCAAGAAGGTGCTTCTAACAGGTCAGGCCGGTCTTGACGACACCGTCAAGGCCCTTAACGAGGCCCGTCTCCATCATTACATACCCAAACCGTGGACCAGGGAGGAACTTCAGAAGGTAGCCATCGATCTGCTCACCGATTATGTAATCGAGCAGGAGGAGAACATCCTGCCCTACATGGGCACACTGGACGCGGAAAAGATCTCCGAATCCATCCGGACCCGCCGCAGCGTCAGCGACGAGTGAGCCGCCGTGCGCCCCGGTTGGTTCCGACGGTTGCATCCTGTCCGGAACACAATGCTTCGGGCCCATTGCCTCAACCGCTGACGGACCACTTCAGGGAACAACCGCCATGATACTCAATTTCGCAAAAAACTGGCTGCAGGATCCGAGGCGCATCACCAGTCAGATCGCCAAGTATCTGGAATCATCCAAGGCATTTGATGTCGAGGTGCTGGATTACGACAAGGACGATGTTTTTTTCAACGAAGGAGATTTCAACGAATCGGTGCATATCCTTCTGGAGGGTACGGTCCAGCTCTCCAAGCGCACGCCGAACGGCCGCAACATCACCGTGGACTGGCTGCGGCCGGGGGCCCTGGTCGGGTTGATCTCCTTTGTGACCGGAGAACCGGTCCTCACCACTGCCGTCGCCGCCAGCCCTTGCAAAGCCATTAAAATGAAGGAAAAGGACTTTCTGGAACTTCAGCGAAGCCGGGACGAAGCGGCGCTCCTGGCGCAACAGCTTATCATTGGAAACCTTATCGACCGCTATCATCACATCGTATCGGTCCACGTGGAGCTGGAGAGCATCAATGAAACGCTGGAAAAAGAGCGCAACCACCTGCGTCAGGCGCTCAAGCAGCTGGAGGAGACCCAGCACCGCCTCATCAGTCAGGAAAAGATGGCGACCCTCGGGCAACTCGTGGCTGGAATCGCCCATGAGATCAACAATCCGGCCGCAGCCATGCTGCGGGCTTCCGACAACCTGATGGAGCATCTGCCCGAGATTATCCGGCAGGCAGATCCGGAGCAGGAACATCAATATGAAAAATTCTTCCGGATGGGCCTCCGGCGGATCCTTCGCGATTCGGATCAGCAAAGGACAAAACTCAGGGAATGGGAGGAAGCCTATCCAAAACTTCCACGCAGCCTGCTTCGGAAGGTGACCACCATGAGCGACGAGGCGCTTGACCATGTTAAGGAACAGCTCAAGGAGAAATCACAAAGTGCGCGCCGGGCAGAACTCGAAAGGACCATTCTTTTCTATGAAAGCGGCTATTTCCTGAGAAACCTGCAATCCAGCACCAAGCGGATCGGGGAAATTGTATCCAGTCTCAAAAGCTACAGCCGTCAGGACAAAGGTAAATATGAAAAGGCCGACCTGCGCGACGGCCTGAACGACACCCTGCTGCTGCTGTCGAACCGGCTCAAAAAGGTGGATGTGATCCTCAACTTTTCCGACATTCCGCCGATCGACATTATTACAGGCGAGATCAATCAGGTATGGACCAACCTCATCATCAATGCCTGCGACTCGATGCAGGACCGCGGAGAACTTGTGATTTCGTGCGGCCACGACGACCGCTATGTGTGGGTCTCGATCCGGGACAGCGGTCCCGGCATCCCCTCTGAGGTCATTGGAGAGATATTCAAACCGAATTTCACCACCAAACACAAGAACACCAGTTTCGGTCTGGGCCTTGGCCTCTCCATATCACAGCAGATCGTCCAGAAACATGGTGGAAAGATGAAGGTGCGCAATGCCGAGGAAGGCGGGGCTGAATTCAGGGTGCTCCTGCCGGTTTGATGGGCGTGACATCCGTAAACCCAACCGGTCACGTTCTGAGTCTTGTTCCCATACATGGCGGGCGAACCACATGGCCCGTAATTTCTTAATATGATATTCAAATTCAATGCGTATTATTGTTTTTGAAACAGATAGCTGAATGTCTTACGTTACAAGTCAGCTATAAAAACTCTTTAAAAAATATCTATTCGGTTACCTTTTTACAGTACAGCTTTGTCTTGCATGCAGCACGGAAAGTGTGACTTGCTTTCCAACAGGGAACACCAATAAAGCAACAGACTTTCAAATGGCAAATCAGCCAACATTGTAAACCATTAATAATGGAGTACCGCTATGAAACATCCTGAGTGGGTAAAACACAAGGAATTAATCGATTGGGTGGAGCAAACCGCCGCCCTGACCAAGCCCGAAAAGGTTGAATGGACCGATGGAACCCAGGAGGAATACGACCATCTGTGCCAGGTTCTGGTCGATGGAGGCACCTTCGTCAAGCTCAACGAGAAAAAGCGTCCCAACAGTTATGCTGCCTTTTCCGATCCTTCCGACGTAGCCCGTGTGGAAGAGCGGACCTTCATCTGCAGCAAGCGGAAGTCAGATGCCGGCCCCACCAACAACTGGATGGATCCTAATGAGATGAAAAAAAAGCTGAACAAGTTGTACGACGGTTGCATGAAAGGCCGCACCATGTACGTCATTCCGTTCAGCATGGGTCCGATCGGATCCCCGATCTCCCACATCGGTGTCGAAATCACCGACTCTGAATATGTTGTGGTCAACATGCGTATCATGACCCGCATCGGCAAGAAAGTGATGGAGGTCCTGGGCAAGGATGGTGACTATGTAAAATGCCTGCACTCTGTCGGCGCCCCTCTGGAAAAAGGACAAAAAGATGTACCGTGGCCCTGCAACGAGACCAAGTACATCACCCACTTCCCTGAAGAGCGTTCCATTATGTCCTTCGGCAGCGGTTACGGCGGCAACGCCCTGCTTGGCAAAAAATGCTTTGCCTTGCGGATCGCCTCCACCATGGCCCGGGACGAGGGCTGGCTGGCCGAGCACATGCTGATCCTCGGTGTAGAGTCTCCCAAGAAGGAAAAAACCTATGTTGCGGCCGCTTTTCCAAGTGCCTGTGGCAAGACCAACTTCGCCATGCTCATTCCACCGAAAGAGATGGAAGGATGGAAAGTTTCTACCATTGGTGATGACATTGCATGGATCAAAAAAGATGAACACGGAAAATTGCGGGCCATCAACCCTGAAGCAGGATGGTTTGGCGTGGCACCGGGCACCAACGAGAAGTCCAATCCCAACGCCATGGCTTCCATCAGCAAAAACTCCATCTTTACCAACTGCGCCCTGACCGAGGATGGCGACGTATGGTGGGAAGGCATGTCCAAAGAGGCCCCGGCCAACCTGACAACCTGGAGGGGTGAGAAGTACGATCCCAATTCCGGTAAGACGGCAGCACATCCAAATGCTCGTTTTACCGCGCCCGCTTCGCAGTGCCCCTCAATCGATCCACAGTGGGAAGATCCCGACGGCGTACCGATCAAGGCCTTTATCTTTGGTGGCCGCCGCAGTACGGCCGTACCCCTGGTCTACCAGTCTGTCAACTGGAACTTCGGCGTCTACATGGCAGCCACCATGGGCTCTGAAATGACGGCCGCCGCTGCCGGTACGGTCGGTAAAGTCCGCCGCGACCCGTTCGCCATGCTGCCGTTCATGGGCTATCACATGGCCGACTATTTCAACCACTGGCTGCAGATCGGTCGTGAGATTCCCAATCCGCCACGGATCTTCGGCGTAAACTGGTTCCGCACCGATGAAAACGGCAAGTTCATCTGGCCAGGGTTCGGCCAGAACATGCGTGTCCTGAAGTGGATCGTAGAACGTGTCAACGGGGAAGCATTCGCCCTGGAAAGCCCGCTTGGATGGATGCCGCGGTTCAAGGACCTCGACTGGCGCGGACTGGAAGACTTCACCGAGGAAGAGTTCAACGATCTGATGTCCGTTGACAGCGAGATATGGAAACAGGAAGTACTTGGCCACGAGGAGTTGTTCTCCAAATTGTACGACCGCCTCCCGAAAGAGTTCCTTTTCATGCGTGAACTTCTTCGCTCGAGTCTATGGCGTTCTCCGAGCAAGTGGGGAATGGAACCGGAGCGCTTCTAAAACGTCGATCCTGCCGGAGGATTTATATCCGGCTATTACCCCAAAGCAAAAGGGCAGCGATCAGGTTCGTTGCCCTTTTTCTTTATCCCGTCCTCTGCCTATTACTCTGCGTGACCGGCCACTTTCTGACCGGCCGGTTTTCCATGCTTCTGCTTCCATTTCCATGCTGTGGAACACAATATGATAGCCTCCTCACTGTCTCAGCAATGTGATAAACGGACAGGTGGGTCTTGTACAAATGCCGGTATGTTGCCGGTTGTCGTTTCAGTAGACGTCATGAATTCAGGTGCCTTTTCGATGTTAACTGCAGGTCTTGAAACTAACTTGCCACCCGGAAAATGATAGGCAGCGAATACCGGACCCTGACCGGTCGCCCCCGTTGCCGGCCCGGCGAAAACCGGAGTTGCCTCACCGTTTCAAGAGCTGCTTCGTCACATCCTCCCCCGATGCCGCGCACTACGACCGGATCGACCACATATCCTTCCTGGTCGATGATAAACTGGACGATTACCCTGCCTTCAATGCCCGCACGCCTGGCGATTTCATGATAGCGCAGATACTTATATATGGCATCAACGCCGCCCGGCAGAACCGGCATTTCTTCGACGATGGTAAAAATCTCACGCTCGTCAATCTGTTCTTCCTCCTCCAGAAGGGGCATGGACGGGGATGGTGCCGGGATATCCAGCGCCATTTGAATGTCAAAATCGGTACTCAGATCAAAAAAATTGGCTTCTTCCACGATCTCATCATCCGGAACGGCGCGTGGAATTGATGGGCACGGTGGCGGCGGCGGACGATGTATCTGCACCGTTCTTACCACCTCTTCCATACTTATCACTTCCTGCTCGATTTGTGTAACCGTAAAGCCCGGATCCAGACTCAGATGAACCCGGAATACAAGAATCAGCAAAAGCAGGGTAATTATTAAACCGATCTCCAGATTGATCATGTAATATTTTTTGAGATCGGCACTGTTTGTTCTTTTTTGAGCAGCGGCATGACCGGCCTCCATATCTGTATCGGAGAAAAGTAATACCGGGAGCAGGTTTCATGTGCACGTTTCCTCCGGTTAAGGAGATGAAACATTCTGCGAATCCATCCCCACCTGCACCTGAAAAACCGCCGCAGGCAACACCTTCCGTGAATCCGCTCGAAAAAACCGAGGCTGGCGAGCAGCCTGGCTTCAAATGCCTGCATTACGGCGACACGGACCGTTAAACCATCCATATTTATTACGAATCACAAAGGATTTAGTTTTAGATCTTTTTACCTTTCAACAGTCCATTTTTCATCTTTTTAGCAGGTGGTTTTCATTTGAGCCATACTTCCCCATTTACGATTCGCACGGGTGTCTCCCTTAAACCTCACAATACATTTCAGGTCGAGGCTGTTGCCGGATACTGGGCTGAGCTCCGGCAATCCGGCGACATGCACCGATTGATGGAAACGGAAGTGTACCAGGATATGCCCCGTTATATCCTGGGGGGCGGCAGCAATCTCCTTTTCACCCATGACTATCCGGGTCTGATCATCAAGAACAGCATTCCCGGAATCTCACTGACTGCCGAGGACGCGGACAGTGTGTGGCTGCGTGCAGGCGGCGGAGTTATATGGGATGAACTGGTCAGCTATACCCTGAATCGAGGATGGGGTGGTTTGGAAAATCTGTCCATGATCCCGGGCTTGTGCGGTGCCGCACCGATACAAAACATAGGCGCCTATGGCGTTGAGCTGGAATCGGTGTTCGAGTCGCTGGACGCCATTAATCTTGCGACCGGCGAAACAGAGCAGTTCGATCACGGGATGTGCCGATTCGGGTACAGGTCAAGCATCTTCAAGACCACACATACAGGGCGGTACCTTATCAAGCATATCACGCTGAGGTTGCAAAAGTCTCCGGAGCTCCATCTGGAGTATGGTAATCTCAGAGACGTCCTGTCGGCGGAAGACATTGACCGGCCCGATATCCGGGATGTGGGCCGGGCCGTGCGAAAGATCCGTACGACCAAGCTGCCGGACCCTGCCGAAACGGGTAACGCCGGGAGTTTCTTCAAAAATCCGGTGATTCCATCATCACAGTTTGAACTGTTGCGGGAAAGATGGCCCGACATCCCGTCCTATCCGGCCGGCAACCGGATAAAGGTTCCTGCAGCCTGGCTTATTGATCAGTGCGGTTTCAGGGGAAAGCGTCTGGGAGATGCGGGCGTCCACGAACGCCATGCCCTTATCATTGTCAACCATGGGAATGCCACGGGAGCCGATATCCTGAAACTGGCCGAAACCATCCAGAATGAAGTCCGGGACCGCTTCGGAATCTTGCTGGAACCGGAAGTGAACATCCTCTGAAAATGAGTCCCGGCTCAATTGCGGGTACGTTTCGGGGCTGGGTCCGTCGCGGGTCAGGAACCGTTGCGCGTCAGTTCCGCTCCAGGAAGTAGGTCTGCATCCGGTCTGTGAAATCAATGGCCGTGTCGGAGTAGATGTCGATCATGTTTCGATCGAAAACCTCTTTGCTGATGTAGCTGCCGGCTTCTTTCCAACTGTCGAATTGGGAAATGTGTCCGATAGTGTCGATAAAAGATCCTTCATCGCCGCCGAACAGCTCATCCACAAATTCTTCCTCCATATCCTTCATGTAGGATCTGATTTTAGCAATTTCGCTCTCAAGATCCCGCTTCTCATCCCTGTCATCTTCCAAGGCGGCACCGGTTTCCCGGTCCTTGGCATCGGCCGTTCCCTCCTCCGGCGCTTCTGATACCCCTGCTTCCGGAGCGCCCTTTAGTTGTTCATCCGGTATTTCAGATGTTTCCTCCTCCGGCTCCTCGGACATTTCCTCTTTTTTCTCCTCCGGCTCCTCGGATGTTTTTTCTTCATCCGCTACGTCAGATGTTTCATCTTCAGTCGCATCCGATATGTCTTCCTCCGTTTCCGTTGAAAATTGCTTCCATATCGGCACACTCTCCTCGACCTGTTCCTTTCCGGACAGATTCAGATGGGAATATAACGGGATGATATCCTCTTCCTCTCCCTTACCTTTTTTTAACCGGGACATCAGCGGAAGGTCGTGCTTATCGCCACCGTTGGTCTTGCGATAGCGGTTGATCAGGTTGTCCTCGTCTTCCTCCGGGGTGTCCTTGCTCTCCGGGGTATCCTTGCTCTTCGGGATGTCCTTACCTTCTGATGTATTCTTATCCTCTGGTGTATCCTTACCCTCCGATTCATTTCTGGCGGGGGATGCTTTCGGTTCTTCCACCTCATTTTCGACCTTTTCCTCCTGCTTATCAGATCCGGTTTCCTCCTGCTTACCAGATCCGGTATCATCCTGTTTACCAGGTCCGGTTTGCATCTGAGGTTCCACATATTTTGGATCAACGGCTTGCGGCGAGGCGCCGGGGGTCTCCTTGTCCGCCTCACTTTCCAGCCGTTTCAGATCCTTTGTGGACAGGAGCTCCTCACCGACGTCGTCGATCTCGTCATCAATCTCATCGAGCTGGGGCTTGGAAAGGATCTCGATGAGACGGGTCCGGTGGATCGGCTCAGATTCGGCATCAAACAGTCGGGCCACACCCGGTTTTCCCTTATCCCTGAAAAACTCGGCAAACAGTCCCGTATCCACTTTCTCACCCAGCAACGCGTACCACGTGTCGAAAAGCTGGGCCCAGTTAAGTGACGTATATTGTGCCGTGACCCTTTCATCCAGACGTTCAATGATCCGGTCGGCCTGCTCCTTGGTGAGCGTTTTCCGGTCTTTCTTTTCCATGAAGCGGGGAAGCGCCCTGGAAAAATAGGGATAGACCACAATCCACTCGCATCGTTCCCGGATCGCGTCGGCATCCAGCGACTTCTCGGAACCAAAAATGTATTCCGGCAGGAATGCCCGGGGGGTCACCATGAGATCCAGGATATCCGCCAGGGAGGACTCAAGTACCGTGGTGGCATAACTGGCGGGCAGACGAATTTCCTCCTGAATGGCTTTCAGGAAATGGCGCCAGGCTTCCTGGACCGCTTCGGTGGACATATCGGCCCAATCGCTCTCGGGTGGGGTCACCGAATCCTGCAGATTGCGCATCAGTTCCAGCTCCATTCGCTTCACGAGGAAATCGGGCAGACCGGCCTCCTGAAGATCGTGCGGGGAAAAAAATTCGCGCTGGTCATCCAGCATGCCAAGAAAGTGTTCGGTCGTCGAACGGATCATTCGTTCCATGGGGTCTTTTTTTTTTAGTAGATGATTACGACAAAATACAGTTTTCAAACGAAACGGTTGGGGATTTTCGTCACTCTGCGTACATTATTTACTATGTTTTCCCTTCACTGCAGTAATCTTGCAAAATTTTACGGAAAAACCGAAGTTTTTCGCGGGCTGAATTTTCAACTGGACAGGGCCTCATGCATCGGGATCCAGGGGCCCAACGGAAGCGGAAAATCAACCTTGATGAAATGTCTGAGCGGACTGCTGCGACCAAGCGAAGGGAAAATTACCTGGACGATCGACGGGAAACCGGTTGACAACCGGCAATTGCGCTTCCATGCCGGATACGCCGCTCCTTACATCACTTTGTACAACGAATTGAGCGTTACGGAAAACCTCTTTTTCCTTCGCCGACTGCGTTCCGGCCATGCTCCGGGCCTGGCTGCTTTCAGAACCATTCACAACGAACCGCCCTGCCCCGACCTCAACGGGATCCTGGAGCTGGCCTCCCTTTCGGATCTGGCCAGACGTGACTTCGGCACCCTGTCATCCGGCCAGCAACAGCGGGTCCGTCTGGCAAGTGCC
The DNA here is from genome assembly GCA_046483675.1 of Cyclonatronaceae bacterium. GTDB lineage: Bacteria > Bacteroidota > Rhodothermia > Balneolales > Natronogracilivirgulaceae > SKNL01. Next base: position 40,251 of record JAWOCT010000095.1, read on the forward strand.
CTCGTGGCCGATCCGCCGATCCTGATGCTGGATGAACCCGGAACCAATCTGGACTCCGACGGTGCTGCACTGGTAGCCGCACTGGTATCACGGCACCGGCAACGGGGTGGCCTCGTTTTCATTTCCTCCAACCGGGAAGAGGAGCTTGCCCTGACCGATGACCGGATCATACTGCCGGTCAGAATCCCCTCATCGGAGCACTCTCCGGCCTGACCCCTGTTCCATTTTAACCCTCAAATCTTTTCACCATGCACGACCCACGCGACATAGAACTGGCAGAACTCATCCTGAATCACAGCGTATCGCTTGGCAAGGGTGAGCGGATACTGATCAACCTGATCGGTTTCAACGGAGTCGGGCTGGCCCGGGCCCTGGTGCAGGGTGCACGCAAGCGCGATGCCCATCCCTATCTTGAGATCATGGACCCGGAGATACAGCGCCTTCTCATGGAGTCCGGAAACGATACGTACTGGAAAGATCTGGCAGATGTCTCCGGACTGCCGGTCATGAAAAAGATGGACGCCTATGTCGGCATCCGGGCTGCGGAAAACATTTACGAGAACGCGCGGGTGCCCACCGAGGCCAACCGCTCTTTCCAGAAGCATTACCTGCAACCGGTGCATTTCGACGAGCGGGTCAAGAACACGAAATGGTGCGTGCTGCGCTACCCGTCGGCTGCCTTTGCCATGAACGCGAAAATGCCCACAACCGATTTCACTGATTTCTACTACCGGGCCTGCCTGTTGGATTACGCCCGGCTGCGGGATGCGATGAAGCCTCTGGAAGACCGGCTCAGAAAAACGAGCGAGGTCCGGTTGAAAGGCCCCGGCACGGACATCCGCCTGCATGTGGACGGCCAGGACTGGGTCAACTGCCACGGCACCAAAAACATCCCAGACGGCGAGCTGTTTTCCTCTCCACTGATCGACTCGGTCAACGGCACCATCCGGTACGCACCGAGCGTCTACCAGGGCAAGCCGTTCGAATTCGTTTCGCTGACGGTGAAAGATGGTGTTGTCCAGGATTTCGACGCCTCCGACCGCGATGCGCTCCGGGATATCCTGGAGACCGACGAAGGCGCACGCCGCTTTGGCGAATTCAGCTTTGGCACCAATCCGGTCATCGAAAATCCGATGTATGACATTCTATTCGACGAGAAGATCTACGGCTCGAACCACCTGACGCTGGGCCATGATTACGACGAGGCACCGAACGGCAACAAGAGTGCCGTTCACTGGGATCTTGTATGCATCGGAGCGGATGTATATCTGGACGGGGAACTCATCAGAGAGGGCCGGCGCTTCGTCATTGGAGACTTGTTGGAACTGAACCCCGGCCACTTGGAATAAGCCTTTGTTTTTTCATATCCCAATACAAAACCGGATTCAGTTTCATCCTTTTGTATCCAGCTTGCAATACTGAATAAATTTTCACTACTTTGCCATTGTGAGAACGGCAGAAAAAAGCGCTTACAGGGAACGGGATTATCAATATGTTAAGCGATACTATCTGCTTTCAATGCACTTGGGAAATGACTATAATTCATTAGCAATCTCTCAATAGCTGAAACAAGCTGACCAAACAAAAACACAAACAAACGGAGAAAAACATGATAAGCAAATTGCTACGACCTGCCACAGGTTTCTTGCTAGCGATGACGCTGTTGTTTACGGGTTTCTCCACTTCATTTGCTCAGGTCTATACGAGCACTACGGAGTGGCAGCGATCGGTGGCTGCAGAAAATCTGCCCGACTGGTTCGGGGCCAACACCGAACGGGGCCTTGCCTATGTAGAACAGGATGGGACCAAGTACCTTCTCATCGCATCAGCACCTGCCTTTTCAGAAAATGTTGCAGTCTACATTGTCAATGCCGAAACGGGCGAGGATGTGGACACGCTGGATCTTACCGGTTATCCGGAAGTAGGAACATTCCAGCTGAGTGACGTCATGACCAGCGAAGACGGCAAAATCTTCCTGTCCAATTATGGCGAGAATGAGTGGAACGGTTTCCAGCTGCACATGTATGATGACATCAACGACACCCCCACCCTCGTATTGTCCGACTTTACTACGGTCGATGATGAAGGATGGGGTTTGTCAAGAGCCGTTAGTGTAGTTGGCAATTTCGCAGATGGAACCGCAACGGTGTACGCCGTCAGTGATAACGGCAGCAATGCCATTGCCCGTTACACCCAGACCGGACCCGGTGAAAATTTTGATGAAACCCCGGAAATACTCGTTCTGGATGAAGGAGTTGGCAGCAGCCCCATGGCAGCAGCAGCCGAGCCGGGAAGCGCGGATTTCTATCAAACCGGTGCCGGCGAACCCATCCGCAAATATGCCGCTGACGGCACCCTGATCGGTGCCATCCCGACTTCCATCATTGGAACAGGAACTACGAGGGTGTATTTCCTGGGAACATCCGACGAAGGGCATGATTATCTCTCCGTTCTGGATTATGTCGAAAGGACCGGACTCCTGGTCCGTGTACCGGAAGGCAACCCGGATAACGCCGTTGTCCTGGAATCCACCGAAACCCTTGGTGATGCCGAAAACCTCAATGGTACAGGCGACATTCACTTCGAAGCTACTGAAAGCGGCTTCGATGCCTATGTCATGGTCACCAACAATGGAATCGGCTCCTACTCCATTGCATCAGAACCCATCGAAATCGGTGATTTTGCCCTGCTGACACCGGCCGATGGAGCCGAGCTGCTGGTCGAAGGTGAGGCCGATACCGAAGTGGTCATAACCTGGGAACGCCCGACATCCAACGTGGATGAGGATTTGTTTTTCACCTGGCATCTGGATGCACGTGGCGGTAACTTTAGCGAGCCCATCGTAAGCATCCCTGCCGATAACGAAGGCAATGCCAACCAGGTTACCCTGACCCTGGGTGCTGTTGACGATCTGCTTGAGGCAAACGGATTGAATGTAGGTGATATTCTGGAAGGCGACTGGACGGTTACAGCCGAAGCCGGTGACGTAGTCCAGTTCGCAACTACCCCCTTTGAGATCTCCCTCGAACGCGGGGTTGTTACCATACCACCTGCTGAGTACGAAAGCATAAGTGAACTGCTTCAGAACGCTGAAATTGGCGAAGAAGCCATCCTGACGAATGAAGTGATCGTCACTTTTGTCTCTCCGAGCTTCCGCAATCAGCATTATCTGTCCGATACCACCGGTGCTGTTCTGGTAGATGACGATAGCGGTGTCCTCACCGGGCTGGCGCGCGGCGACGGTATCACCGGTTTTTACTTCGAATTCAGTGAATTCAGTGGTACAACCCAGCTGATTCCGCTCGAAGATATTGATGCCAGCACTACCGGTAACGATCTGCCCTTCTGGGAGACCACACTGGCCGATTTTGAGTATATGGGCGAACCCCGTCTGATGCGTGTGGAAAACGTACTCTTCCAGCAGGAAGGTAACTTTGAAGGATCCACCAACTACGGCATTATCGACCCGACCGTATCCTCCCCGGGTACATACCGCACCCATCTGGGTGACTCGGATGTCATCGGTCAACCCATCCCCCAGGCATTGGTCAACGTGTTTGGTATCGCGGCTGAATTCAGCGGCAATCCGCAACTCTATGCAACCCATTACGACCTCTTTGAGGAAGTTGCTGTAGATATCGGACCTTTTGCACTGGAATCACCCGCCGACGGCACGGAACTTCTGGTTGAAGGCGCTCCCTTTGATGAAGTGGTCATCACATGGGAAAGACCGACATCCGATGTGGATGAGCTGTTGCAGTTCACCTGGCATCTGGATGCCCGGGGCGGTGATTTTGCTGACCCGATCGTGAGTCTGCCTGCCGATAACAACGGAAATGCCAATCAGATTACTCTGTCCATTGGTACCATCGATGATGTGCTTGAAGCAAACGGACTGAATGTCGGTGATATACTGGAAGCCGACTGGACCGTTACCGCCGAAATCGGCACAGAGGTGGTCTTCGCTGATGCACCTTTCGCCATCGATCTGGAACGTGGTGAACTGGATGCGATCGAGTTTGACAACATTGAAGATTTCGCCAACTTCGATCACACTGCCGGCTCCTATCAGAACGGAACCTTCGAGGGACAGGATGGCTCTATCTGGGAGTATGTGAATGTTCGGGGTGATGGCGAAATTAATCCCCCCACACCTGGACTGCAGAACAATACGGATGCAAAAATTGAATCCGGCACCATTTCCGGTGGAATCACCGTCGTTCAGTTCGATTACAAGCAGATGTTCAGCACAAACGTGAACCTGAGCTTGTATGTGAATGACGAGGTGGTGGCAACCGTAACCTCTGACGGTCAAGCTGACGAGGTACTGAGTTCGGGACCCATTCCCGTCAGCGATGTCACAGGTGATTTTGTCCTGCGTTTCCAGAATAATTCGGGCGGCGGACAGGTTGCTGTAGACAACGTCGAATGGGCAAGCTTCGAGCTTCCCGATCGCATAGCCATAGTCGAACCGCCGGACGGTGATGTTTCGCTGCTTCAGCTGTTGCCGAATGTATTCAACATGGATACAGAGGAAATTGACTGGACCGGCTTCACCCTCTTCCCGTTCTCGGGCGCTGAACTGGCACGGATTCCCAATCCGGATGCTTCCGGACTCAATGCAACCGATTTTGTTCTTGAGTATGTGAAACCGGAAGAAAGCGATCCCTGGGCCGGCTTCTTCTATCAACTTGAGGAACCGGTCTTTATCACCGATGAGTCCACCTTCCGTCTGAAAGTATGGTCGCCGCGTGCTGATATCGAGGCCATCATGAAACTGGAAAATTCGGAAGGCGCTAGTACCGGTGACCTGTTTGCCAATGTTACCGCTGCCGGAGAATGGGTTGAACTCGAGTGGGACCTGAGCGGTCAGGATATCGCAACCGCCTGGGACAGGGTGACCGTTATCATGGACCTGGATGCAGACAATCCGCCGGCAGGTGGGGAACCTCACACCTGGTACCTCGACGACTTCGCACTTGAGGGCGTTGATGGAGTGCCCCAGCCGCCGTTCACCACACTGTTCCAGCTTTCCGCCATTGATGATACCCGACCCGATTGGTTCGGTGCTGATACCCATACCGAGCGGGGCATGGCCGCCTGGGGCGACAATGTCTACGTTGCAAGCCGCAACGAAGGCACATTTGTTTACGTGCTGGATGCCCAAACCGGTGAAATCACCGATACGCTGAATACGGAAGGCGTCAGCGGCGGAACCTTCCCGCTCAACGACGTGGAAGTCAGCGGTGACGGTCGTGTGTATGCAGGTAATCTGGCCATTGGTGATGCAGCGACCTTCAAGCTTTATGAACTGCATTCCTCCAACGCGCCAAGGCTTGTTCTTGAGTTCGATCACCCTGCCGACAACCGACTGGGTGACAAGCTCACCATCGTCGGCAACTGGAATGACGGTGGGCTTACACTCTATGCACCCGATGGAGTATCCGCACAGGTATTCAAATTCGAGATGAACGGAAGCGAAAACGGTATGTTCAGCGCTCCTGAAATCATCGAGCTTGGTGTTGTCGATGCCGGATCCAGTCCCGTTGTTGCACCTCTGGCCGACGGCAGGTTCTTCTGGACCGCCAGCGGACGCAATGTCCATTTCTTTGAAGCGGACGGTACCCACGTGGGTGAGATTTCCAGTGACCTGCTGGCAACCAGCTCAACCGCACTCCGTTACCTGGGAACCGAAGGGGATGACCAACTGCTGGCAGCCTATCAGCATGGTCATGTCTCCCCCGAAGGCGAAAATGAAAATGCCCGTGTGGTCCGTATCCCCGGCGGCAACCTTGAAGAAGCTGCCCTGGAGTTTATGACACCATCCATGCGCGGTACGGATAACCCGAATGGAACCGGTGAAGTGGCCATGGTGCCCCTGGACAACGGCAACTTCAACCTGTTTGTCCTTGGCACCAACAACGGTATCGGTGGATACAACGTCGATGCACTGAATGTCACCTTCCCCGACTACAGCCAAGAGCTGGTGACTATGTCGCTGGCTGAAGCACGTGCCCTTCCGGACGGCCGCCTGGCCATGGTCAAGGGCATCGTGAATTCCACCGACTTCGGATTCGGCGTGGCCGACTACTTCATCCAGGATGAAACAGCCGGTCTGAACGTCACCGACTTCGTGGAAGGCGGCGCACAGAAAGGGACCGTTGTTGAACCGGGTGACAGTATTCTCATCATGGGTGAGATTGCCACCTTCAACAACCAGCGCAACATTGAAGTCGGAAGCTTCGAGATCACCAGCCGCGGCAATCCGCTGCCCGAGCCCATTGTGATCGAAGGGGCCGACATGACGGCCGACTCCGAATTCCAGGGCATGCGCGTACAACTGCGCGACATGTACATCATCGAGGAAGATATCGATGCATGGCCCGAGGATGGAGCGGCTGACGGAAGCGGTGTGAACATCCGCATCACCAGCGAAGCCGAAGCCGACACGTTCATTGTGCGTCTGGCCCGCAACAACACCGCCTTTGGTGAGGGAGCAGGACAGCCCCTGCCGCCGGCCGTGTTCCACATCACTGGCTCGATGGGGCAATTCCGTGAGGCTACCCAGCTGTTCCCGTTCTTTGCCGACGACATCGTCCCGGCAGCCGAGATCAACTGGGCCAACCTTCAGTGGCCGCCGCAAGGCGATATCACCGAAGGTGAAGAGTTCATCGTCTTTGCACAGGTTTATGTCGAAGGAATCACCGACGAGTCAGACGACGCGTCCGATGATATTCAGGCATGGATCGGTGTAAATACCGAGAACGTGGCGCCGACTGAAGAGGGCTGGACCTGGATCCAGGCCGAGTTCAACGCCGAACATTCCAGTAACAACCATGAGTACATGGCCGACATCGGATCGGATCTGGATCCGGGAACCTATTACTACGTAAGCCGGTTCCAGCTCCAGGAATTCGATTATGTCTACGGCGGATTCCAGGGTGGATTCTGGGATGGTGAGGATAATGTCTCCGGACAGCTTAATGTTGCCGAAGACACGCATGCGGACATGGCCGATGTGCCCAGGGAATTCGGAATCGACCAGAACTATCCGAACCCGTTCAACCCGGCCACCAACATCCGCTACGCCGTGCCTGAAACAGCACATGTAACCATCCGCGTCTACAACGTGACCGGTCAGCTTGTCGCTACCCTGGTCAACGAGACACGCGACGCCGGTTACCACAACGTGTCCTTCGACGGCACGCAGCTGGCCAGCGGTGTGTACATCTACCGCATGCAGGCCGGTGACTTTACCAAAACACGCAAGCTGATGCTGATCAAGTAAGTCCGCAAGGGCCGAACGGTGCACATCCTTGTGTGTATTACGTTCTGCTGCGGATTGGGCGGTCAACCCGGCTTCCCGATCCGCAGCCCGAAACAAAAAAGGGTGCTTCCTCACGGAGGCACCCTTTTTTTTATTTACAATGGCTACGGCTGAAACAACAGGCAGGAAAACCATATCCTCAATTACACCGGCACTGGATAAACGTCTACTGAAAGACGATCGTCCGGTTTTCAAACACCATCGTCCGGCGTTGCAGATGATACCAGATTGCTCGGGCCAGCACCACTTTTTCCAGATCCCGCCCCTTCCTCACCAGATCTTCAACCGAATGCCGGTGATTGACATGGATTACATCCTGTTCGATTATCGGACCTTCATCCAGATCGGCCGTTACGTAATGGCTGGTCGCACCGATCACTTTCACCCCCCGCTCAAATGCCGAGTGGTACGGACGAGCACCCGGAAATGCCGGAAGAAAGGAGTGATGGATGTTGATGATCCGCCCCGGATACTCCGAAACGAACGCGTCCGACAGGATCTGCATATAGCGCGCCAGGACCATCATGTCGATTCCGTGTGACTCGATGAGCTGTTTCTGCTCCGCCTCCACCTCCGCTTTATTTTCTTTTGTCACCCTGAAGTGGTGATAATCGATACCGAACCGGTCGGCGACAGGTTTCATATCGGAATGGTTGCTGATAATAAGCGGTATTTCCACATCCCACTCACCGCTTTCATATCGCGCAAGCATATCATGCAGACAATGCCCGAATTTTGAAACAAACACCGCCATTTTAGGCTGTTCCCTGCGAAAAAAAAGCTGCCAGCTCATTTCGAACGGTGTACCGATATGACGGGCAAACTCCTCTTCGATCCGGTCATCGGGTATCAGAAATCCATCCAGGTCCCACTCCACCCGCATGAAAAACACCTGGCTCAACTTGTCCACATGTTGATCGATCTCCAGGATGTTACCGTTATTATAGGCTAAAAAGCGGGTCATGGCAGCCACAAGTCCCTTTTTGTCAGGACAGTGGATCAGTATGATCGCCGAATTTCGTTTTGTTTGCACGGTATCATGTTCCATGAGACATGGGCGTGATGTGAGAGTCTGGTCAAAAGAAATGCAACCCGAAACGGGAAAACAGCTCTGGGCCGATTTAGCAACACAAGGCCGAAAATAACGAAAGGTGACAACATTAGCGTCATCACCTTTCAGTATATCTGATTCATTTTTTGATGGTGAATAACAGCGGCAGGAGCACGGTTGTAAAACTGCCGCCCCATCACCTCACCGCTTTCACGCCCTGGCTGTCTTATTCGCTTAAATTGCCGTCACCTGACCAGGCTTCCACATCGTCGAAGACTTCGGCAAACGTAAGCTCATTCCCGTTTTTCGACACACTGACCTCAAAATCAACTGGTTCGTCGGTATTCTTTGCTATCAGCAGTGAAGCCAGCTTGTTGGTGACTTCCCGTTGAATCAGCCGTTTGAGCGGGCGGGCGCCGAACTGAGGATCATAGCCGCGTTCAGCCAGCCAGTCGCGCACCGTATCATTGACGCGAAGCGTAATCTGCTTTTTCTGAAGCATGGTGTCGATACGTCGCAGCTGGAGGTCCACAATGGCCCGGATCTGCTCCTTGTCAAGCGGATGGAATACGATGATGTCATCGATGCGGTTCAGGAACTCCGGCCTTATGGTCTGCTTGAGGATTTCCATAAGCCGCGATTGAAGCCGGATCTGGTCCTCTTCACTTACATCACCGCCCGACTCCTCGATTTTTTTACGGATTTCCTGTGATCCGATATTGCTGGTCATGATCACGATCGTATTCGAGAAGTCAACGGTGACACCCTTGTTGTCAGTGAGGCGGCCATCATCCAACAGCTGCAGCAAGACGTTGAACACATCCGGATGCGCCTTCTCGATTTCATCGAGCAGCACGACCGAATAAGGCTTGCGCCGCACGGACTCCGTGAGCTGTCCGCCTTCATCGTAGCCGACATAGCCCGGAGGCGCACCGACCAGGCGGCTCACACTGTGCCGCTCCATATATTCGCTCATGTCAATGCGCACCATGGCGTTCTCATCGTCGAACAGATAGTCGGCCAGTGAGCGGGCCAGCTCCGTTTTACCGACCCCGGTGGAACCCAGGAAAATGAACGAGCCAATCGGACGGGAAACATCCTGCAGTCCGGCACGCGATCGCCGGACCGCATGCGAAACCGCTTCAATGGCCTGATCCTGACCGATTACCCGCTTGTGCAGCTCATCTTCCATCGAAAGCAGCTTCATGCGTTCGCTCTGGAGCATCTTGCGCACAGGAATACCCGTCCACCGCGATACGATTTCCGCGATGTGGTCCGCTTCGACCTCTTCCTTGAGCATCGGTGAGTTTTTCTGCAATTCAGTGAGTTTTTCCTTGGTCTTCTCGAGCTCATTCTCAAGATCGTTGATGGTGCCATAGCGCAACTCCGCCACCTTCTCATAGCGGCCTTCTCGCTCTGCCTTGTCCGCTTCGTTACGGGCATCCTCGATTGCCTGCTTCATGCTGCGGATGCTCTGGATCAGTTCCCGCTCATTGTTCCAGCGGGATTTCAGCTCCTTGTATTTTTCATTCAGGTCGGCAAGTTCACGCGCGATTTCGTCCAGCTTCTCCTTGTCCTTCTCGCGCTTGATCGCCTCGCGCTCAATTTCCAGCTGGCGGATCTGGCGGTCAATGTTGTCAAGTTCTTCGGGCATGGAATCGATCTCGATCCGCAGGCGCGATGCCGCTTCGTCCATCAGATCGATGGCTTTGTCAGGCAGAAAACGCGCGGATATATACCGGTCCGAAAGCTCCGAAGCGGCAATGATCGCCCCGTCGGTAATGCGTACACCATGGTGCAGCTCGTATTTTTCCTTGAGTCCGCGCATGATGGAGATAGTGTCCTCGACCGACGGTTCGTCGACATACACGGTCTGGAGCCGGCGCTCGAGCGCCTTGTCCTTTTCGATAAACTTTCTGTACTCGGTGAGTGTGGTGGCTCCAATGGCCCTCAGCTCGCCACGGGCCAGACTGGGCTTGAGGATGTTGGCGGCATCCATAGCCCCTTCCGTAGCCCCTGCACCCACCAGGGTGTGAATCTCGTCGATGAAAAGGATGATCTCCCCTTCGGCATCAATCACTTCCTTGACCACGGCCTTGAGCCGCTCTTCAAATTCACCCCGGTACTTGGCACCGGCCACCAGCGCACCCATGTCCAGCGCGACGACACGCTTGGTCTTCAACCCTTCGGGCACGTCACCCTGCATGATCCGCAGCGCCAGACCTTCGGCAATAGCCGTTTTTCCGACACCGGGTTCACCGACCAGCACCGGGTTGTTCTTGGTGCGCCGCGTCAGGATCTGCATGACCCGTCGGATTTCCTGGTCACGACCGATGACCGGATCCAGTTTATTTTTTTCTGCCAGTTCGTTGAGATCATTGGCATATTTTTTCAGCGCCTGATACCGCCCCTCGGCATTCGGGTCATCCACCTTCTGACTTCCCCGCACTTCCTGGAGGATGTTCATCACGTCTTCACGCTTCACACCCATTCCCTTGAGGAGCCTCGCCACCTCACCGCCGGCATCCAGCAGGGCGACGAGCAAATGCTCGGAACTTACGTACTCATCACCGAAGTCCCCGGCCAATTGTGAAGCTTTGTCGAAAACGGTTTTGGTGTCATTGGACATGTACTGACCAGACACCGTTGCCCCCTTTACAACCGGCGTCTTCTTGAGTTGTTCTTCAAGTCCTGACTCCAAACCAGTCATGGAAACGCCGATTTTCTTCAGGACTGTCACGGTGATGTTGGAATCATCCGAAACAAGCGCTTTGAGCAGATGCACCGGTTCCAGGGCCTGGTGACCGCGTTCGGCGGCCAGTTCCAGGGCCGACTGGACCGATTCCTGCGCTTTCACTGTAAATTTGTTGAGATTCATACTATCTGTTTTGTTATTGCAATCTATATTATTGTGCAATTTTTAGCCAGAAAACCGGTTTGCGGCTTTTGGCCTAATCATTAAACCGGTTTGCGGCTTATGCCACAATCATTCTCATTACTCTGCCTTATCATGTGCGAATACCGTACCAATTCGCATAAGTGCTGCATTTCTGACGAAATGGCAGACTCCAGTGCGGCTTGTCGTGTTGCCGTGTTGCCGTGTTGCCGTGTTGCCTGGAGGATAATTTCGGGAAGTTCCATTAAATCAGGAGCTGTTAACTTTTTCATCCCGCATGGCAGCCAACTCCCTGAACAGTTTTTTCTCTTTATCGGTGAGCTTCTCGGGCAACGTGACCTGCAATGTTGCAAACAGGTCGCCCTTGCGGTTTTCGGATTGAAACACCGGCATGCCGTATCCGGCCAGACGCATCACCTTTCCAGGTTGTGACTCGGCAGGCACCTTGATCTTGACATTGCCGGTCATGGTCGGCACCGTGACCACCCCGCCAAGGAGCATTTGATACAATCCTGCATTGACAGTAACATACAGATGATCGTCCTCACGGGTAAAGACATCGTGCGGCCTGATGGTTACGCGGATATACAGATCGCCCGGCTGGCCGCCATGCACCCCCGGCTGACCACGCCCCTTGAGCTTCAGCCGGCGTCCGCTGTAAATACCTTTCGGGATCTTTACCTTCATCTGGTTCTTGTTGACCCGGACCGATTTCTCCGTCCCTTTGTACGCTTCTTCCAGACTTATTTCAAGCTCGGCATTGATATCTTTGCCTTTTTGCTGGGCCCTGCGGGTCTCCTGCCCGAACGGCTGATCATAAAATCCGGCACCCGGACGCGTGCGGCGCTGGCCGCGCTGCCCCATATGTATTCCGCCGCCAAAGATCTGCTCAAAGAAATCGGAGAAATCGCCACCTCCGAAAAAGTCCTCCGTTGATCCGGAGTAGGCCTGTTGACGCCGTCCGGCGCCCTGATCCCGAGCCCACTGCTGCCAGTTGAAGTCGCCGCCCTGCGCACCGCTGTCCCTGTAACGCTTCCAGTCGGCTCCCAGCTGGTCATAAAGCTTTCTGTTTTCCTCGTTGCCAAGGACCTCATAGGCCTCGCTGACTTCCTTGAATTTTTTCACAGCGGTGTCATCCCCCTGATTCACATCAGGATGGTATTTGCGCGCCAGCTTGCGGTAGGCTTTCTTTATTTCCTCTTTGGAAGCCCCCTTTTTGACGCCAAGAATACTGTAGTAGTCTTTGTAGTTCATAATTGTTTATACACCCATATCTGCCAAACTGGCACGGCAACGGTATTTTACCGATCGACCAGCCTGTCAGATACTACACTTTTTCAAACATTTATTTTCCTCAGGTATTGCCGCAAAAACCCTGCCATATATCTCACCGATTTTTTGCTTTATGAAGTCTCCGGCAACGTCTGGAAGACCGCAGCCTGTTCAATGGCCGCCATGCGCACCAGCCCATACACACCCAAAAAAAGAGCTCCTCACGATGTCCGAAAGGAGCTCTTATTGATTTTTCCGGTTGGATAACCACTATGGGTCATTAACCGCTCGGGGGAGATGCATCAAGAGTGAACCTGACACTCCGGTCAGGAGCTTTGCGGCTCGAATGCAATGAAGAACCGGTTGTTGCCGCGCAAAATCTGAAGCAGGACCACGTCAGCAGGATCCATTTCCGAAACGACCTGGTTGAACTCGGATACCGATGTGACCGGTTGACGGTTGAACGAAAGGATTACATCGCCCTGACGCAAACCGTTTTGGGCAGCCGGACTGTTCCGGTCAACTTCTTCGACCACAACGCCCTCAACCCTGGGACTGATCCTCAGTCGCTGTGCGAGTTCATCCGTAAGTTCGGTGACCGAGAAACCAATGATATCCAAAATATTATCCTGGTCAACCGCCGCAATCTCATCAGATGGCAGCTCTCCGAGCGTAAGGTCAACTTCCATCTCTTCGCCGTCGCGAATGAGTGTGAGCGTCACTTCCGTACCGGGCATCATTTCAGCTACACGTCGGCGAAATTCAGAAGGTGACTGGATATTTCGGTCATTGAACTTGATGATCACGTCTTCGGAACGTAACTCTGCTTCACTGGCAGGGGAGTCCTCCATTACATTGGTAACAAGGATACCACGAGCCTGATTCAGATCAAGTGCACGGGCCAGGCTTTCATCTACCGGTTGAAAAGATATCCCGATGAAGCCCCGGACAACACGTCCTTTTTCAATGATCGATTCCATCACACTACGGGCCATATTGCTTGGAATGGCTAAACCGATTCCCTGAAACCCGCCGGTTTGGGAAGCGATGGCGGTGTTGATACCAACCAGTTGGCCCCGCATGTTAACCAGTGGGCCGCCGGAATTTCCACGATTAATGGCGGCGTCGGTCTGTATGAAATTCTCAAATCCTTCATTGCCAAGAATATTGAGTTCCGATCGCCCCTTGGCACTGACAATTCCCTGTGTTACGGTGTGGGCCAATGCGGTACCCAGCGGACTGCCGATAGCCAGTACCATATCACCGACCTGCAACTCCTCACTGTCGCCAAAACGCATGTAGGGAAGATTTTCAGCATCCACTTTCAGAACAGCAACATCTGTATTGGGATCCGAACCGACGAGTGTGGCAGGCAATTCCTTCTCATTGATTAGGTTGACCTTGATCGTGTCAACCTGATCGATCACATGATGGTTGGTAAGTATGTACCCATCGGCGGAGACGATGACACCCGATCCGAGACCTCTTTGTTGAAACTCCCTCTCACGGGAATCCCTGTCACGAAAAAAGGGATGATCACGGAAAAAGGGATCATCCTGGAACGGAGCAAAAAAGTCAAACATGGAGCCTGACCGGCGCGTAACCGTGCGTTCGGTAGAAACCATCACGACGGTCGGTTTGGAGACATCCGCAAGGTTCACCATTGCGCTGTTGAAACGCATCAGCAGCTCGGTGGACTCCTCTCTCAGCTCTGTGGGCGGATCATTTTCTTCAGATTGGAAATCATACGGAGTGTCACCTGATATCCCGGTCCCCATGGGAAACCGAAGGATAAGAAACACCAGTACTATGGTCAGCGCCGTGGCAAATTTCGAATAGTGGTTATTCATGCTTAAGCTCCTGGTAGGTTTACTTTTATTGATATTGTTCTGCAAGCAAATTTGCGTGTAAATCGTGTTGATTCTTTGCTGTTTAAAACTCGCGGCAACCGTTTTTTATTGTTTGTTCCCTAACAACTATCTTGCAGAATATTTTACTTGCTTCCATATTCCTGGATATCTTCGTGATTGAATTATACCCAATATCATGTCACATCTCGATCCTGTCATCGATCAACTCATCGACCAGCTTTCAGAAGAAGCCGATCTCATACCGGAAACCCGTCTGGAAATCCTCGGATCGTTGACCGACCAGATCCGTCGTCCAAAAAACTCCAACGCCCCGGTGCGTCTTCATTTCATCTGCACGCACAACTCCCGACGGAGCCAGATGGCCCAGATCTGGGCCCATACGGCCGTTGCCGCTTTTCAGGTCCCGCATGTGGAATGTTACTCCGGCGGGACCGAAGCCACTGGCTTCCATCCCAATGCCGTGCGTGCCATGCGGACCCTTGGCTTTCGCATCACTGCTGATGAAGGATCCAGCCCGAACAATCCACGATATCGCGTCGCTGCAGGAACCGGCATTCCCGACCTTATTTGCTATTCCAAACGGTTCGAAGATGCCATTTCAACAGACTCAACGTTCGTTGCGGTCATGACCTGTTCGGATGCCGACCAAAACTGCCCTGTCGTCCCGGGCGCTGTGGCCCGGATCCCACTCACCTACGAGGATCCCAAAGCATCAGACGGATCAGGAAATGAGCAACAGGAATACCTCAGGACAGCCGTGGAAATCGGAAGGGAAATTATCCATGCTTTCCGAAGGGTTTAGAGCGGGGTGGATCCGGCAGCATCATCAGAGACTAAATGATGCAAAAAAAAACGGTATCCGCAGACACTAACATAAAATCCGGCATGGAACATAAAACCCGGCAAGGAACATAAAACCCGATGTGGCATTCGCTGAAATTAAATGCCGCCACCGGGTTTTTTTTTTGACTTTCGATCAACATTGTGGCCGATCAAAATCATTATTTAACTTTGATCTGCTTGTTGACCTGCTTTTCTTTCTTTTCAACGTCAAGCTTCAGGATACCATCTTCGAACCGCGCATCAATCTTGTCCTGATTGATGTTGTTGGGAAGCATGATGGAACGCTCAAAACTTCCGTAACGGGTTTCCTGGACGTGATGCTTCGTGTCTTTGTCCTCGGTTTCCTCCTTGCGTTCACCGGATATGGTCAGACGACGATCCTGAAGATCGATGTTGATGTCGTCTTTTTTCATGCCCGGCAGTGAGACACGGATGTGGTAATGACTGTCCGTTTCGGAAACATCCATGCTCGGGACATACATGCGTCCGGTGTCGCTTTGTACGACATCATTGAAGAAGTCGTCAAGCAGATTGGAAAACGAACGGGGTACGGCAGGGAATTCCGAGGTCCGGATGGGGTTATATCGCGTGATAGTCATAGCTACCTCCTTATTTAATGGTTGTTGTTATGCGATTTTCATCGTATTACACCCAAATAAGAAGCAAACCCCGTACCAATCGGACAAACTGGCAATACTACGCCGATTTATGTACATATTTCAGACCGGCAGTATCAAAGTGGCAGAACGCTGCCCCGCTTTTGCCTTAAACGACCGGGAAGGACTGACAGTTTTTCATTCGGTGTATTGTCCGACAGCTGACTCTGAAAACGCATGCGGTATGAAGCGTTAATCCAACCCTGCCCTGAAGCAACCTGCATCATTGCTTCTGCCAGGTAGCCTTCCACTCTTTGGTGATGAGAAAAGCCATTTCCAGACTTTGCTGGTAGTTCAGTCTTGGATCACAAAATGTTTTGTAATTGCGTTTCAGGCCTTCGGCTTTAAGCCCGTTGGCGCCACCGACACACTCTGTGACGTTATCACCGGTCAGTTCAAGATGAACGCCGCCCAAAAAAGTGCCTTCATTGCGATGCACCTCGAACGTCTGCTTGATCTCTGTAAGGATGTCGTTGAAACTCCTTGTCTTGATGTTCTCATCGGTGGCAAAGGTGTTGCCGTGCATCGGATCACAGCTCCAGATCACGTTTAGCCCGGCTTTGCTCACGGCACGGATCAATCCCGGCAGCCTGGAGGTCACATTGTCCTTGCCCATGCGCGTAATCAGGGTCACCTTGCCCTCGGTGTTGTCCGGGTTCAGCTTCTCGATCACTCGTACAATGTCATCATCTTCAAAGGGTGGCCCCACCTTGATGCCGATCGGGTTGCGAATCCCGCGGAAGTATTCCACATGGGCCCCGTCCAGATCGCGCGTCCGGTTGCCCAGCCACGGCATATGGGTACTGAGGTTGTACCAACCCTTGTTGTGCGGCACCTGCTGTGTCTGAGCCGAATCATAGTACAGGTTGAGCGCTTCATGCGAAGTGTGGATGCGCACCTGGCGCATGGCATCTATCTGATGGTTGGATATGGTCTCCACAAATCGCACGGCGTTGGTGATCGACCGGACCATGGACTCGTACTCCTTGTAGTACTTGTTCCGGCGCATGAAATCCAGTTCCCAGTATTCGGGATGGTTCAGATTGGCAAATCCCTTGCCTTCGGTGAGCGAACGAATGAAATTAAGTGTGAGCGCCGAGAGCTTGTATCCCTCCAATAGTCGTTTGGGGTTGGAAATGCGTGCCATTTCATCGGCATCGAAGCGGTTAAACAGATCGCCCCGGTATGAAGGCAGCTCCTGACCCGCCACATTTTCCATGGGCTTGGAGCGAGGTTTCGCATACTGCCCGGCAATCCGGCCCACACGCACCACCGGTATGTTCATTTCATGGATGAGGATGAAACTCATCTGCAGCAAAACCTTCAGCAGGTTTACCGTCTGAGGGGCATTGCAATTGTCAAATACTTCAGCACAGTCCCCTCCCTGTAACAGAAAGGCCTCACCACGCGACGCCAGGGCCAGCTGATCGCGCAAATCCTCAATTTCCCAGGAATTGACCAGGGGAGGATAGCTTTTCAGCTCCTTGTACACCTGCCTCAGCAACTTTTGATCGTTGTATTCAGGCAGCTGCTTGATGGGGAATGATTGCCATGAGGTCGGACTCCAAGATCCGATACGCGTTTGTTCCACAGTCAGAAATATGATCGCTTAGAGAGTGAGATGCCGGAATCCATGGACTACGGCACTGGTCTGTAAACCAATAAGATATCAATTCTTTTCAAAATTGACAGTATAAAATAAAGGCCCCGCCCGGCTCTTGCCCGTATGGGCAGGCCGGCACGGGGCCTTGACGATCACGCGGAATACGCTGTCAGACGACGTTATTCTTTTTTCTTGTCGTCATCTTCGTCGTCCACAACTTCAAATTCCGCATCAACGGTGTCGCTGTCCTCTTTGGAAGTACCGGTATCGCCGGTTTGCTGTTCACCGGCACCGCCGGCTTCACCACCGGGAGCTCCCTGCTGGCCTTGCTGCGTTGCCTGATACAACTCGGACGATGCATCCGACCATGCCTTGTTGAGCTCCTCGATGGCTGCTTCCAGCTCATCGGTCTTCTCTTCCTTGTGAAGCTTTTCCAGCTTTTCAAGGGCCTGGTTGATATTGGATTTATTACCTTCGGAGAGCTTTTCTCCGTACTCTTCCAGTTGTTTTTTTGTGGAGAAGATGAGGCCGTCGGCCTTGTTGAGCAGCTCTACTTTTTCGCGGAGTCGCTTGTCCTCCTCGGCATGCTCGTCGGCCGCTTTCTTCATCTTTTCGATCTCCTCTTCGGAGAGTCCGGAACTGGCTTCGATACGGATGCTTTGCTCCTTGCCTGTGCCTTTGTCTTTAGCGCTCACGCTGAGTACGCCGTTGGCATCGATATCGAAGGTCACCTCGATCTGGGGCACACCGCGCGGTGCCGGCGGAATCCCGTCAAGGTGGAACCGTCCGAGCGTCCGGTTATCCTGGGCCTTCACACGTTCGCCCTGCAGTACGTGGATTTCCACGCTGGACTGGTTGTCGGCGGCGGTGGAAAACGTTTCGGTCTTGCTGGTCGGGATGGTGGTATTGGCTTCGATGAGCTTGGTCATGACTCCACCAAGGGTTTCGATACCCAGTGACAGCGGGTTCACATCAAGCAGTACCACATCCTTCACATCACCGGAGAACACACCGCCCTGGATGGCCGCACCGATGGCAACGACTTCATCCGGATTCACGCCTTTGCTCGGCTCTTTTTCAAAGAACTCTTTGACCACTTCCTGGATTTTTGGCATCCGGGTCGATCCACCCACCAGAATGACCTGGTCGATTTCCGATTTTTTCATTTTGGCACCTTTCAGTGCTTTTTCACAAGGGGTGAGGGTGCGTTTCACCAGATCTTCAACCAGCTGCTCAAACTTCGAACGAGTGATATCGATACTCAGGTGCTTGGGTCCTGCGCTGTCGGCCGTGATGAACGGCAGATTCACATTCGTTTTCTGGGAACTGGAGAGTTCCACTTTAGCCTTCTCGGCAGCATCGCGCAAGCGCTGCAGGGCCATCGGATCCTTCTTAAGGTCGATGCCGTCGCTTTTTCTGAACTCATCCACCAGATAATTAAGGATCCGGTCATCGAAGTCATCACCGCCCAGGTGGGTATCCCCGTCGGTCGATTTCACTTCAAATACACCATCGCCCAACTCGAGGATGGAGATATCAAACGTACCGCCTCCCAGGTCAAAGACCGCAATGGTCATGTTTTTTTCTTTCTTATCAAGGCCGTAGGCCAGGGATGCTGCGGTAGGTTCATTGATGATCCGCTTGACATCCAGTCCGGCAATTTTACCGGCTTCCTGGGTCGCTTTGCGCTGGGCGTCGTTAAAGTAGGCCGGCACGGTGATCACCGCTTCGGTCACCTTTTCACCCAGATACTCCTCGGCCGTCTGCTTCATTTTCTGAAGGACCATGGCGGAGATTTCCTGCGGTGCATAGGTCCGATCGCCGATATCCACCCGGGCCGTTCCGTCATCGGCTTTCACGATTTTGTACGATATCGTTTTCTTTTCCGAGACTACTTCATCGTAAAATCGGCCCATGAAACGTTTGATCGATGATATCGTCTTTTCCGGGTTGGTGATGGCCTGACGCTTGGCTGGTGCTCCCACCAGGCGCTCACCGTCCTTGGAAAAAGCAACGACGGACGGGGTCGTCCTGCCGCCTTCCGAGTTCTGGATGACGACCGGCTCGTTGCCCTCTATTACAGAGACGCAGGAGTTCGTGGTGCCAAGGTCAATTCCGATTATTTTTCCCATAATATTTCAATTCCTTTGGATTCGTATTCAGTCTGAGATTCGTCAAGTAACTCATTTAATTACTTTCGCCATATATGTACGCAACAACAGTGCCAGTCGAAAAACCCGGGGCTGTATCTGCCGAATTGTCAGGAAAATCTAATCAGACAGTTCAAATATGTGCCAAGCTGTCCAGATGTGACCAAAAGGAAGGGTAAGAAACCGAAGCTGCTTCGGCATGGTCGATTTCTGACACGCTGGCGGCCCTGAGCGACAGAATGGCAGCTGACATGGCCATCCGGTGGTCGTGGCGGCTGTCATGCCGGGCCGGATGTATGATGCGTTCCGGATCTCCGTGGATGACCAGTCCGTCTTGAAGTGCTTCCACACGCACCCCTCCTGCTTCCAGTATTGCCTGTATGGCAGCCAGGCGGTCCGTCTCCTTATGGCGCAGTTCAGCTGCACCGGTAATCCTGGAAACGCCGTCTGCAAAAGCCATGGCCACGCACAACACCGGAAGTTCGTCAATAGCGATGGGGATTTCATGGGGTTGTATTTCTGTTGGATTCAGCCGGGCCGTACGCACGCGCAGGCCCGCAACCGGCTCCCCGTCGCCGGGTGGTGTCATTCTGCTGTGCTGCTCTGTCTCTGACGGGGTTTTGTTACGATCATTTTGCTGTTCTTTTTGCTGTTCCTCCTGCAGCCGGGTCCTGTAACCAGGTGGAAATCCATTTACATCAATGCCCGCTTCCATGCGAATGTCGGCACCCATGCGCCTGAGGATGTCCAGAGCGGCTGATCGGGTGGGATTTACACCGGTATCCGGGAGGATAATATCTGAATTTTCCACAATGGACCCGGCCACCAGCCAGAAGGCCGCCGCTGAAAAATCACCGGGTACCGTGAGATTTTGTGCTGGAATGAACTGTAACGCGCTGCTGGTTATGACGTGCATCCCACCTTCACGATGAGTTGGCAACTGCAGCATGATTTCCGTATGATTCCGGCTGGCTACAGGTTCAGTTACCCTGGTTGGACTTTCGCCGAAGAGTCCCGCCAGCAGCACGCAGGATTTCAACTGGGCGCTGGGCACCGGCAGGAGGAAATCAATCGGTTTCAGGTGCTGGTTCCGGCTGACATGAAGCGGTGGATATCCGCCTACAGACGACCGGATCCGGGCGCCCATCTGTTCCAGGGGATCGATGATCCGCTTCATGGGGCGGCGGGAAAGCGATTTGTCCCCGGCAAGCGTAGCCGCACGCCCCGCTCCTGCAAGGATTCCCGAGAGCATACGCATAACCGTACCCGAGTTGCCGCAGTCAATCATGATATCCGGTCCGGCCAGGCCATTCCGTCCCACGCCGCGGACCCGGATCTCATCCCCCTTGCGTGAAACCCGGGCTCCAAGCTTTTCGGTACAGGCAAGGGCCGTTTGCGGGTCTTCCGCCAGCGGATAATTTGCAATGCAGGATGGCTCTTTGGTCAGCAGCGCAAACAAAGCCGCACGCTGGGCAATCGATTTATCTGCCGGTACTTTGATGCGGCCTTGCAAACCGCATGCCGGAGCGACGTGTTTTTTCATGGCCTCTCCGTGGATCTAGATCTGCTCTGCAGCCATGCGTGCAAACTCGGTATCCGGGAATCGCTCCATAACGTCCCGCAGGGTCTGGTTGGCCCGGCCGGTCTGACCGGTCTGCCGGTAGGATTCGGCTGTAGCCAGCATGGCGCGTGCCACCCATTCATCAAAGGATTCATAGAGGGCACTCACACGGGCATAGGCATCAATGGCCTCCTCATGATTCCTGCGGGCCTGTTGCACATTGCCCAAATAGTACTGCGCCCGGGCGCCATTTTCCAGCATACTGGCATCGGCCACACGCTGAAAAAAGGTTTCCGCATCCATCAGCTGCCCGCGCTGCAGGGCCACGCGCCCCATTCCGATAAGAGACTGCTCATGGTCCGGGCGCCGCTTCAGGGCCCTGTTAAAGGCATCCTCTGCCCGGTTGATATTCCCGGAAGCAAAGTGGGCATCACCTAATGCAGCCAATGCCTCTACCTGCATCCGTCCCTGTCGACCGACCAACTGTTCAAGTGCGGCAATGGCCCTGTCATGGCGTCCTGCCTGCTTTTCAAGCCTTCCGATATGGAGCAGCGCCGGATCCACCCGGTCAGAGTCCGGATATCCTTCTACAATTTCACGGTAGGCCGCAAGGGCTTCCTCCCGCTCCCCCATCAGCTCATACGCTTCGGCGATATTATACCAGGCTTCGGGCATCATCGATTCATTGGTCGTGACGCGGATATACTGCCGGAATGACCGGACAGCCTCGCTGTAATCACCGGCCTGCATCAGATTTTCTGCCTGCCGGTAGCGCAGCTGATCGGCGGTGCCGGTCTGTGGATGGTCGTTCAGGAATTCCTCGAGGATTTCCAGGCTGGTATCCTCTTCACCGGCAGCAAGCTGGGCAAACTGGATACCGTTGACCGCATCCACGACAAGCCGGCTTTGCGGGTAGGATTCCATCATCTCCCGGTAGGCCTGGATCGCTTCTTCGTACTGGCTGGCGTTGTAGTAGGCATCCCCGATCTGGTACTGTGCCCGAGCGGCCCAATCGGTGCGGGGAAACCGGTTGATAAGTTCATGGAACTCCTGGATGGCCTGATCGTAGTTGCCGGTCTGGAAAAAGATGTACCCGATATTGTACCGGGCCTGCTCCCGCAGGCGGCTGTTTGGATAGATCCGGATCAGTCTCCGGAAATTCCTTACCGCCTCGAAGGACTGTTCATTGCGGTAGTAGCTGTTGGCCATCTGGAAGATAGCGTAATCCCCGCCGGGATCAGCTCCGACGACGCGGTCATAACTGCGGATCGCTTCTTCATAACGTCCGAGTGCATAGTAGGAGTCACCGAGCCTGAGCCGGGTATCGACATCGTAGGGAAACAGCGCCATGGGCGGAGGTTCATGGTCCGACTCAAATGTTTCGAAATAGCGGATGGCCTGCTCATACTGCCGGATGTTGAAATGGGCCCAGCCGAGCGAATAGACGGCGGCACCGGCAAAACGGTGACCCGGATATCCATCGAGGAATCGCTCAAACTGCTGGATGGCATCGGTCCAGCGTTGCTGGTTGTAGTAGCTGTCGGCACTCCAGAACAGGGCCTCTGCCGCCAGCTCCCCGGAGGGCTGATCCCGGTATACCGCATTGAAAGCATTTGCCGCCTCACGATAGGCATGATTTTCATAGAGCACCCAGGCCCGCTGAAATTGTGCCTGCCGTTTCATGTCAGGATCGACTTCGGCGGTCTGTTCGGCAACCTCGAAAGCCTGTACCGCACGTGAAAACTCGTTGTTTGCGAAGTAGGCCTCACCCAGGAGCGAGTACACCCTGCCGGGATCTTCAAGCGATTGGTCGCTGCGCACAAGCTGCTGGAGTACCTCGATGGCCAGGTTGTACCGGCCCAGTTCGAAAGCCGTCAGGCCCCACTCATAGTAGGCATGCTCGACCCAGAAACCGGTGCGGAAGCGGTCACCAAACGCACGGAAGGCTTCCAGCGCCAGGTCATACCGGCCGCCGAGCTTCCGGTTGACAGCTTCATAGTAAAGTGCTTTGCGGGCCAGTTGATCATCCCCCAGCGCTGCCCTGGCAAAAGAGTCACCCGCCCAATGAAAAACCTGCTGTTTGTGATAGACCCAACCCAACCCGTAGTGCGCCGGCCGTGCCTGCATGTCGTCACGGCTCAAGTTGATGTACCGGCGATATTGCGTGGCGGCCTCATCGAACTGCCCCAGGTAATTGTGGCTTTCGGCTATGAGCAGCACCGCCTTCAGCTGCGCTTCACCTTCAAGGTAGGGCAGCTCGCTTCGAAGTGCTTCAACGGCTTCCTCATAGCGTTCCTGCCGGTAGTACATTTCCCCCAGGGCGGTCCCGATCTGCCGGGTTTGGGGATGAGTGGGATAACGGTCCCTCAGGTCTTCGAACATTTCTGCCGACCGGTCGAATTCCTCTTTTTCAAGGTAAAGCTGGCCACGGGAATAGAGCGCCCTGGGAGCCCAGTCGGTTTCGGGATAGCGGTCAGCCAGCTCCGCATAAAGCGTTGATGACGTGTCGGTGCTGTCCATCGCCCTCGCCGACTCAGCCATCCAGAACAGGTAACGCGCACTGCCCTCAACATCGGTCTCGATCCGGTACGCCCTGGCATATACCGACATGGCCTTCGGATAATCGCCCGCGCGGTACTTTCGACCGGCCATATCCTCGAGAAGCGCCAATGCATTGGGACCGGTTGGATGGTTTTTCAGGAAACGATTGGTGTAGACATCAGAACGAAGTGAATCGAGGGCAATACGGGAAAGGGTCAGATAATAACCGGCCTGCTCGGCAAGCACCCTGTCGGGATCGGTGTCCAGGAATTCCTGAAGCTGACCGGCCGCCTGTTCGTACAACCCCTCATAGAACAGTTTCACGCCAGTCTGATAGTCTTCATGGACCGGCTGAGACATGGTCTGGGCCGCGACGGGCCATCCAGTGACCGACAAACCTGTCGTCAATAGAAAAAAAATGACAATACGGATCAGCCCTTTCATTCTGGAAAATGGTTACGTTTTGAAAGGTGGAATATAGCAAATGAAGCAGAATAGTTCTGCCGGATAGTAACGGGGGCAAACCGGTTTTATGCGCAGGCCGGTCAGGTGAGGATCAGATGTTAAGGTAGTGCATAAGTTCATCTGCCCGTTGCTCATACCTTTTATCCTCCTGATCATCCGCGCCATTCTGGTCCACGATGTATCCGTGACGCCGCAGGGAAGCTACGATGCGGGCGGGATCGGTGAGGTTGAGTTTTACGGATGCCACATAAAAAGGGTGATGCGGCTGCGGGGATTCCACGCTCAGGCCGAGAATGAGTCCGCCATCCTCCTCGATAATGCGGACCGGCTTGGACAAGGTGAAATCACGCTCCTCGAAATGGATGGTTATCAGCGAACCGTACTCGGTGAAGTTCATCATTTTGACAATGTGATCATGCAGCTCACGCCGATCTACCACTCCCATGTATTTGCGGTCGTTTTCCAGCACCGGAAGAAGTGAAATTCCGTGTTTTTCCATCAACCGGGCCGCATCAAGGACATTCTGTCCGGAATCGGTGACGACCCACTCGGGTTCACGCATCGACAGGACACTGCCCGCCGAACCAGTGTGCTTTTCAACCGCCGCCCGCGTGACCATGCCCATAAACCGGTTGGTGGTCTGGTCCACCACCGGCAGTGCAGTCTGGCCAGTGGCCACCATGGCCGCGAGCGCTTCGCGCGCGGTATCAATGGCCCTCAGGGGCTTTAATGACTGACATATGACATCCCGCACCAACATGGTCATTCTCCGTTCGCATCATCTGTGACAACAGCCGATGCATTGTTTCTACGCAACATTTCGTTCAGCTTGCCGGTATGTTTTTCGTGGATCCGGATGGCAAGGTGAGCCGATTCATCATCGTATGATTCGTTCTCCACTTCGGCCACATCGTGAAGATATGACACAATATGGTAATTCTTTATAGGTACGACAATTTTTCGATATATATAGTTTGTTTCAACCTTTTTTTTGATTTCCGAAAAAATTTCATCGAGGCCTATGCCACGGGTGGCAGAGACGAACACCGCTCCGGGGAATTCCTTCCGTATATCGGCCAGTTGTTCCGGGCAGGAAACCAGATCCACCTTGTTGAACACCAGGATTTCCGGCTTTTTGTCAGCTCCCAGTTCCTGTAACGTCTGATACACCGTTTGAATGTATTCTTTTTTCATGGGAGATGACGCATCGACCACATGAAGCAGCAGATCCGCCTCGCGGATCTCGTCAAGCGTAGATTTGAAACTTTCCACCAGATTGTGGGGAAGCTTCCGGATGAACCCGACCGTATCGGACAGCAGCACGTCCTCCTGCCCGACCGTAAACCGTCGAACCGTGGAATCAAGCGTTGCAAACAGCCGGTCCTCCGCAAAGACAGTGGTTTCGGTAATGGCGTTCATCAGGGATGATTTACCGGCATTGGTGTACCCGACCAAAGCGACACGAAAAGAATCGGATCGACCCTGGCGCTGCACCTTGCGCTGCTGATCGAGCTTGTCAAGTTTCTCTTTCAGGATGGCAATGCGCCGGCCAATGAGCCGCCGGTCGGTCTCTATCTGCGTCTCGCCCGGACCTTTGGTGCCGATTCCACCCTTGGTGCCCACACCCCCTTTCTGACGGGAAAGGTGGGTCCAGAACCGGGTCAGACGTGGAAGCAGATATTGAAGCTGGGCGAGTTCGACCTGGGTCTTCGCCTCGGAGGTCTTTGCCCTGGAGGCAAAGATATCCAGAATGAGACCACTGCGGTCCAAGACCCTGGATTTGGCAACTTTTTCAACATTCCTGACCTGTGTAGGTGACAGGTCATCATCGAAGATGATCAAATCGGCCGACGCTGCTTTTGCAATTTGCCGGATTTCCTGAAGTTTTCCCTTGCCGATATAGGTGCTGACATCCGGTCGTGCCCGGTGCTGCAGTACCTTGTCGACAGTAACGCCACCGGCGGTATCGGTCAGCAGTTCCAGTTCTGCGAGTTGTTCTTCGGCCCGTTCCCTGTCTGTGGTATCCCCGTATATACCGACCAGTACTGTGCGCTCCTTATCTTCGATATTCGTTTTGAGATCGTTATTCAATCAGTTGTAATCGTTTGGGTTTGTCCGGAGATGATATTAAGTAAGCTGATTCACTTGATTAAGTAAACTGATTCGCTAGACCGTTATTTTAGCTGCCTGATGCCGATGCTTTCAAATTCACCGAGGCTGAACCGGCGTCCCAGTTTCTTTTGCAGGATGTTACCGAAGTTCCGCCTTTTTTCGGCAGGTATATCCAGTTCCAGACGTATGTTTTGCGAGCGCTCACCCGGAATGTGTTCGGGATAAAAGAAAATATATTTCAGGTGCTTGCCGTCAATGCGTTCCACGTAGTCCATGATGCGATTCCAGGCTACGGTCTGGGAGGGATCATTGATGTTTTTCACTATTCCGTTATCGGTGACATATCGCTTGGACATCAGGAAGCTGGTGATGAACCAGTTCAGTCCGATCCAGTTGTAGCAGACCATGATCACCGTATGCTGATAGAGCTGCTGGGTATGGACCAGAACGGTCAGGGAGGCGGTCACAGTGAGAAAAATCGTTGAAAAAAGTGGAAAACCGAACAGTTTGCCGGATTTCCAGCTGATCTCCACGTTGCGCAGCCGCAGGGCATTGGATGCGGTGACGATCATGATCATGGTCGTCCCCAGTGTTACCAGTGCCAGTATTACCAGGTGAACAGTAGCGATTTGAATCATACACGAACCCTGTTAGTCATCCGAGGTTTCGGTTCTGTACTTTTTGGAAATAATACATTCCGCCACCATAAAAGCAAGTGCAAACCATATAAACCAGTTCCAGATTTCCCTTCCAAAACTTACGGTAGCCATGGCAGACCGGATTTGAGTGTCGGTTTGGCCGGAAATGTCGATTACCCCGGCTACAGGCAGGAGACGGGCGAGATATTCTTCCGCCTCCGTGATGGATAACGAAGCAAAATCAGATTCCGATATGTCCTGATTGATGGCCATGACTGTTTTTTTTCCATTGAATTCCAGCTCCAGCCAGCCTGGCTCCCATTCCTGGGCGGGATAGCGCACCCGCAAGCCCCTGGCACCGGCCGCCGTTTCCGGGTGGATCTGTTCGTCATTGAGCCGCATGAGCACCCGCCCCCCGTATTCGGCGAAATAGCGGTCGAACGGAGTCCCCAAAATGTGCTCCCGGATACCACCATGCTCCCAGGCGACCACATAGAGAAGCATGCGGTATACCAGTGGAGCGTAAAGAGGTTTGATACTCAGGTTGGACCATCCCGGACTGAATCCCATGGTACCGACCATCACCATCCCTTCGCCGAAAGGGTGCTCCACGAAGAGGGGTTCAGCCAGATTGGACTGCAGAATGGTACTGCCGGAACCAGTTCCCTGCCGGTCGTACCGCCAATAGTGAAAAATGGCCGGCATGTCGACGCGCACCTCTTCATCGTCTCTTGCCTCAAACAGACCGGATACTAGTACATGTCCGGGGTCAAGCGGCTGGAACGAGGCGATCTCTTCGAAACGGCCATAGTTTCCGCGCATTCCGGCATAAGCGCCGGCGTTAAACTGAGCAAGAAAACGGTTGTAGTTGCCTATATCACCTTGTTCGGACGGCACGAAAAGGAGCCCGCGTCCCCGCTGGACAAACTGAACCAGCTCGGCCTGCAAATAGTCGGGAACCTGGCGAATGCTTTCAAGGATGATGGCATCGTACCCGTCCAGATCGTGTTCCCGAAGGTTGCTTATATCAGTATAGGTGGAATTAAGGCGGGTTCCCGTCTCACCAACGGCCTCCATGACCGGGCGGAGGAAAGAGCGGCGGGAACCGTCTTCCCCGCGATCGCTGATCAGCAGCACGTTGCGGCTTTCCGGCACGGAAAGGGAGAAGTAGCGTGTATGGTCAAACGTATAGGTCCCTCCTTCAAGAATGGCCCGCCCCTGAATGGTGCCCGGCGAGTCCGGAATCACTTCGAACAACAGATCCTGCTCCTGTCCCGCATCAAGCGAGACCTCATACTGTCCGATCCGCTCGCCATCCATTTCAAGGCTCAAATAGGTATTGTGGACCGGCTGGTCCCCGAAATTGCGGACAGTCACGGCAATACCCACAGGAATGCCGGTCCCCGAAACCTGACCGGCCACTTCCACACCGGCAACCGCCACATTCCGAAACGAGTCACTGCCCAAACGTACGAATGTGAGCGGATGGCGCGCCTGCTGCCCTTGCTCTTTCTGCTGTTGCTGTTGTTGCTCGGGCTGTACTGGTTGATCGGGCTGCTGCTCCCGATTCAGTCCCTGTTTCCCGAACAGGTCCTCCAACTCTTCGAGATGGGTCTTCCGGGCATCGGAAATCCAATAGATATGGCCGCTGCTGCCCGGCTCGTCATCCAGCCGCTCGCGGAGATATTGCATTCTTTCCGCCGGATATCCGCCTTTGTTCACAGGTTCAAGTCGCTCAAGGAAACGCAGGGCCTCTGCTTCGCGCATGAAACGCCCGGAGGCCAGTTCGCCGTGCGATGGCACCAACAGAAAACGGGAGCTCTCCCCTTCCTGGGCAATGATCTCACGGACAGCACTCCTTGCCTGGTCCATGAAGGGACCGGATTCGTCGACTTGCATCATGCTGGGTCCGTTGTCCACGAGGATCGCCACATGGTCCCCACGCGAAGAAGCCCCTAACCAGCCAGCCAACTGGGATGGAAGGAACGGTCTTGCAAGGGCGGCTGCAAGCAGGGCCATGGCCAGGATCCGCATGGCAAGGAGCAGGTAGCGTTTAAGCTGGATGCGGCGTATAGTGGACTTCTGCAGTTCCTGAAAAAAAGCCAGAGTGGAAAAAGCAATTTTCCGGGGTTTGCGAAAGTTGATAAAATGAATGATGACCGGTATCGCCGCCGCCACCAGGGCAACAAGCAAAGTTGGATTCAAAAAACTCATTCAAAAAATGATATTTTACTTGCTGTAACTCACATCCATTATAAACGCTCCGCAGATCGGCGTATTTCCCATTACTTACCTATGATAGCAAGATATCTGTATTCATTCCGTTTTATTTTGATTATTCTGCTTTTTTTTGCAGCCTGTTCCCCGCCGAGCGGTGAGCGGGAATGGTGGTCCTTGATCCCGGCCGAATCCCCCCTGGTGCTGCTTTTCCATGATGCCTCTGTTACCGAGGTGTTCGAGGATCGCAGGCTGCTTGCCCTTGAGGGGCTGTCTGACATACACATCGAATCGATCAGGCAGATATACGAGCGCATTGATTCCCCGGTCAGAGTCCGGGCTGCAGCACTATATCCGACCGGTATCCACCAGCTGCAACCGGTCCTTTACATTGAGGATCCCGGTGCGGGCCTGCGCACCATGGCCCGGCCTTTCCGTAAAGAATTCGCCGAGAACAGCTACCGTTTTGAAAACCGGGACGTCCACATCCTCCATTTGGAGGAACGCCAACTGTATGCAACTCAAATAGGCGATCTTATCATCATGAGCCGGAACAGTGCTGCTGTCGAGAACAACATCCGGGTCCATAAGGGCGAACATCCCGGCATCGGGGCAACCAGGGAGGAATTCACCGCTACTGATATCAAAGCCGCTTCTTACCTGCTGAACACAACGGCACTGGAGAACTGGCTGGAATTGCTGGGTGCCCCCCGCTACCTGCCTCGTTTCAAGGGGCTTTTTTCAGGTACAGGTCCCACCCTGCTGAGCACGGACCAGGACAGCTTCGATGATCCGTTGTTCGATGTCCGCCTTCACGGTTCCATTCCCCTTACAGAAGTCAATGACCATAGAGCCGATCCCGGAGCTGACTCAGGGACTGACTCCGCCCCGGATACCTTCTCCGAACCCGGGGCTGCATCGGGTGTCTCCAGCTTTGTTCAAACGTTTGCGGCACAACCACGATCTTTTGACCTTGACCGCTATATCCCTGTCGATGCCGCCTTTTTTGCGATTTTCCATCAGGATCCGGAACAGCAAGCCCTGCCGTCCGGGAGCTCATCCCAGGTCGGACCGCTTGACTCCCTGCTGCTTGCCGATGATTCCTTGCTGGAGGATGCAAGGGAAACCCTCTCACCGCCCACCGCCTTCCTCACATTTGAGGCCAGCGGCTTTCTATCCGTCGGCGAACACATGTATCTGCGGCGATTGGCCGACCCTGCTGCCTTCAGCCGGATACTTCGTGATCTGCACCGTGACGGGCTCATTGAGGAAACCAACAATGTCTACTATGTCAACAGTCACTTCCTCGGTCGTTTGCTCGGTGGCCCGCAGAGCCGGCTGACCGATTTCTATATCATGCGCTCCGCCAATGTCGCGGTGATCACCAAACGATCCGGACTCGCGCGACGTGTCGACCAGGACCGGCGTCGACGAGCCGTATTCTATTATGATGATGACTATATTCAGATCCGGGAGCGCCATCCCGAAGAGGTCAGCGTCTGGATGTACAGCCGTCCGGAACCGTTGCTCAACTACCTGGAACCCAAACTCAACCCGATAAACCATGCCCGTTTCCTTGGTTCGCTGTTTGATGTCGGCGCTGCAAGTCTGGTCAGGAACGGCAACCGGCTGGATCTGCTCATGGATACCTACTTCCTTGAGGACCGGACCGAGCCTTTGCGTGATCTGTGGGTCTTCGACCTCGGCGGATCCCGCATCACGGGCAAGCCAACCCTGGCCAATATCGTGGGCGGAGCCAGGGAGGAAGTGCTGGTTGCCACTGAAAGCAACCGGGTCTTCGGAGTCGCTGCCGACGGAACAGGCTTCCTGGATGCCAGTACGGCCAACGATCGGCCGGTCGGATCCCCGATGGTGTACGACTGGTACGGAAACAACCAGCATGCCGTTCTGGTAGCGGCGGGTAACAAGATCTATGCCTGGAACGCACGCGGTATGCCGCTGCCCAATTTCCCTGTGAGCCTGGACGAGCAGATCGTGACCCCGCTTACCCTGGCCGATGTGGCGCGGGACGGCCGGCCGGAAATGATTGTTGCCACAGCCGACCGGAAGGTGCACGTGCTCGACCAGCGGGGGCGCAATATCCAGGGCTGGCCGCAGGACGTCAATGTGCAGGTGTCGCAAAAACCCGTTTTCCACGAATTTAGAGGAGAAAATTCGCTGTGGATCGTCGCCGGTAACGGTTTGTTCGCTTTCTCCCCGCGCGGCAACTTGCGCGAGCGTTTCCCGGTCTTCATCGAATCGGCACTGGGCCCCGTCACATTCCACAACAACCATATCCTGGCCGGTGCTGCAGACGGGCACCTCTATGCCATTGGACGCGAGCCGTATTTTGCTGATTCCCTCGTGGTGCCAGCCAACGGCAACAGTTATGCGCCGGAAAACGGAGATTTTACCAGCCGGAACGGACTGCATGTGCGCCGCGTCTATGTGGGCAATTCGCCCATCCTGAATGCTCCAGTCGTTCAGACGCTAACCATCGACCACAACGAAGGCCAACGCATCCGGGAGCGGATGATCGCCGTTCAAAGCCAGAATGGCAACCTGTTCCTCCTGAATGAAGCTGGAAATCTCAGGATGACACGGAATATGGGACAGGATGCAGCCGATTACGACAACATTCTGCTTACGGACCTGAACGGAAACGGAAAAACGGACATGGCCGGACTGACACATACCGGCCGGCTTTACGCCTGGCAGGTGGAGTCAGGGGAGCGGGTGCCCGACATACCTTCGGCGTCCATGCGCCTCCCTGTTTCCGTCGACATCCTTGGTAACGGCGAGCGGGAGCTGATCGGGCAGACCCGCGACGGATTGAGATGCTGGTCGTTCCGGCGTCCCTGACGAAAGCAACCGCTTCGTTTACTCCTGCAGAAGGTGCTTCAGAGCTTCACCGAGTTCTTGATAGTTGAAGACGAACCCGTTCTCCGCAAGTTTTGACGGAATAATCCTGAGGCTGTCGGTGACCATGGTCGCTGCTTCACCAAGGGCCAGTTTCAGCCCGAATTCGGGAGCTCTGAAAAACGACGGTCTTGACAGTATATCTCCCAATGTTTCAGCAAACTCGTCCATCGTTACCGGATTCGGTGCCGTTGCATTGAAAGGTCCCGCCAGCTCACGGTTCCCGGCCGCAAAAATCATGGAACGGCAAAGATCTTCCACATGGATCCAGGGAAAAAATTGGGACCCGGATCCGATCGATCCGCCGATGAAACCTCGGAATACCGGCAACATGGTGGCCAGTGCACCGCCTTCAGTACCCAGTGCGACACCTGTTCTCGGGTTTACCACGCGAATACCCAGGCTCTCGGCCTCGCGAGAGACGGCTTCCCAGTCCTGGCACACTTCCGACAGGAAACCGCTGCCCGGTCCGCGCTCCTCGGTGACTTTTTCGGCTCCACAATCTCCATAATAATGTACGGCAGAAGCGGAAATGAAGGTGTCTGGTTTTTTATCCAGTATTCTCATCGTATCGACGAGTTTCAGCGTCGTTTGAATGCGGCTTTCACGGATCCGTTTTTTGACCTGTTTGGTCCATCGCTTGCCGTAGATAGATTCACCGGCCAGATTGACAACCAGATCACATCCCTCCATATATTCTGCCAGGTTACCCTTTAGCGACACATATTGGACATTATCGCTTACCGGACTCTTTTTTTCCGGATTTCGGCTTGCAATGACCACGGTATCGTCACGGTCGGCAAGCATGCGGGTCAAATGACTGCCAATGAATCCGGTCCCGCCTGTCATGAATATCTTCATAGGAACCTCACTTTGCTTTGCTGTAATGTACTGTGCTCAACATTGCTTTGCTATGCTCGACTTTGCTATACCGTACTTTACTGTACCGCACTCTGCTCTGCTGTGCTTTACTGTACCGCACTCTGCTGTGCCGTACTTTACTGTACCTCATTCTGCTGTGCCGTGCTTTGCTGTACCGTACTCTACTGTGCGGCACTTTGCTGTACCGTACTCTACTGTGCTCAATTAGTTAAAAACGTCCAGATACATAAGTACATGGAAGTAGATTGCGGCGCCCGGCGCCGAGAACAGGATCGCATCGAAACGGTCATAGAGGCCTCCATGTCCTGGCATGAGCCCCGACGAGTCTTTGATACCTGATGCCCGCTTGAGTTTGCTTTCGGCCAGATCGCCGGCCGGTCCCAGCAGACCCGTCAGGATGGCAAACGGTATGGCCATTCCCACGGTAAGCGGGTACTGCGGAATCAACACCATGCACAGACCTATAGCAAGGAAGCTGCCAAAAAAACCCCAGGCGAAACCTTCAACGGTCTTGGCGGGACTGATCTTAGGCGCCAGTCGGTGTTTACCCATGGTTTTTCCTCCAAAAAACGCAAGTGTGTCGTTGGACCAGATCATGATCAAGAGGGTAAAGGTCAGGAGGAAACCGGTCATATCATCACCGAATTTCCGCAGCATCAGCAAACCGGAAACCAGGGCGGGTATCATGACAGCGACCAGCAGTGTGGTGAGCAGATGGTTCCATCCAGCGGAGTGATCCCGGAACACTTCGGCAACCAGTGTAAACAACAACAGGGCCACGAACAACAGCCATGCGACGTCCGGAATAACCGCCATCAGCAGTACGGGAATCCCCAGCACCACCGCAGTGATCTTGCGGGTTTGCAAATCCTGTTTCTCCAGCATGCGGATGATCTCAATCTGTATCACGACCGTGATCACAAGCAGTGCTGCCGCGAAATACCATCCCCCGAGCCAGGTCACAAATAAAAAAACAGGTGCTGCTATCGCAGAAGTCAGAATACGCTTGACAAGTTCAGGCACCGTTCTCGTCCTCTTCTTCGGATCGCCCCTTGCCCTCATAATCAATTTTTCCATCCTTCCACTCGGATAGTGCCTTACGTGCATCGTCGGCCTGTTCAGCCGGCACATAGACAAACAGGGCGGAAAGATCCCCAAAATTGACCGTATACGCACTGTCTTTTTTTGATAATACTTCGCATTCCAATCCCTGGTCTTTCAGGAAGGCCTGGACAAGACCGGCTTCGCTTTCGATACTGGTTTCATACACGCATTCCCAGTTTTCGACCTCATCCGGTTTAATTTTTTCGTTGAACATAATCTATTCCTGCTTGGTTGTTTGATTTATGGCACGCAACAAAATGATGGTGGCCCCTACGCTGATCAACAACAGCCAGAG
Source organism: Cyclonatronaceae bacterium (assembly GCA_046483675.1). Lineage (GTDB taxonomy): Bacteria > Bacteroidota > Rhodothermia > Balneolales > Natronogracilivirgulaceae > SKNL01. The sequence goes on from JAWOCT010000095.1 coordinate 74,654, forward strand.
CGGTGGAAGTTCAGTGGCCGTCATCTGGTCCATCATGTATTCGGGATAAAGGGAGGCCAGCAGCACACTTCCCCCGTTATTTATTAAATGCCCGGCCATGGCTGGAAACAGGCTGTCGGATTTCCAGACGACCCAGGCCAGCAGTATGCCGATAACGGCCAGTGGAATAACCTGGGTAAGCCGGATGTGGTAGATGCCGAACAAAATACCTCCAATGATGATGGCCGCCCAAATTCCCCAGGATTTTTCCAGTGCCCGCTGAAAGTAGCCTCTAAAAAGTACTTCTTCGCAAATGGCAGGCACCAGTCCGACATGGATCAACGTCAGCAACACCACATGATCACCGGTCAGGAAGTTCTTGAGCATCTCGATCTGATTTTCCTCGAATGACATATAACCGTCACCGAACGGTATCTGGGCATTGAGCCATGACAGCAGCCAGACTATGGGCTGCATTACCAGGATCATGACGGCCGTCTGGAGAATGACCGGCAAGGTTCGGCTGTCGGCCCGAAGTCGAAGAAAAGTCGAACGGGACCCCTTGGTGAGCACGCGCGTGAAAAGCCATGTGGCCAACCCCAGGAAAAGTATTTGACCCAGTGAGTTGGCGATAAAGAGCACGTCTATGTTTTCCAGCAGCATGTCCATGTCAAAGGCGACGGGGTCGTCGCTGCGGATCAGCAGGTAGGCCACAGTGATCCCCGTGCCCACCAGCTGGAACAGGAGGAATGAGACAACAACCCACACAAACGCCATGAGCCAGAACGGAAAGCCGTTGCGCTCGGCCCAGCTCTGCTCATGAAGGAATCCGGAAGGATAGTCCCCGCTGTAATTCTGCGAAGGGCTGCCGGTATCATTTCCGGATTTTTTCCCGGAAGCAGGTTCGAAAGGACTGCCGGATGGATGTTCGGGCATAAACGGTACGTAAAAGTTACTGATCTTGACTCAAGGTGGCTGATTGTTGCTGAAGGTGATTGAAGGTGATTGAAGGTGACTGATCGTGACCCAAGATGGCAGATCGTTGACTTGATTGGACGGATGCTGGCGTCAGAGCTCCTGTTGAGGCGTTTTACCCATGAATTTTGCCGCCAACAGGCCACTCAACAGATTCAGCAAACCATAGGTTACAAATCCCATCAGAAGACCCTGAATAATGGTCCCGGCCGAATAATAGTTCTGCATTTGCGCATAGGTGGCATCGATCATATCCTCCTTTTGGGCGGAAGGGATCTGCTCCGATATTTCGATGTTGGCGATGAGTGCCGCCTGCAGATTTTCGATGAATGCTCCGTCGATAAGCGGCCAGATCAGCGACAGTACCTGCGAAACGACAGCCATGATGAGTCCGGTCACGAGTCCGATTACCGCGCCCTGACCAATTTTTATTTCCGGTCCATATTCATTGATGTACATTTTCACAGCCAGCACTCCTCCGAAAATTCCTATAAGGCACCCGACAAGAGACGCCAGGATCGAACCGCTGAGCAAATTGCCGGTGGGCTCGGAATGAATGGTGATGTAACTGCCGATGATGGTTACCAGAAAAACGACGAATCCGAATATTACACCAGCTCTGCCGGCGGCGTTCCAGATACTTTTCTGTTGAGCGGGTTCCATGTGGTCATCCTCCATTGTTTAGTTCACGGTATTCGACAAGGGCATAAACCAGCAGCATACCGACAGACAAGCCCCATAAAACCCCGGTCACCAATCTGATCGCATCCGGTGTGTGCCATAATTGGAACAGGTTGGAAACGCCATCCAGCACAAGGGCCAGCGAGGTCAGTGCGAATATCGGGACAATATAACGTTTTGCGCTTATCACTAAAGTTGAAAAATACGAAAAAAAGGCGATGGCAACGAAAAGGGCGGTGTAAATGCCAGTACAACGGCTGCAAACGGCAAGCGGGATCCCCTGCAAATGAAAAGTACGGTCAATCTGCTGGTGGCAGACCCGTGAAAACAGCAATTTCTGCCAGCTTTCATACCATTCGGACATCGTGCTGTAGGTAAACGGAGGGCTCCACGCAACGACGAGGAAAAACAGGGTGATGCAAAAAACGATTGCCCAGGGCAACGGTTGCAGGGACGGTTTGCGTTTCCGTGGTGTCCCGGATTGCTCCCTCTGGTTCGGAATCGGGGTCGACGGGTTCATATGCAGGATTTACCGGATGCCCACCAGCAGCGAAATATCCATGGCTTTGACGGAATGGGTGAGTGCCCCTGAGGAGATAAAATCCACTCCGGTGCCGGCAATGGGCCGCAGCCTGTCCAGAGTGACGTTTCCCGATGCCTCGGTCAGGAACCGGCCATCTACCTTCCTGACCGCCTCGGCCATCAACTCCAGCGACATGTTGTCCAGCATGACGTATTCGACGCCTCCGTGATCGATGACCTGTTGCAGCTCCTGCAGACTAGTCACCTCGATCTCGATGGC
>JAWOCT010000099.1:0-38508 GCA_046483675.1 Cyclonatronaceae bacterium
GCCTGATCGCCCTCAGCGGCTGGGATGGCTCGCTGCCCCTGGCCGATCCCCTCTGCGGCTCCGGCACCCTGCTGATCGAGGCCGCCCTCCTGGTCCTGGGCCGGGCGCCGGCCGAGGTATTCGCTATTTCCCGCTGGCTGAACGAATCCTGGTACGGCAGGGAGGTCATTCCGGAGAGTACTCTTCTCAAGCCACCGAGTGCGGAGCTGCGTCCGGACCAGAAGGATACTGATTCTCTGCCCGAATATCCGGTTCTGGATGGTATCCTCAGGGCCTATATCGAGGACCAGCTTCCTGCCGAGGCGATCGTAACATCGGGTTTTCCCGAAGAAAGCGTGTACAGGATCATCCGCCTCGTCGACCTGAACGAGTACAAGCGCCGGCAGTCCGCACCCGGCCTCAGGGTCAGTTCCAAAGCCTTCGGCATGGGACGCCGACTCCCGATCGTTCAGCGCTGGACCGAAAAGCGGAATGCATCACATTTCTTTTAGATTGTCACAGTTTTACCGTAAATTAAAAAGATACGGACAGATCATTTCAAAGCCTGTTGCAGACAGCTGACCGGTTCCGGGATCTGACCCTGTATCCGTATCACTCAAAAACTGTAATTCATCCGGGTTAAAACCAATACAAGTCATGATTTTCAGAATGTTACCGGCAGTTTTTGCTGTCCTGCTCCTGACGGGAGCGCCCCATGCTGCCGACAGGTCCGGCAATGTGGAATACCAGACCGTAGATCCGCTTCTGCTGCACGTGAACCGGGCGGATCTGCTTGCCATACCCGGGTTCGAATGGATAGGGGCCGATTCGTTCAGCATGCCTTATGCTGCCGATGCAGAAAACTTGGAAGTCAGGCGGCTCACAGGGGAACAGCTGCAGCGTCTTGCCCATATCTACCGAATGCATCTGCTGGCTCTGGAAGCACAGATCAACGAGGATCTGGTTGCTGCAGAACAATATATTACAGACGGACTTAATGCCATCCAGATATTCATGGATGAACATCCCGAAATGCGGGAAAGCCGGCAGTTTGTCGAGCTCTACCGCACGATCATGACCGAATATCAGGAATTCTACGGGATTACCGAACCGCTGGCCGATGTGCAGGGTGAAATATTCCAGGTGCACCAGGAGTTGATGATGGCCGAGGAGAGCGACTGGTTCGACAAGCACATGTTCCTGCTTCCTGAAGATCTGGAGATCGGCAAGACACAGGTCCCGTTGATCCGAAATCAGCAGGTCAACAACCATATTGCCTATCTGACGGTGCGGCGCCCGGAGATCATGGAGCGCTGGCTCGAACGCTCGGCCCGCTACTTTCCGATGATGCGCGAGATATTCCGGGAGGAAGGCGTCCCGGAGGAGCTGATTCACCTGGCCATGGTCGAGAGTGGACTCGTGCCCTCGGCCCGCTCCCATGCACGGGCGGTCGGTATGTGGCAGTTTATCTATGCCACAGGATCGGTCTATGGCCTGGAAGTGAACTGGTGGATCGATGAGCGACGTGATCCTGTAAAGTCGACCCGGGCGGCAGCACGCCATTTGAGGGATCTGCACGAGTACTGGGACGGCGACTGGCACTTGGCCCTGGCCAATTACAATGTGAGCACGCGAAGAATGCTCCGTTCGGTCCGCAGTGCCAGTGGCGTGCGAAATTACTGGGAAATCTATCCATTCCTTCCCAGGGAGACAAGGGGCTATGTGCCCGGTTTCATAGCAGCTACCCTGGTAGCCATGAATCCCGAAGATTTCGGTTTCGAAGCACAGTATGATGTCGAGGCCTACGAGTACGACATCGCCGAGATCCGCGGATCGGTGGAGCTCAGCATCCTTGCCGAATGTGCGGGTATCACCACACAGGAATTGCAATATCTGAACCCGGAATTGCTTCGATGGGCCACTCCGCCGGGGGATCAGCCTTATCCTCTTAAAATCCCCAAGGGATCCAGGGAGACCTTTATGCTGGCCTACAATGAGATCCCGGAAGAGAAGCGGACGAACAACCTGGTCGTTCACACTGTCAAGCGTGGTGAGACCCTTGGTCTTATCGCCAACCGGTATGGCGCCACGGTCCGTGCCTTGTACCAGACCAATGAGGGGCTTTCCAGTATCATCCACCCAGGACAGCAACTCGTTATTCCGGTTCCCGGCGGCAGCAACGTGGCCATCCGTTCAGAGGAGCCATCCCGTGCACAGACCGCACGGGTGCGGGCGGCCTCCCAGGCACCTTCAGCCAACCGCCCGGCCAACTCGGCTGCTGTTACCTATGTCGTGAAATCCGGTGATACGGTCGGTCACATCGCGGAATGGTTCGATACTCAAGCCTGGCGTGTGCGCTCGTGGAACAACATCGGCAACCTGATACGGCCCGGTAAGCGTCTTACCATCTATGTGCCAGCCCGTGTGCGTGATCAGTACGCACAACTTGATAATATGAGCCGTTCCCAGCGCAATAACTTTTCCGTCGATACCTCATCAGGCAGGGTGGCATCGGCCGGCACTGACGGGGATTACCGGGTCTACACCGTGCGTCCGAACGACAACCTTACCCGCATTGCGCGCAGCTTTAATACCAGTGTACAGGTCATACAGCGTCTGAATAACCTCCCGTCAACAAGAATCTATGTCGGCCAGACGTTACGTATTCCCAACTGAGATATCGGAAGTTTTCAACTGCTGACGTCTGTACAAGTCCATACCCATGCGTTTTTCCTCCCGTCTTGCTATTGCCCTTTTACTGGTTACCGGTCTCGCCAGTGCCGGTTTCATGCTGCGGACCGACCCCTATTTCCTCATTCAGAAAAATTTCAGGATTTTCAGCGAGGTCTATGAAAATGTTTCCAGCGCCTACATTGAGGAGGTAGATCCAGATCAGCTCATCCAGGTCGGCATCGATGCGATGCTCAACGAACTGGATCCCTATACCGTCCTGATCGATGAAGCCGGCAGCCGTCAAATGGACATCGTGACGACCGGGCAATATGCCGGGGTCGGATTGGAGGTGGGAGCCCGTGGCGGACAGCTGGTTGTCATTGCCCCTATCGAAGGTTACTCCGCCGAGAGGCGCGGGGTGCGTGCTGGTGATGTGATCAATCAGGTAGATGGCATCGATGTAACCAAAATGACCACCGGCGATCTTCAAAGTCTGTTGCGCGGGGATCCCGGCACCACGGTAGTCCTTACCATCCGGCGGTATGGTATCGAAGAACTGCTGGATTTCGAACTGACCCGTGAAACCATCGAGATCCGGAACGTAACGTACTACGGATTGCTGGATTCCGACTCGCGCATCGGCTATATCCTGCTCCGAAGATTTGCCCAGAACGCAGCCGAGGAAGTGCGGTCGGCCGTAATGGACATGGAGGAAGAGCAGCCGCTCGACGGATTGGTCCTGGACCTGAGGAACAATCCAGGAGGCCTGTTGGATGAAGCCGTAAAGATCATTGACAAGTTTGTTCCGGCCGGTGAGAAAGTGGTGTGGACCGAAGGGCGACTGTCCCGTGCAAATCAGAACTATGAGACATCCGAAAAACCGGTATTTCCGGACAAACAGTTGGTCGTGCTGCAAAACAATGGCAGTGCCAGTGCTTCCGAAATCGTGAGCGGGGCCCTTCAGGATCTTGACCGTGCCGTAGTCATCGGGGAGCGTAGTTTTGGCAAGGGGCTGGTTCAGATCGTCCAGCCGCTCTCGTACAACATGTCCCTAAAGATCACGACGTCCAAGTATTTCATTCCCAGTGGCCGTTCGATCCAGTCTACCCCGTATCTTACGGAGGAGGAAGCGGATGCCATGGAGGAAGTACCCGATTCACTTCGTACGCAATTCCACACCCGTGCGGGCCGTACCGTTTATGAAGGCATAGGCATTGAACCCGATCTTGTCATTGAGCAGCGTCCGCACAGCATGCTCGAGATCGCCCTGCTTCAGAACAGCCATTATTTCTTTTTTGCCAACGAATACACGGCGGGAAAGGACGAACTGGATCCCGAACTGGATCCCGACAACCTTTACGAGGCTTTCCAACAATATCTGGCGAACAGAAATTTTCAATACAAGACCCGTGCCGGTCGCCAACTGGAGCGTTTTGTTGAATCTCTGGATCCTGCCGTGCGTGAAACATCGGCCGACCGTATTGCAGCGATGAAGGAGGTTGTCGAACTGGAGAAGCAACGGGCCAGGGAGGAATATGCCGATCATATCAAAAGAGAACTTTATCTGGAACTTGTTTCCCGTTTCAATGGTACCAGCGGCCGTATGAAGGAACAGCTCAAAACGGATGAAACAGCATTGAAGGCCATAGAGCTGTTGGAGAAAATGGATCGTTACCAGGCCATACTTGCACCATGACCTTGCTCAAAGCCGACCTGCATATCCATACCACCGCATCGGACGGCAAACTCACGCCCGCTCAGATCGTTGCGCTTGCCCTCGAAACGGATCTTGACGTGATTGCGATCACCGACCACGATACCCTTGCAGGTGTTGAGGAAGCAAGAAATTCAGCTGCGGGCACCGCACTCCGGGTCGTTCAGGGTGTTGAGATCAGCACATTGTTTGAAGGGAGAGAATGTCACCTGTTGGCCTATGGCTTCGGTGATACGGACCTTGTCAGGCAACTTCTGTCCGGTCAAAAAGACCGTCGGATGCGACGCGCCCGGTCCATCATCAGCAAACTGAACCGTCTGGGTTTCAATATCACCTTCGACGATGTACTGGGCGAGGCAGGCAGGGCATCTTTAGGCAGGCCACACATCGCCCGTGTGATGATCAAGAAAGGGTATGCCGCAGATATGCAAGAGGTTTTTCTGCGCTTCCTGGGCGAAGAAGCCAGCGCATATCACAGAATCGACTATCCCGAAGCGATCCGGGTCATCGAAATGGTTCACAAAGCCGGTGGGGTTGCTGTTCTCGCTCATCCCGGAAATAATTACAACTTTCTGGAGATTAAAGAGTTGAAGGATGCCGGCCTGGACGGAATTGAATGTTATCACTCATCGCACAACAGTACCCACACCCGGCGCTACCTGGACTACTGTAACAGCCATGGACTTATTCCCACAGGTGGTTCCGATTTCCATGGCAATGTGTCGGATTATTACCAGTTTGGTGTATTGCATATTCCGCTTGATCCCGGCTCCCCACTGTTGGAAAACCCGGCTGGCCTGGTTAACGACTCGAAAAATACATATATAGAAACCCTATGAATCGACCAGGGCCATGGCCGCAAAACAAAGTACGAAAGGCTGCAGATCCAAAGTGTCAAACAGATTTAGTTGAACCCTCTCACTCAACGAATACGTAAATTTAAAATCGATGAACGTGAACAAGATAGAAGGAACTTTCAACGTTAGTGATGCAAAGATCGGTATTGTTGTTTCCCGATGGAACAGCTTTATTACTGAAAGATTGCTTGAAGGAGCGATTGATATCCTCAGACGGCATGGGGTTGATGAGTCGCAGATAGATGTCGTATATTGCCCCGGTTCTTTTGAAATTCCGCTGGTTACGTCCAGACTCGCCGAAAAGGGCAGGCACGATGCCATTATTTGCCTTGGTGTGGTCATCCGCGGTTCCACACCGCATTTCGACATTGTGGCAGGAGCAGTAAGCAGGGGTATTTCAGATGTCATGCTGAAATATCAAATCCCGGTCGGTTTCGGGGTCCTCACAACGGACTCGATCGAGCAGGCAATCGAACGGGCCGGCACTAAGGCCGGCAACAAAGGAGGAGAAGCAGCGATGACGGTTCTTGAAATGATTTCACTGACAGGTCAGATCGATTCACTCTGACTTTTGTGCAAGATCAGAATTACAACGGATTATAAAATTTTATTTTTTTGAGCAACCAGGAGATCACAACGACAAATCAAACCCCTGAAGACAAGGAGAAGCAGGAAGCACTTAAAAACAGGGGTGAAATACCGCGGCATATTGCGGTAATCATGGATGGCAACGGCAGATGGGCCAAAAGCAGAGGCCGTGTGCGCATCGCCGGGCACAAGGCGGGGGTGGATTCCGTCAGGGATATTGTAGAATCCTGCGGACAGTTGGGCGTATCCTATCTTACCCTTTATGCATTTTCCACCGAGAACTGGGGGCGACCCAAGGGCGAGGTCAGTGCTCTCATGAAACTACTGGTGCAGTCCCTGAGGAATGAGACCCACAAGCTCAATGATAAAGATATCAAAATCACTTCAATCGGTGAGATGGACCGCCTTCCCCCGACATGCAGGAAAGAACTGAAGGATGCCATCGATCTTACTGCAGGAAACAGCAGCATGGAGCTGTGCCTGGCCCTTAGCTACTCCGGCAGATGGGATATCTGCCAGGCCGTGAACCGGATATCACAAAAGGTCAAAGATGGCCTGATCAACCCGGAAGATATTGACGATGAAACCATTGCCGATCACCTGTCCACATCTCGCATTCCCGATCCCGACCTGATCATACGCACCAGCGGGGAGTTCCGCCTCAGCAATTTCCTGCTCTGGCAATCGGCGTATTCCGAAATTTACGTAACCAAAAAGTTTTGGCCTGATTTCAGGCGCAACCAGCTGTACGGAGCCATTGAATCCTACCAGAATAGAGAGCGTCGTTTCGGCAGGGTGCCCCCGCGGCTAGAACTGGAGGAACCCACGGTGGCAATGAGATAGACGAAATATGATTGTCCCGGAAATAATGATTTTTACCAGACGTTCTCTTATCGTGCTTGAATATATCAGAAATACCATATTTGCTTTTATTATTGTGTTGGCCAGTCTGCTCGCTCCCTGCAGTATTTCCGCACAGATACCCACGGATGCGTCCGGAAGCGACGTGCCTTTTCGTCCCGGCAACCCGCTCGATTCCAACCCCGGAATGTATGAGCTGATTGACGTGACGGCCACGGGAAGCCGGTTCTACAGCGAAACATTCATTGTCAGCGCATCCAACCTGACAGTCGGCAGCAATATCCGCATTCCCGGTGAAGATATCCCCCAGGCGATCAAGCGTCTTCATAATACCGGGCTCTTTTCCGATGTAAAGATTTACAAGCGGGAAGTGGGGCGTGATGGAGTAATCCTCGACATTGAGGTAATGGAGCAACCGAGGCTGGAACGCTATACCCTTGAGGGGACCAAGCGTTCGCATCGCCGGGATCTGGAGAAAATGATACCACTCTCGCGGGGATTCGCTGTTACCGAATCGGCCAAGGCCCAATCCGTGAACACCATCCTCCGGTATTATGAGGACAAAGGTTACAGGGGGACAAGTGTGGATGTCGAGATAGTGGACGCCGATACTCTTCGCAATCGGGTGTCCCTTGTATTCGATGTGGACAGAGGGGAACGGATCGAAATAAAGACCATTGAATTTGAAGGCAACGAGAGTTTTTCCGATCGCAAATTGCGGGGTAATCTGGGCGATATCAAGCGTGATCGCTGGTGGCGCATCTTTACCCGGCAAACTTTCAACCGGGAAGATTACAAGGAAGGACAGGAGGAACTGCTTGCTTTTTATCGCGAAAACGGTTTTCTGGACGCCCGGATCGTCGAAGATTCGGTCTACGTTAACAATCGCCGGAAAGACAAACAGTCTATTGGTGTATACTTGAAGATTGAAGAAGGTCCGCAGTATCACCTGAGGAACATATCCTGGGAAGGCAATACGGTCTATACCGATGATCAGCTGACCGAGGCGCTTGATATGGTCACCGGTGATATTTTTAATGAGACGAAATTCGAGATGAACCTCAGGCAGAACAGGCAAGAAACCGATGTCACCAGCATGTACCACAACATCGGGTACCTTTTCTTTAATGTTCAGCCGGAATTCGAACGGGTTCAGGGGGATTCCATTGACGTGAGTCTCTTTATCGTGGAAGATGATATCGCTACGGTGCGCATGGTCGAATTCAGCGGGAATACCAAAACCCACGATGATGTGGTTCGACGGACCCTGAGAAACCTGCCGGGGGCGAAATACAACCGGTCGGCTATCATGCGTTCCATCAGGGAACTGTCCCAGCTCGGCTATTTCAATCCCGAGGCCATCCAGCCGGATCTGGACGTGGATTACGAAGACAAGGAAGTGGATATCATCTACTATCTGGATGAATCCATGAGTACCGACAATTTCGAGTTCTCGGGAGGTTACGGCGGCCGGCAATTCGGCCTTATCCTTGCCGCCAAGGTCAACTTCAACAACTTTTCTGCCCAGAATCTCTTTAACGGCAAGGCCTGGCGCCCGCTCCCGAGCGGGGATGGACAAAAGCTTACCCTTGGGGTTCAGCTTACGGGTCAGGGGTATCAGAATTTCAATTTCGGTTTCCAGGAGCCATGGTTCATGGGGCGGCCCAATTCTTTCGGTATCAATCTGTCCTACAGCCTATTCAAGGGTGGTACCGGCACTTTCTTCGGCTCATCCAGTACTCGGCAGGAGCTCTTTTCGGGATCTGTCTCCTATGGAAGGCGCCTGAACTGGCCGGATGACTATTTCCGGCATATAACCCGCGTGCGTTATCAGTATTTCGATGTGGCCGGGTTCGTAAGCCTGCTCGGAGGCCAGGCAAGCATACTGTCTATTGAACAGGAGCTTCAGCGCAACTCAACTGATAATCCGATATCGCCGAATGTAGGATCCAGGTTTTCTGTACGTGGTGAGTTCGCCCCGAACCTGCCCGGTTTTTCGCAATATTTCAAACTTGGACTGGATTACCAGTACCATATTCCCATTGTTGGCAAACTGGTCACGACCTACGGAGCTGAATTTGGATACATGAGCTGGTTCAGCAAGTCAGACCGCAGCCAGTTCCAGCGTTTCTATCTGGGTGGAACCCCGTTGCAGCAGCAACAGGTGTTCACCCGTGACAATATCGATATGCGTGGCTACCCCGGAGGTTTTGAAGGCTCTATTTCACCCTTCAGAGACGGAGAGGAGATCGGTGGCACTGTATACAGCAAGTATTTTACTGAATTGCGGTATCCACTGATCAGCACCGAGCAGGTGCAGCTTATCCCTTACTCGTTCGTTGAGGCGGGCAATGCCTACCTGGGATACAAGGAATTTGACCCGTTCAATGTCAAGCGAACTGCCGGCTTCGGTGCGCGGATCTTCATGCCGATTCTCGGTCTTATCGATCTCAGTTATGGATACCGCTTCGATGGCATCGAAGCACCAGGCGTCAATGCCAATGAATGGCAGTTTCTCTTTAACATCGGAGCACCGTTCTGATTATGAAAAAACTCTGGCCCATCCTTATGCTGCCACTGCTTCTGGCAACGCAGGTCCCACCAGCTGAAGCCCAGCAGAAAATCGGCTACATCGATTCCGACATGATCATGCAGGAGATACCGGAGTATACCGGTATCCAACAGCGACTTGAGACCATCGCTCAGAACTGGAAGGAAGAAATCGATGAGATGCAGGTTGAAATCGACCGGCTTCAGCAGGAATTCGAGGCCAGGGAGATCCTGTTCACACCGGACATCCGGAGACAGCGGCAACAGGAAATCGACCGGAAAATCCGGGAGCGCGAACAGTATATAGATCAAAGGTTCGGTCCGGACGGCGACTACTTCCGCCAGCAGGAAGAGTTACTCGAACCCCTGCAGCAGCGCATCCTTGAAGCCGTCGTAAAAGTGGCAGAGCGTGATGGTTTTGACCATGTCTTCGACCGATCCGGTGATTACCTGTTTCTCTATTCCAGAGCCCGATGGGACATCAGCAGCGATGTGCTTGAAGAGCTCGGCATCTTTGTGGATGATGACGCATTGTAATACCCGGGAACACAATTATTTTGGAGGGTTATGCGTATTTTACTATGACATTTTGCATATGCATGTTGAAACGCCGTATCTTATCAAACTTTTTATTTCTAACTGAAAATCCCTCATGATGAAGTATTTCTTCACAATTACGTTTTTACTGTTCGGGCTGGTTCTCTCATCCAATGCCCAGATGAAGGTCGGTTATATGGATCCACAGGTCGTCCTGGACAACTTGCCTGAAAAAGAGGCCATAGAACGCCAGCTTAATCGTTTCCTTGACGGCCGGGAAGAAGAGTTTGAGGAAAAATCCATAAGGCTCCAGAATGAAATGGCCAGCTTCCAGCAGGAAGCACCCGATCTCTCCGAAGAGGAGACCCGCCGCAGGCAACAGGAGCTCCAGGACATGAATCAGGAGTTGGAGCAGTTTCAGTTGGAGGTGCAACAGGAGCTGGAACAACGTCAGGCGGAACTGCTTGGACCCATCCTCCAGGAAATGAATGGGATCATTGAATCCCTTGCCATTGAGATGGAGCTGGATTATGTATTGAACGAAGCGACCAGCGAAGGGGAAATGTTTCTTCTTTTTGTATCCGATGGCAGCAAAGAGCAGATGGACCTGACCGAAGAGGTCATTTCACGAATGTTACAATAAACCACAAGCAGACTATACATACAATGAAAAAAGTTTGGATTATTCTCGGATGTTTACTTTTTATCGGGCTTGCCGCTCCAGCTGAAGAAGCCAGGGCACAAACCCAGGAAGAATTGAAAATCGGGTTTGTCGATCCCCAGACCATCATGAGGAGCATGCCCGAAATGGCCGCTATCGAGCGGCGGCTTCAAAACTTTATTGAACGCAAGCGCCAGGAATTCGCTGAGAAAGAGGCCACTTTCCGCAGTGAAGTGGAAGAATATCAGCAAAAGATGGCTGTGATTTCCGACGATGCCCGCAGCAGAGAAGAAGAACGGCTGGCCGAAATGAATCTTGAACTGCAGGAGTTTCAGCAGAATTTCCAGGAGGAAATACAGGAACGCCAGTTTGAGCTCATCGAACCGCTTCTGGAAAAGATTCAGGGAGCCATCGAAACCGTTGCCAGGGAACGCGATTTCACCTATGTCCTGAATACGATGACCAACAACGGTGACTTTATCATTCTGTATGCTTCCGAACGAGCCCACCAGGATTATGACATCACGGATGAAGTGATGCAACGGCTGGACCTGATGTAATTATAGACCAACCGGATCTTTCGGATGCAGACTGTCGCGGATACTCCGGATTCCTATCTTTTCGAAAAAAAGCTCTGGAATGAAGGGTTTGAAAAGGTTATGGGCCTCGATGAGGTCGGAAGAGGGTGTCTCGCAGGGCCGGTGGTGGCTGCGGGGGTAATACTCAGGCCGGGTGCCACCATTCCAGGTATTTCGGATAGCAAACAGCTAAGTCCAAAAAAGCGGAGGGAGGTGGCTGCCGCGATTAAATCAAAATGCCTCTGCTGGACGGTTGCCCGCTGTGACATTGAGGAAATCCACGCACTTAACATTCTCAGAGCTTCCCTGCGGGCCATGGAAAAATGCGTGGGCTCCGCCGCTCCTGCGCCCGATTATCTGCTTGTTGACGGCAACCAGTCCCTGCCTTCGCTGCTTGTTCCCACCACAACCGTGATCAAGGGGGATGCGCTAAGTGCCAGCATCGGTGCGGCGTCCATACTCGCAAAGGTGTATCGTGATGAATACATGGCGAAACTCCACGTGGAATATCCTGAATTCGGATGGGACAGGAATGTGGGCTACCCTACCGCTTATCATTACCAGGCCCTCGCCGATCATGGAATAACCCCGCATCACAGGACCTCCTTCCGCCTTCGCACCACACTTATGTACCGCAAAAAACAGGAGCCGTTCCGAGCCGGTTCAGTCAATCCGCTCAATCCATCCAGTTGAGTCCATCTCGTGGAATCCACCCCGTGAAGTCCACCCCGTGGAATCCATCCAGACAAGCCGTCCGTGCATGCCGCTGCAGGCCGGAAACTCTTCACACGCATGGTATATGGTACCAAATGGTTCCTGCATGTCGGCTGTGGGTCAGCTCAGCTGTAGATACTGAATTCCCGTTTGTAGAAGTCGAAATTGAGGCAAATGGCCAGCATGACAGAATAGGAGAGGAAAGCGGACCCCCCGTAACTTACGAAGGGCAATGGAAGGCCGATTACCGGAAACAGTCCCATGGCACTTCCCAGATTGATTATCAGGTGGACAAAGAAGGTCATGGTCACCCCCACAATGACCAGTTGGGCAAAAGGATGTTTGTGTTCACCGGCCGCTTTCAACAGTCGCAGCAAGAATACGGCAAATACCAGCAGCAGTAATCCGGCACCCATAAATCCGAATTCCTCCGCGATAACGGGATAAATAAAATCGGTCCACTGTTCCGGCAGGAAGCGAAGCTGGGTCTGCGTGCCTTCCAGAAAACCCTTGCCCCATAGTCCACCGGAACCTATGGCAGTTTTGGCCTGAAGTACATTCCATCCTGCTCCCTGCGGATCCAGGGCCGGGTTCACAAAGGCCTCGATGCGAGCCTGCTGGTGTGGCTTGAGCACTTGATAAAGCGCGACCTGCACCCCGATGACGACCAGGGCGCCCACGACAATCGAGGAGACAGTCAGCCAGGGCCTTTTCTGGATGAAGAATATGGCCGTGGTGAGGATCAGGATAGCCAACACACCCAGTTTCCAGTCAATGACTGTGAAATAGGCAATGATAGCCGGTGATATGAGGAAGAGCGAAATACCGTATGGCAGACCCGACCAGAACAGCATAACCGGGATGATAGCCAGGAGCACCAGGGCGGTTCCGGTGTCATTTTGCAGGATGATAATGATGCTCGGGATGATCATGAGGACGACGGCCACAAGCGCTGAACCGATATGCTCTGCCGAGATGTCCCGTCGGCTGGTCAGATAATTGGCCACGACAAGGATAGTGGCCAGTTTCAGCATTTCACTGATCTGAAAACGGAATCCGCCAATAACGAGCCAGCGCCGGGCACCACCAGCCTCGGTTCCCCAAATGACCGTGGCAATGGCCAGGATGATGCAGATGGTATAGAAAAGGTAGGATATCTGCTGAAACGTACGTGGACCGGTGAACTGAATCGCAACCAGTACAAGGATGGAAGCCCCGATCCATATGATCTGGTTCAGGAAATTGTTCTGGATGTAGTCCGGCAAGAACTGAGAGACCGGCCCGAGCGTGGCACTGTAAATGGCCACCAGGCCTGCCGAGAAAAGCAGCACCCAGCAAATAATCAGCAGCCAGTTAAATTCTCGGTACCAGGCCATTACTCTGTATCCTCGCCGTTGTTGTCGTTTTCCCTCGGAGTGAAGGTCTTTACGTAATCATAGACCCAGTTGCGCCGGATCTGCCCATGGAAATACTGTTCCATCATGAGTCCTGCAATGGGCGCGGCTGAGATGGACCCGAATCCTGCATTTTCCACCAGCACGGCTATAGCAATTTCGGGATTATCATACGGAGCATAGGAGATGAACCAGCCGTGATCGATACCGTGGGGATTTTGGGCCGTTCCGGTTTTACCTGCCACTTCCACTCCGGATATATCCGCGTAAAAACGGCCGGAGCCTTCGGATACCGCCTTTCGCATTCCCTGTTGAATGACCCTCAGATGATCCTGCCGGATCCAGGGAATACGCTCTTTCTCAAATTCGTGGACCATGGATGAGCCATCGGGGTAGACAATGCGGTCCACAATATGCGGTTGAATATGGTAGCCCCCGTTGGCCAGTTGCGAGGCAACCAGCGCCATCTGAAGGGGTGAGCTGGATAACGTACCCTGTCCTACACCCACGCTGATAAGATCACCTATTCCCCAGTTCCGTGAATCCCCGAAATGGGTGTAATAGTAGGCGCTGTCCGGCAGTATGCCCCGCCGTTCATTGGGCAGGTCGATGTGGGTCAGCTGTCCCAGGCCGAAAGAAGCGGTGTGGCGGTGCCAGGCATTCAGGCCGATCCGGATCATGGTCTGGTTCATGAGAGAGAAAAAGTAGGTATTGCAGGAGTTCTGGATGGCTTCCACCAGATTTTGGCGTCCATGCGCACGCGTACACCGGTAAAGACGACCGAGGTTAAACCCGCCCCGGCAGTTGACTTCGGTATCCGGATCGATGATCCCGTAATCCAGACCGATCAGTCCCATGACGGGTTTGATCGTGGAGCCCGGAGGCTGCATGGTGGATATGGCCCTGTTGAAAAGGGGATTGGTGGTGTCGGCATTCAGCTGCATCCAGTAGTCCATATCGATCCGGCCGGAGAGCAGTTCTGCGTCAAATGTCGGGGAGCTCACCAGGGCAAGTATACCACCTGTATTCGGATCCATGGCCACCACGGCTCCTGTTTTGCCCTCCATGAGGTCTTCGGCAAGGAGCTGCATCTCGTAATCGATATGGGTATAAATATCGGCACCCTTGATCGGACTGTGCCCCATCTGTTCGTCCTCAAAGGGACCAAGGGTCTGCCCTAAGGCGTTAACACGGACATACCGTGATCCGAGTTCTCCGCGCAATTCCTGTTCGTAAACAAATTCGATGCCGCTCCGACCTGCCTTATCTCCCAGATTGTATCGTTGTGAACTGCGGTACTCCTGCCCGGTCACCTCGCTGAGATATCCAAAAATGTGCGATCCGTTGATCTCGGTGGGATAATGGCGCTTGGACTCCACATGGTACCCGATACCGGGCAGTTTCCAGATGTTTTCCTGGATTTGGGAAAACCGGTGGAAGCTGATATCGGTATACAGACGTGAAGGGCGGTGCCAGGAGTACCTTCGTGCCGCCTGGATGCGTTCTTCGAGGATATCGGGATCAAGATCAAGGTATTCCGAGAGCAGCGGGATGGTTTTTGGATCAAAGTTGGCCGGGGTGATCGTGATAGTGTATATCGGCTGATTGTCGACGAGCATGCGTCCGGTTCGGTCGAAGATGAGACCGCGGCCCGGACTGACACTTTCCTGACGGATGCTGTTGGCCAGACTGAGTGGACCGTAGGTGTCGTATTCGATGACCTGCAGCTGTACCAGTCTTCCGACGAAGATAAGCAGCAAGGTGATGATGATCACCTGAAGCACTCGAATGGATATGATGTTTCGCTTTTCTTGCTTGTTGCGGAGCATGGGCGATGGTCAATTATCACGCAAAATGTAGATGATACTGCCAGTAACAGCCGTCATTAGACTGCTTCCTATCAAGATCTCCAAAAAGACAAGGTCGGCCCTGTAGATCTGCGCGAAAAGTGCGGAAAGCAGGAAAAAGAGATTGTGAACGGCGGATATACCTAGTAATATGAAAAAAACCTGTGTAAAAAAAAGCCTCGATTCTTCGATTTTGGGTATAAATGGATACACAAGCAGGGTGGTCAGCGTTTTGGACAGCAGATGCAAGCCCCAGTAATCCATAAAAAAATCCAGGAGCACTCCGGTGAAAGCGGCAAAGAGAATGGCCGTGGTCCTGTCCCGGGTAGCCATTACCCATATGAGGGCGACCAGGACTATGTCGGCCTGTATGGGGCCGTAGCTCAGGTGATTGAAGATCAGCATCTGCAGCAAAACGGCAGCCAGGCCAAAGGAACCGTATTTGAGCGCTTTTGATTTCATTGGAAGAGTCTCTCGTATTGCAGTTGGAGGTCTTCTACTTCCGGCTCGGGCTGAAATCGCACGATAAAGGCCTCGGCTGTCTGATTCAGGGAGACATAGGGCCGGATATAAACCTGTTGCGTGTCACGGCCCTTGTCGGGTTCAGTCCGTATGACTTCGCCGATTGGAATGCCGGGTGGATACTGATTGCTGAATCCGGATGTCTCGATAACGGATTCTACCGGCACCGTTATGGTTTGAGGTACATGTCTCATAACCAGTTCGTTGGAACGGTCGGTGTCCCATGACACGATTCCGTATGCCCTGTTGCCCTGGACACGGGCACTGGCGCGGAACAGGGGATTGTAGAATGGCATGATCTGGGAATGTCCGGTTGTGGTCAGTATAGTCTGTCCCACCAAGCCTTCCGGTGTGATCAGTGGCATCCCGGGCTCGATGCCATCACGACTGCCTTTGTTGACGGTAAGGGAGTTGTTGATTCCGGTCAGGTTCTTGGCCACGATCCGGACAGGCAGCATATCCAGTTCGAGTGTATCCATCAACCCGACCATATCACGGAGAACCCGGTTTTCTTCCCTGACAGAGCGGAGACGGCTAAGTTCGTCCTGTAACAAGATATTCTGCTCGCCGAGCTGTTCGTTGGTTTGGAGCGCATTACGGTAGACGCGGACCTGTGACAGTGGCTGCTCAATGTAACTCAGCGCGAGAACAGACACCTTGCGTACCGATTGCAGACTGCCTTCATGGCGAAATACCATGAGGAAGAAGGCAATGAGAATGAAGAGTACGGTCAGGACATGGTCCCGGATATCTTCCGTATTACGGAGCGAAAACTGCATTCAGGTGACATACTGTCAGGTTAGGATGGCCCGGTAGTATTCCAGATCCTCCAGGACTTTGCCGGTGCCGCGTACAACGGCGGTCAGGGGATCTTCAGCGATATGCACCGGGAGGTCGGTCGTTTCCATGATCAGCTTGTCGAGGTTCAGGAGCAAGGCTCCGCCACCGGTCAGGAATATGCCCCGGTCCAGGATATCTGCTGAAAGTTCAGGCGGAGTCTGCTCCAGCGACTTGGTGACCGACTCCACGATGGTGTTCACCGATTCGGAAATGGCTTCACGGATATCTTTGGAGCTCACGATGCGGGTGCGGGGAACACCGTTGACCAGATCACGGCCCTTGACGGTGAGCTCAAGCTCCTCATCGAGCGGTGCGGCCGATCCGATTAGGCACTTGACCTGCTCGGCGGTGCGCTCGCCAATCAGCAGGTTGTGGTTGCGGCGGAAATAATTGATGATGTCTTCGTTCAATTCATCACCACCCAGCCTGACGGATTGGGAGTAGACGATGCCGGACAAGGCAATGACGGCAATTTCGGTGGTTCCACCGCCGATGTCGACGATCATGTTGCCTACCGGCTCGTGCACGTCCAGGCCGATACCGATTGCTGCCGCCATGGGCTCATCCACCAGGTATACCTCTTTGGCCCCGGCATGTTCGGCGCTGTCCCGTACGGCGCGTTTTTCCACTTCCGTGATTCCGCTGGGTACGCACACAACCATTTTACGGGTGGATGAGAACCAGCGAACTTTTACTTTTTTGATCATCCCCCGGATCATGTGCTCGGCCACCTCGAAGTCGGCAATGACGCCATCGCGCAGCGGGCGTACCGTGCGTATTTTCTTGTGCGTCTTTTCGTGCATGAGGCGGGCTTCATGCCCGATGGCGACCGTCTGGTTTTCGGTGTTCAGGGCAACGATGGATGGTTCATTGAGTACAATACCCTGGTTGCGCGCATGGATAAGGGTATTTGCGGTGCCCAGATCGATGGCGATATCCGTGTACAGCCAGTCAAATAAACCGCCTTTGGAATTGTTCTGGCCTGTGGATGATTTTTTTGTTTCAACTTCGGACTGCTGCATATTCAGGATGACATAAGCTGTGGGAGGGACGGAAAAAAAGGTGTTACATAACTTTCAAATTTACAATAATAAGCGGCCTTTTGCGAATTTGTTTGATCAAAAAGAAAAAAAAATCAGTGCCGGAAGTGCCGGGTTCCCGTGAATACCATGGCCACTTCCAGCTCGTCGGCCTTTCGGATGACCTCTTCGTCGCGTATGCTCCCACCGGGCTGGATTACCGCTGTAGCCCCGGCGCGGGCGGCCTCTTCCAGTCCGTCGGCAAAGGGGAAGAATGCGTCTGAAGCAACGACCGAACCTCTCAGGTCATGTCCGAACTGTGCCGCCTTTTGCCCAGCGATCCGGGTAGAATCCACACGGTTCGGTTGACCTGTTCCAATGCCGATCGTCTGCCTGCCAGAAGCATAGACAATAGCATTCGATTTAACATGTTTGGCAACGATCCACGCAAATTCAAGACTCGCCGACTGATCCGGATCGGGACGGATCCGTGTCACCACGTTCCGAGGCTCGATATCAAAACCGGTATCTTCATGCTGCCATAGAAATCCGCCCGAGACAGACCGCATCCGGGGCATGGAACCATCCGGCCAACGGTTGATTCGAATCAGGCGCCGGTTTGATTTGCGTTTCAGCAATGCCAGGGCCTCCCCGGTGAAATCAGGAGCAAGGACAATTTCGCTGAAGATGGTATCTACTTGTTCAGCAGTCCGTTCATCGACTGTGCGGTCGAACAGGATGATTCCGCCGAAAGGGGACACCGTATCGGTTGAAAAAGCCCGGGACCATGCATGCACCGTATCTTCTGCAAGTGCTACTCCACAGGGAAGGCTGTGTTTGAAAATGGCGCACAGTGCCTCATCGGAAGGCCGAATGGCATTACAGGTTTGAAAATCAGCACCTAATTGCAGGGCGGCGTCGATATCCAGGTAATTGTTGTAGCTCAGCTCCTTGCCATGGAAATAGTCGATATATCGATCAGGGTTGCCATAGATCGCCGCGGGCTGATGCGGATTTTCCCCGTATCGAAGAGGTCTGTAAAGCGGCGCGTGGATATTCAACTCTGAAGGTGTTTCATGCTGATCTGCGATAGATCTTTTACCCGCCACGTCATCCGGTCCACCGGTCTTTCCGGCCTGTGCCTGTGAAAAACGATCCAGATAAGAAGCTATGGCGTCGTCATAGTCAGAAGTGAGACGGAATGCACTGGCGGAATAAGCAGCACGGGTTGCGGGACCTATCTGCCCATTGTTGTTCTCAAGCTCATCCAACAAATCCGCGTATTGATCAGGATGGGTCGCAATGCAGACGTTCTCAACGTTCTTGGCTGATGCACGGACCATGGCCGGTCCACCAATATCGATATTTTCCACGGCATGTTCGGGATCGTCCGGACGCGATGCGATTGCTTCCCGGAAAGCATACAGGTTCACTACCACAAGCTGAATGGGCCGGATGTCCAACTCTTTCAGGGTCCGGGCGTGCCCCGATTGTCCGGGCCGGGCCAGCAGAGCCCCGTGGATTTTGGGGTGCAGGGTTTTCACCCGTCCGTCAAGACACTCGGGAAAACCGGTCAAATCCGAAACATCCGTGACCGGTAAGCCGGAATCGCGGATCATCCGGGCTGTTCCTCCTGTAGAGATGAGTTCTATACCAAGTTTGTGAAGTCTGGATGCCAGTACGGTGATACCCGTTTTGTCTGAAACCGAAAGCAAGGCACGGGTTACCTTAACCTTTGTGAGTTGTTCTGTGAAGTCTGCCGTCATTTTTTTGATGTGGTTGAAAATCTATCGGCAACGCGATGGTCCCGCCGCTGGCCGGCACAGGATATATCGGTTACGGACCGGAAAGATTATTCATGTGATGGGTCGTCTATTAAGGGATAGGATGTTATTCAATTGAAGGACAGGCATTTAAGCGATGGTATGTCAATTATGCGATGGGAGTATTATTTTTGTGTAAGCAGGAAGCGGATTACTTTTGGATACAGTTTGTGCTCCTGTTTAAGGATTCGTTTTGCCAGTGTCTCGGGTGTGTCATCACTGTGGACAGGTACCTTAACCTGGGCAATGACCGGACCCTTGTCATAGTCGCGGGTGACATAGTGGACCGTGCAACCGGACTCGCTTTCCCGGTTTTCAATCACGGCGCGATGGACACGCATGCCGTACCAGCCTTTACCACCATATTCAGGGAGAAGGGCGGGATGGATATTGATGATCTTGCGGGGATACTGTTCCAGAACCTTATGGGGAATCTTCTTAAGATATCCTGCCAAAATTATGAGGTCAGGCGCCGTTTCCTCAAGTATGTCCATCAGTGCCCGGGTATATTGTGCCTCATCGTCAAAGTCCCGGGGCGGCAGCACGACGTCGCGGATCTTATGCTCCCGGGCATACTCAAGCGCTAGTGCCTTTCGGCTGTCCGATATCAACGCCACGATATCCGCCGGGATCTCCCTGTTCAGGCACGCCTGATGTATCGCCCTGAAGTTCGAACCGCCGCCGGAAGCAAAGACAACAATCCGTTTCTTTTTCACAAATCAAATAATGTGTCGGAACTGGTGATGGTTATGGTATCCCCAAAAGATATGGATATTTCCACCCCGAGAGGGAACGGAATTTTGTGATCGATATGACCATAGGGAACGCCCCGGACCACAGGCAGATTCGAATCCCTCATCAACCGGTCAAGAACTTCTTCCATGGTGGGAACATCATCAAAGGTTTCCTGGTCAGGCGGTGTAAAAGAGCCGAAAACAACGGCATTCACCGACTCAAACCAGCCGGCGAGCCTGGCCTGCCACAAATATCCTTCCGTTTTATGGCGCGGTTCTCCAACATCCTCCAGGATTGGAATGGAATTGTACAGGTCCGGAAAATACGGTGATCCCGCAAGTTTGGCCGCCACCGATAAAGTGCCGGGCAGAGCAATACCATGCACTTCACCACTGTTTCGATTGGAAGATCCGTTCAGATTGTAATTTATTTTTCCGGTTTCCATGAAGTCCCAGAATGCTTTTTCAAAGTCAGGGTGGACCGGATCCATGTAAAAATCGGTTGCAGGCATGCCCGTGGACAGGGATGGAAGACCGGTTTTGGCATATATTCCCCATTCCAGGGCGGTTATGTCACTGTAACCGATCATCAGTTTCCGCGCTGACCGGATGGCATCGTAATCGAGCAGGGGCAACATGGCGCTGCTGCCAAATCCTCCCCTGGCAAAAAATATCAGGTCGACCGAGGGATCATTGACCAGGTCCATCAATTCGGAGGCACGGTCTTCGGCGTGCCCGGCCAGGTAATGGTCACTGGCATGACAGCTGGCTTTTACGATGACCCGGTAGCCTCGTTTTTCGAAATATTTGACGCCGTTTTCAAGTCTTTGCGGCTCAATGGGTGAAGAGGGAGCCATTATTCCAATGGTCCCTTTTTCGGGTAGAGGTCGCAGTTTTATCATGAGTAATTATATGTCACTTTGATTCAACAGGACTGAATACTTTGTAGTTTTCCAGACTCCATGTTATCTGCTTGGCGGTAATGACAATAGTGGCGGTTATCGGGACGGCGACCAGCATGCCGAAGATGCCGGCCAGTTCCGCACCGATCATTACGACAAACAGGATGACCAGGGGATGCAGGTTTGCTGACCTGGAAAACAGGGTAGGCTGCACCACCGTTACATCGATGATCTGGGTGATAAGTATCGCGGAAAACACATAGATGACCATCGAGAAATCCCCGGTTTCCAGTACAGAGACAATGATGGACAGGATATAACCGATCACCGGTCCGAAATAGGGAATGATATTGGATACACCGACGGCGATTCCTACTGAAAGCGCATTGTTGAGACCGGCAAAACTCAGTGTGATCGTGGCGGTAGTGGCAATGATGATGCTTTGCAGTCCAACGCTTTTGAAGTAGGTGACCAGTCGCTTCTCCACTTTTTCAATGCCGGTAAGCACACTTTCAAAGTACCGGTTGGGTACCAGTTGAAGCACGTTGCGACGCAATCGTGCCCCGTCTTTCAGGATAAAAAAAGTTGCGAACGGGACGACGATGAACGCCCAGAAAATATTGGCAAAAATACCCAGGATGTTATTTATGGTCTGCGAGACGTCATCGGTCTGGAACAGCACGGCCACCGCACCGGGTACATTGTCGCGTAAAAAACCTTCGGGCAGGAACGGAGCCCTTTCCAGGATCTGCTCTTCGATTTCCGTCGTTACAGCCATGACGGCATCGAGGTTCAGCTGTTGTCCAAGCATGATGACCTGATTGGCTATGGCGGGCAGGATGGTACTCGAGAACCAGACGAGCAGTAATATGAGCGTGGAAAGGACCAGGCTGATAGCCAGGGTCCGGTTCATGCCAACCGACTGCATCCGGCTGACAACCGGATCAAGGATATACGAAATCACCAGGGCGATGAGAGCGTAAAGGACGAGGATGAAGAATCGGTAGAGCGTAACCAGAATCAGCAGCACAAGGGCCAGTCCGGTTATCAATCGAATAAACTTTTCGATGTTAAAGCTCTTCATTCTCCAGCTTCTTTAGCAATTCATCACATTTCTCCATTACAATATGACCCGGAAAGCCTCTTCTGATAAGAAAATCTACAAGTTTCTTCTTGCGCTTCAAACCCGGTTCTGCTCTCATCAACCGTTTTGCGACGCTTCCCGCGACTGCTTCAAGAGCGTCATTGAGCTGCCGGCCGGTGAAGATGTTCTCAAGGGCCGCATCAATATAATGTTTTTTTATTCCTTTTTGGGCCAAAGCCCTGCGAATTTTTGCCGGTCCCCAGCCGTGCCGTTCGCTCTTGTCCCGTGTAAAACTTTCAGCAAAGACAACGTCATCCACATACCCTTTTTCAAGGAATGGCTGAAGCGCTTTTTCTGCTTCTTCCCTGGTATAACCCTTGGCCCGGCTTTTCGCGATGATTTCTCCGCAGCTGTGATTGCGGACAGCCAGCCAGCGGTAAATCTGACTGTTGAGCCGGAACTGCCGTTCCGCTCCGACCAACCGGTCGTAAAGATCCGGTGTGATCAGGTCGCCTTTCCGTATACCTGCATTTTCAATAACATCACGATGGAACCCGTCGAGAAATGCATTTTCTACATACAGGGAGACCCGATCTGCTTTTTTTTTCTGAACGGATATATCCGTACATCGCCCTGGCAGGGAAACACTTTGCTCATCCATGGTATATCCCGTAATTTCGGATCATCTGCCGCGGCACATGTATATCCCGAAAAGCCGGTTTTAGCCGTTTTTTGCATCGGCGCCGGATGCAACCGCTTCTGCACTCACTTTGCCGGCAGTATTATTTTCCGCCTTTGAATCTTTCCCTGATTTTCCCGCTTCCCCGGTGTCGGGGTAGTGGTCGGGCATGAGTTTTCGCCGGACCGTTTCCTCGATTTCGGAGCTGAGTTTGGGATCTTCCTGAAGGAACTGCATGGCCGAGTCGGTACCCTGACCGATAGGCTCGCCATTGTATCGGAACCAGCTTCCCCGCTTCTGAACGATGTCAAACTGAACGGCCAGGTCCAGCAACTCGGCGAGACGCGAAATACCCTGACCGTACATGATGTTGAATTCGCAGGTCTTGAAGGGCGGGGCAACCTTGTTTTTGACAACCTTTACCTTGGTGCGGTTGCCAATAACATCTTCGCCCCGTTTGATGGCGCCGATGCGGCGGATATCGATCCTGACCGAAGAGTAGAATTTTAGCGCTTTTCCACCGGTGGTGGTTTCGGGATTGCCGAACATGACTCCGATTTTTTCCCGGAGCTGGTTGATGAAGATCACTGCCGTTCGGGTACGGTTGACCACCCCGGTAAGTTTCCGAAGGGCCTGTGACATCAGCCGTGCCTGCAGCCCGACCTGTGAATCACCCATTTCACCGTCCAGTTCGGCCCGGGGCACGAGTGCTGCCACCGAATCGATGACTACAACGTCAAGTGCAGCCGATCGGATGAGAGTCTCGGCAATTTCAAGTGCCTGCTCCCCACTGTCCGGCTGCGAGATCAACAGTTCATCGATCTTGATACCCAGGGCCTTGCCGTACTTGGGATCAAAGGCATGTTCGGCATCGATCAGTGCAGCATGCCCGCCGGCTTTTTGCGCCTCGGCAATGACGTGCAGGGCCAGGGTGGTTTTTCCGCTGGATTCCGGACCGTAAATTTCGGTAACCCGGCCGCGCGGGACGCCTCCCACTCCTAGGACATGGTCCACAAGAAGTGATCCGGTCGAAATACAGGGGATGTTCTCAATGGGCTGGTCGCCCAGGCGCATAATGGTCCCTTTGCCGTACTGTTTTTCGATCTGGCCGACTGCCAGGTCAATGGCTTTTCTTCGTTCGTTGTCAGACATGGAAAGTCACTCCTTTAAGTATATGTGTAAAATATGTGAGAATATACTTTCTTTTCCGCACAAAACCAAAAATGTCTTGCGGACATCTTTATGAAAAAGACCAGGGACCGGGCCAAAACTTACAACCCATTTTGTCGCAAATCCACAAAAAATATCGTCGTTTTGTGATAAACGAGGACAGAATCTGACAGGTGCTCGAGGTAATATTCGATATCTGCCCATGGAATACCTATCTTGAAGCCGATTCAATCCGGAGCAGATGATAGATACCCATTCTCACATATATCTCCCGCAATTCCGCAAGGATATGCCAGAGGTTCTCGACCGAGCCTGGCAGGCCGGGGTCACGGACATTATGATGCCGGCCATCGATTTCGGGTCCCTGGAGCAGATGGACGAAATGTCTCATCCGCACATCCGGTTCCACAAGATGGTCGGAATCCACCCGTGCGATGTCGAAGAAACTCAGGAAAACGTTCGCGCCCAGCTCATCGAGCGGGGCGGCACCGGGGATATCATCGCCATTGGGGAAACCGGTCTGGATTACTACTGGTCCAGGGATCACGTCGCCATGCAGCAGAAGAGTCTCAGGGAGCATTGTCAGGTCGCCAAAGCACTGGACAAACCCGTTATCCTGCACAACCGTGACAGCACGGAAGATCTGCTGGACATCATTAAAGAGCAGCAGGATGGACACCTGCGGGGCATTTGGCACTGTTTCAACGGCACACCGGAGCAGGGCCGGCGTGCGCTGGATCTGGGATTGTACTTGGGAATCGGCGGTGTGGTTACGTTCAAAAATGCCGGAGTGGACCGCGTTGTGGCTGAAATGCCGCTGGACCGGCTCGTTCTCGAGACGGATGCCCCCTATCTGGCGCCGGCTCCCAAGCGCGGAAAGCGGAATGAGCCTTCCTACATGAAATATACGGCTGAAAAGCTGGCCGGTCTGTTTGACATGTCCCTTGAGGAGACGGACCGCATCACTACAGAAAATGCCCGCAGACTGTTCCACCTGCCATGAATCCGATACGGATAAATTTTTTTATCTTATATCCCGAAAAGATCAGGATCCATCTTTTACCGGAAAGGTGATGTAATCATCGCACAGTTTGGCCAGGCTCCGGCGCAGGTGGCTGGAGACCAGGATGGTGCCGCCATTGCTTTTATACTCGTTCAACAATTCCAGCGATGCCTTTTTGCTTGTCTCGTCCAGCGCACGGAAGGGCTCGTCCAGCAAGATGATCTCCGGCTGTGTGATGAGGCTGCAGGCCAGCATCGTCTTCTGAAGCATTCCACTGGAGTAGGTGCCAATCAAGTTCTCCCGCCGTTCGTCGAAATGGAGCTGTTTGAAGAGCTCGTCCATCCGCCCGGGCGATTCGCTGTCGTTCCACTTCTTGCGCGCCCGCAGGGTCCATTCCATCAGTTCATTGGCACTCAGGTAGCCTGGCAGGTCTGCCGCATCGGTTACGATTCCGATGTGCTGTAAAAAATTGTGAGGGGCATCGTAAATAGGCTGACCACGCCAAGTGATGGTCCCCCCGGTCGGGAAGGCAGTGACGGAAAGCAGGCGCAGGAACGTTGTCTTGCCGGATCCGTTCACCCCGATGAGACCGGTAGCCGTGCCCTTACGGAAGTGATGATCCATGCCGGAGATGATCATGGGTCCGGTTCCGTACTGCTTGGACAACTGTTTAACATTCAGAAAGTCACTCATTTGGATGGCGTTTGACGAAATATTTCTGGAGTTGCTGATTCTGTGGATTGCAGTGGATGATGACCATGCGCGCCCTTATGCGTACTGTTTTTTAAAAGCGAATTCATTGTTCCGGGTAATCAACCAGGCGGATGCGGCCGAGACGATGACATCGGCCCCAGCCCAAATCATTACCGACTGCCAACTCACCGCTGCTGAAAACAGCGCCGCCGCCGCAACGGTCAGGATCAGGGCCAGCGTCCACCGCGTCTGCAGGAAAAACCGTACGATCATCCAGTCGCCCGGAGGCATCATCCACCAGTGAAAAACCGGTGGCGACAGGGATGGTCCCGCCACAGGCCAGGCCAGCATGTTCTTGGACAGGATCCAGAAAACCAGCCAGCCGGCGTGCCAGGACTCCGGGGTTCCGAGCCAGATAAGCAGCCAGTAGGTCAAACTGAGCAAGGCGATTATGCGCCCCATCGGACGCTTGCGGTCCAGCTGGATGATCTGGGTCCAGACGGCGGCACGCCACCGCGGTGGCACCCAGTATATGGCCTCATACGTTGCCGGATCACGCGATTCCTTGGCGCCGGTCACTGGATTGGTGAACAACTCGTCGTAAAAGGCATCGCTCTGGTAGTACAACCGGTCAAAGCGGCCGGTCTCGCGACGGAGCCGAAAGCCTGAATACCCGAGAAACAGCACAAATGGGAGGGTTGCCAGATGCACCTGCGGGATGGAGGCGGCCACGACCACACTCATCATCCCGACAAAAGTGACCATGATCGTGCTCATAAAGGTAGGAAACATGCCGGCATCCACCGGTGTACTTTTTCCGACCGAATCCAGCGCCTGAAAGAGCCGCCGGCCTGCCTTGCCCTCACTCCATTGCTGCGAGCGTTCGCCAATGGTCACAAAACGGTACAGGGCATACAGGATGATGGCCGTGAGTGCCATCGTGCTTGTGGCGAACAGCCTGGTTTTTTCCGGGAATTGCTGTGCCGGGGTTGTGCTGTCACCGAAGGCGATGACCGCTGCGGCGGCCAGTCCGAAGAGCCAGAGGGCGCGCAATTTAACCAGATGATGTAGTAAAAGCCGCCGCGGCGAGGGATTGAGCTGCAGGATGAGCGTTTTATCGTTATCGGGAAAGAGCAGGTGCGGAGTGATGAACGCCATGCAAGCGGCAAAAGCCATGGCCAGATAGCGGAACAGCACGATGCGATCATCCAGAGCCAGATCATGAGAGAGCCACACCAGCGCCGAAAGCAGCACCACGCCGGGTACCAGGGCGGTAACCTTGCGCGCCAGAGAGGTATGGCGCCGTGGGATGGTTCGGTAGGTCAATGGTTTCGTGGGTTTCATGCTTCCGCTTCGTTGCTGAATCCGAGTTTTTCCAGAACCGGAAAGCGGCCGGTGACGGCGGCCGGCAGTCTGATGCCCGGGAATTCATTGCGCAGCGGCGTTTCCTGCCGGAGCCTTAAAAAAGCAGGGCCTTTTTCCATGTCGGCACATCCAACCAGTTTGCGCAACGATGCGTCGTAGGAAAAGGCCGGGTGCAGATGGCGCAGTACCTTTAAAAGAGAAAGCTCGTCCTCCGGAACAGGCGCACGAATAGGTGTCGGCTCAGGCCGGTCAGGATCGGGCAGCCCCAAAAAACGATGAAGCTGTTCACATATCATCTCTGTGGCCTTGCGCTTGGCTTCCACCGAATAGCCCGCGATATGGGGTGTGGCAAGAAAAGCCTGCGATGCGGTGGCATCAGAGAAAAAGGGTTCATTTTCCCAAACATCGCATATGTAAAGATCGAGGTGCCCGCCATCGTATGCCGAACGCAGAGCAGCCTCATCCACTACGCCGCCCCGGGAGGCATTGATGACCATTCGGCTGGATGCGGCCCGGATCCGGTCCTTGTCGAGCCAGTGCCAAGTTGCATGGTCCCCTGATCGCTCCAGGGGTACATGGTGTGTGAGGATGTCACAGGAGAGCACCTCGTCAATGGTGGCGGAGTGGAACCGTTTCTGCCTTTGACCGGCCGATTCCACAGACTCTTTCTCACGTTCCTCCCGGGGAGGATCATGCTGCCGGCACGTAATGCCGATCCGTTCCAGCAGGGAAGCGGTCGCCGATCCGGTGAACCCGGCTCCGATGATGCCTGCCGTAAGACTTTCGGGCCGGATGTCCAGGTGCTCGCAGGACGACAGCACTGCCACAGCAACGTATTCGGCCACGCTGTCGGCATTGGACCCCTTGGCATCGGCTATATGGATCCCGCGATCCTGCAGGAAGGGCTCATCCAGGTGATCCCTGCCGGCCGAAGCGGTCCCGGCAAAACGCACCCGGCTGTCTGCCGGAAGAGTTTTGGCATTCAGCGGGTTGGTCGTGCGGACAAGGACCGCATCCGCCCGCAAGATCTGTTCGCGGCTCCAGCCTTCCACAGGGTCGTAGGTTTCAAGCCGAAGGGAAGGGTGCAGATACTGCCTGAGAAGGTAATGGTGTTTGTCGGCCAGTACGGTGATCACGTTGAATGGATCAGTAGGGGTGATGTGTCCGGCGTGATTTCGGCGGATCAAGGATTTCCTTGAGCAGGATACCGTCACGGAGTTTTTCCGGATTCATCAACATGCGTTTGACATACTTCCGCCCCCTTGTCTCGGTCACGGCTGTTTCCTGTGTGTCGTCCAGTTCCGTGTAGATGGGATTGTCACCCTCGATCAATTCCCGTGAGATCTTTTCGGCCTGGGCCCCGATTTCAGTGTCGGATTTCTGCTCATAGGTATAGGGATCGTACGATTCCGTTCCGGAACTGTGGATCGGGCCGTGGGAAGCATGGCTCCGGGACGGTTCCGGACGGGAGCCGCGTCCGCTCTGGGTTGCAGAAGCCGCAGCCTGTGTGCCCTGCGTGCGCGACACGTGTGCAGCGTCACGCTTGGGGGTGTTTTGCTGTGTCTGCTGTTGCTGCCTGGACGATTCGTCACCGGTGAGTACTTTTTCCAGCCCGTCGAAAAAATCCTCCCAGCTCTGTTCACCGTGTGCTTCACCGCGTTGGGTCGCCGTGTGCTGAGCACGTTCCGAAGATGCTGGCCTCCGGCCGTGTTCCGCCCGGTCCGACCAGGGATCTTCGGCGGCCGGCTCCTGTCCGGCCTCCGCCTCCTCCGCCTCTTCCTCCTTGGGCCTCAATCCGTCCAGCACCCTTCGTATGAGCGGATAGAAAATGAAGAGCAGGATCAGGATCTGAAATAAATTGATTTCCATCTGTCGGTTTCCATTGAGTATATTCTGACCGATGAAGCGGCAAGATATCATTTTTTTGCAGAAGAAATCACATTTCCTCCATGAAATCACACAATATTGTCTCCCTGATCCGCAAGAAGCGGGACCGGCAAATTCTCACATCCGATGAAATCCGGTATCTCGTCCAACAGTACAGCAAGGATGCCATGCCCGACTACCAGATGAGCGCCTTCCTGATGGCGGCATTTCTGAACGGCCTGGACGACGAGGAATCCGCATCGCTGACCCGGGAGATGCTGCATTCCGGAACGGTTATGGACCTGTCCGACATTCCCGGCACCAAAGTGGACAAACACTCCACCGGCGGTGTTGGTGACAAGACCTCGCTGATCCTCGCTCCGATCGTGGCGGCGTGCGGCGTCCCGGTGCCGATGATTTCAGGCCGGGGACTCGGCCACTCGGGTGGTACGCTCGACAAGCTCGAATCCATACCGGGATTCAATGTTAACCTCGACCTGAAACGCTATGTCGAGGTGCTCCGAAAGCACAAACTGGTACTCATCGGACAGACCGAAGAAATCGCACCGGCCGACAAGCGCATGTACGCCCTGCGTGATGTGACGGCCACGGTTGAATCCATCCCCCTTATAGCCGGAAGCATCATGAGCAAGAAACTGGCCGAGGGGATCGACGCACTGGTGCTGGATGTAAAGTTTGGCAGCGGCGCATTTATGAAAACCCGGGAGGATGCGCTAAAACTGGCACAACGGCTGGTCGCGATCGGGGAGGAATTCGACAAGCGCACCATCGCCTACCTGACCGGCATGGATCAACCGCTGGGCAACAGGATCGGCAACTGGCTGGAAGTCTACGAGAGCATCGAATGCCTGAATGGGGGTGGACCGGATGACCTGCTCGAGCTCACGCATCTGCTGGCCGGCACCATGATCTACCTGGGGGGTGTGGCCGGTTCGGTGGAAGAGGGGGCCGAACGTAGTAAGGAAGCGGTGGACGATGGCAGCGCCATGCAAAAACTCAGGGATATTGTCATCGAACAGGAAGGTTCCACGGAATACCTGGACCGTCCCGGTGACTATCCGGAGACTTCGAAGCAATTTGATGTAAAAGCAAGTAGAGACGGCTATGTCAAAGCAATGGACTCCTATACCATCGGCATGGCCGGGTTGGAGCTGGGAGCCGGGCGCAAATCAAAGGAAGACACCATCGATCCGGCTGCCGGTATCGTCCTTGAAAAAAAGATCGGAGATGAGGTCAGGCAGGGTGAAACAATCTTCCGCTGCTTCACGAATAAGGAAGGAGAAACGGACAGTGTCCGGCAGATGCTTCAGGACGCCGTTGCCGTCGGTCCTTCCCGGCCGGAGATACCGGCCCTGATCACCGACACCGTGACAAAGGACGGCGTAACTGCCTGGAGCTGATCTCCCGGGGTTGTCCGGTTACTTACTCATTCCAAACCGGAGAAGTTATGTGGAGAAGATTTGTACGTGCGATCAAGTCGCTGTTTGGCGGTGTGGTCGGCTCGATGGAAGACCCGAAGCGGATTCTTGAGCAGAACATCCGCGAGCTGAACGACCAGGTTCCGCGGATGAACGAGAACATTGCCACGGTTAAAGCCAACGTGATGCTCCTGCAAAAGGAGGTCAGGCGTTATGAGGCGCAGGTGCAGGATCTGTCGGCCCGCATCCAGTCAGCAATCAAGGCCGAACGTGATGATATCGCTGAAAATTACGCGCTTCAGTTGCAGCGGGGCCGGGAAAATCTTGACGTTTCACGTCAGCACCTTAAACAGGCACAGATGGCTTATGACAAGGCATTGCAGGTGAAGAAAACGTTCATGCGGGAGAAAGATCGCAAGATCCGGGAAGCCCGCGACGCCATGCGTGAGAGCGAACGTTCGGCATGGCAGGCCAAAGTGGCTGATACGCTTGAGCAGTTTGAAGTCGGCGGCATGGACGCCACCCATGACGAAATGATCGCGCGCATCAAGGAAGATACCGCACGCAACGAAGCCCGCATGGAGCTGGCCCTCGACAGTGTCGACAGTAAATCCCTTGAGCTTGAATACGATGCTGAAAAGTTGAAGGCCGCCGAGATTGTCAATCAGTTCAAGAAGAAGATGAAAGGCACTCCCGCGCTCCACGAAGGAAAAAATCCGGCAGAAATCGTCGTCGAGCGCAGTGAGCCGAATATCCGTTCCCAAAGCACCGTTCATGTGAATACCTCCAACCATGTCTGACCATCACTCCATCCATTTCTCGCGGGAGGCGTTCCTGCACCCGGTCAACCTGGGATTCCTGCTGACCGTCAGCTTCCTGGCGTACCTGTTCTCCGGAACCTCCTGGATGCCCACCATCCTGTTTTCGATCGGGCTGGGGCTGGAACTGATCTACCTCGGTACGGTGCCGCAGCAGCCCTGGTTCCGGCGCCATATCGTCTCCCGGAGGGATGAGGAGTATCGACGCTCGGGCCGGACGGAAAAGGCACAGTTCGATCAGCTGGGAACCAAGAATCAAAAACGGTTCTTGGCATTCCGTTCCGTGTATGACAAGATCCTTGTCAATTTTGACAGGCTTCCGGACTCATCCCGTCCGCTCACCGGTCAACTGACCGAGCGCCTGGATCAGATGAAAAGCGAATACCTGGCACACCTGCTGCTCCAGGAGCGCTATCGCGAGTATCTGGAGCATGCTTCACCCGAGTCCATCACCATCGAGATCCGCAATCTGAAGAAGGAGATGGCAGCAGTCACTTCCGATCGCCTGCGGGAGGTGAAGCAGCGCCGTCTCCAGATCCTTGAAAAACGTCTCACCCGGCATCACGTAGCTGCGGAAAAAGCCGAAATATGCCGATCGCAGCAGGAGACAATGGAAGACGCCATCCGTTATGTACTGGAGAAGTCCATTACCATGACCCATCCCGGTGAACTCGATGGGCATCTGGACCGACTCGTCAGTGAGCTTGAGGAGACTGCGGCGATCATCCAGGATATTGACGATGACATTCCACCGACGTATACTGTCCTGAACCAACTGGAAAGTCAGCCATAAGATGACACAGATCCGCGGGCTGGTACCAGCCGCCTGACAACACCGGGGCAATCCTGCGCCGGTACAAATTACATGCCCGGTGGGGAAAGCCTAACGCCGGAGCAAGCCAATACCGGCCGCATGGCGGTACCATGATGTGCTCCGGGTGCTGACCAATACTACATGAACGGATCGGGAGCTTCATGAAAAAAGCTCCCGGCCGAAAATTCAGGACAATTATGAACAACGAGCCGGAAATGCTGCTGGTGGATGTTGAAGACCGTATTGCAACCGTGATTATCAACAGGCCGGAAAAACTCAACGCCTTGAACAAACAGGTGCTTGACGAGTTGCGCGACCTTTTTGACCAGTTTCAGGAGGATGACGAGATAGGCGGGATCGTACTCACCGGTTCCGGGGATAAAGCGTTCGTTTCCGGGGCCGACATCGCGGAGCTGCATCAACTCGGAACGAAGAGCGGGGAGCGGACTTCCTGCAAGGGTCAGGCGGTTTTTTCACTGATTGAATCGACAGGCAAGCCGGTCATTGCCGCCATTGAAGGGTATGCATTGGGCGGAGGCTGTGAACTGGCGCTGGCTTGCCATCTCAGGGTAGCGTCCCGCAAAGCGAAATTCGGGTTGCCGGAACTTGGGCTCGGTCTGATGCCGGGTTACGGCGGTACGCAACGCCTTCCCCGGCTCATCGGCAAGGGCAGGGCCCTTGAGTTGATTCTGGATGGCATTCCGGTCGACGCCGGAAGGGCGTATGAAATGGGCCTGATAAACAAGGTAGTGGAAGAGGGGAAAACGGTGGAGACCTCAAAGGAGTGGCTCCTGAAGATTCTCACCCAAGCCCCGCTGGCCATCCGCAAAGCCATACAATCGGTTCATGCCGCTTATCCCAATCGCGCCCAGGGATTTCAGGAGGAAGCCAGGCTCTTCGGTTTTCTTTGCGGCACAGAAGATGCCCACGAAGGTACAGCCGCTTTTCTGGAAAAACGAAAACCCGGGTTTCATTCCAAATAAAGCTGTATTTTATATTTTTCCCAGGTAATAACCTTAAGGGAACCAGCTTGAAAACATGTAAACAGCCGGGATGTATCTCGCGGTTGAAACTGCAGACCAAACTTAGGCCATACGTATACGTTGGATACAACTTCATCACAGGAACCGCCGCCTGAACCGGGAGCTGCTGTATGAATGAGTGGCTTCTGATAGTGATCGTTATACTATTGAGCGCCTTTTTTTCAGGATCGGAGATCGGTTATGTCTCCGCCAACCGGCTAAAGCTCGAGATTCGTGCCAGGAAAAACACCTTGCGGTCGCGTGCGCTCACACATTTCATCAAAAATCCCGAGGCGTTTCTGTCCACCACCCTGATTGGGAACAATGTGGTCAACGTACTCTATGCCACCTTGATGACCCTGTTCCTGGTGCAGCCCATATCCAGCCTGTATTTTCAACTATTTGAGGCCTATCCCTCCGATTTTGTCATCCTGCTGGCCCAAACCGTCATAGCTTCCCTGATCATCATGATATTTGGTGAAGTGATTCCAAAGGTGGCATTTCGCATCAATTCGGAGGCGCTGATCTATCATTTGGCGGCAGTCTACCATGGACTGAATCTGGTCCTGCTTCCTTTCATCCGGCTCGCCAACAGTGTTGCCGGTCGGTTGATCCGCCTCATCATCCCCGATTTGGAATCCTCAGTCCAGGTCTACCGACGGCAGGATATCGAAATGCTTGTGCGGGAACTGGGTGACAGCGAGGAGTCGGACATCGATCGTGACGATTCCGAACTGCTGGCCAATGTGCTCCAGCTTTCCAACAAGCGGGTCAAAGAGTCGATGATCCCGCGCACCGAAATCATCGCAGTGGAAAAAAACGCCAGTCTGCAGGAAGCACTTCAGAAATTTGTTTCATCCGGATTTTCGAAAATCCCGGTCTTTGATCAGACCATCGACAACGTGATCGGTGTTATTTTTGCCTACGATCTGTTCAAAAAGCCGAAAAAGCTTAGCGAGATCATTCGTCCAGTCAAGCACATTCCTTCAAGCCAGAAATCAAAGGATCTGCTCTCGGAATTTCAGAAACTCAATATATCCCTGGCCATCGTGATCGATGAATACGGGGGCACGGCCGGCCTTGTCACCACCGAGGATTTGCTGGAGGAAGTAGTGGGTGATATCCAGGACGAATACGACATGGAAGACATGGTAATGAAGAAACTCTCCCAAAATACCTACATCCTAAGCGGGGATGTGCCGCTTCAGGAGCTGGCCGAACGGTATCCCTCCGCCAAAATGCCTGCCCGGAACCAGTACTATGAAACGGTGGCCGGCTACATTATTCACGAAATCGGCCGTATCCCCAAGGTCAATGAAGAGATCGTGCTCGGCCCTCACAAGTTCATCATCAGCAAGGCGCGCCAGTCACGGATTGAAACGGTTAAACTCATTTTGCAATAACGCCGCAGGGTGTGTATCGAGATGACGCTGTTCCCGCTGGCAACGGATGCAGCCAGGTACCAGAGGTCAATCGATGCGGGTACGGCGGTCAGCCCATTCAATATCAAACGGTTTATCTGCTTCAAACCGGTCCGGCGAGCGAACCCATTGTTCTTTCTGGTGGATGCGGGTATAGCCTCTTTTAAGTGGAGCGTCGGGATCGGCGGCAAGAATCCGTTGGTGCAGCGTTCGGAATTCGGATTTTCGCTGGAGCAGGAACCGTGACGCGGCAGAGGAGAGTGCATCGGCAAGCCGGTGGACCTGATCCCGGTGCTGTTGCATCCGCCGCTGGAGAATGACTGCCATCTGTTTTTCCTGCCATGCCAGTGCTTCGACCT
The DNA here is from genome assembly GCA_046483675.1 of Cyclonatronaceae bacterium. Taxonomy (GTDB): domain Bacteria; phylum Bacteroidota; class Rhodothermia; order Balneolales; family Natronogracilivirgulaceae; genus SKNL01. Next base: position 34,527 of record JAWOCT010000099.1, read on the forward strand.
GACGCGTGATGCGTTGCTGTACTTTGTGGAGCGCATAATTGTCCAGGAAGCGGGAAACGGTTTCCTTATGGCGGCCGAGCTTGTCCAGCATCTGTCTCTCGACGGATTGCTGCAGGTCCGAGATCTTCATAAGCAGGTCGTCCCGGTCCGGTACCGCCATGACGATTGCCTGCGTAGGTGTGGCCGCACGCGCATCCGCTACGAAATCGGATATGCTGAAGTCCGTCTCGTGTCCAACAGCGCTGATGACCGGAACGCGGCAATCGGCAACGGCCCGGGCCACGATCTCCTCGTTGAAAGCCCACAGATCTTCCAGTGAACCCCCGCCCCGGCCAATAATCAGCAGGTCGACTTCATTTTGCCCGGAGAACCAGCGGATGGCCCGGGCAATTTCGGGTGCGGCCTGACCCCCTTGTACCGCTGCGTGGAAAAGCTTTATCTCACAGAGTGGATATCGCTTATCGAGTGTGTTGCGCATATCCTGGAAAGCTGCACCGGTGGCGGACGTAACCACGCCGATGACCGAAGGGAAGCGGGGAAGGGGGCGCTTTCGGGCGGCATCGAACAGGCCCTCGGACTGCAGCTTGCGTTTGAGGGCTTCAAAGGCCTGCTGCAGCGCCCCGAGCCCGGCTGCACGGATGGCTCTCGCAATGAGCTGGTAGCGCCCGTGTGGCGGATAGACCTGAACATTGCCGGTGACAACCACTTCATTCCCATGCTTCGGCGGCTGTTCGAGTTGTTGACGAAGGGAATTCCACATCACACAGGAGAGCTGGGCGCCGGCATCCTTGAGCGTGAAGTACAGGTGTCCGTTTCGGCTGGTCTGGGGCTGACTCACCTCACCGCGCACATGAACGTAATCAAAGTGGTCCTCCAGCAGCAGCTTGATTTCTCCGGTGAGGGTGCTGACCGTGAGTACCTGTTCGGGTTCATTCTGAAAGGATGCCATGGAGGAACAAATCTTGTGTACGGGATAAATCTTCTCTACGGGTTACTTCTACTGTCATGTATCATATCCAGCTCAAGATAAAAAAATCATCGGTGCCGGATCTACCCCGTCAACGCGGCCGGCTGTCCGGCGTCCTGGTGGAAGATATGTTGAAGATGCAGGGAAAAGACACTGGACATGCCGGTGGATTTTTAACGGATGCAAACTTGAGGAATCAGTATATTCCCAGTCGGAATCCCAAAAACAACATCTGGTATTATATGACTGAAGCCACAGATATTCTGATTAAAAACGTGCGTCCGGTGGATGAAAAACAGGACGGATCCCATGCCATGGATATACGGATCCGCTCCGGCATGATAGTGGAAATGGGATCGGATCTGGTGATGGAAGACAACATCAGGGATGCCAATCCTGATACAGGGACCCGTTCCGATCCGGCTTTCACTGATTCCTCCGGAACGGAGAAGGTCTTTGACGCCAGGGGCGCGTATGTTTCTCCCGGTTGGATGGATATGCATGTGCACCTGCGTGAACCGGGATACGAACACAAGGAAACGGTCCGTACTGGTTGCGATGCCGCGGCTGCCGGCGGATTCACGGCTGTAGCCTGTATGCCCAATACCGATCCACCCATCCACACGCGTGACGTGGTAAGCTATGTGCTCAAACAGGCCGGCGGTCTGCCTGTGGACGTCTACCCGATCGGTACGGTAACAAAGGAAAGGGCAGGCAAATCCATTTCGGAGATGGCCGATATGAAAGAAGGGGGTGCCGTAGCGTTCAGCGACGACGGCGATCCGGTGCAGGATAGCCGTCTGATGCGCATCGCCCTGGAATATGCGGCCATGCTGGGCGTCCCCATCATCAACCATGAAGAAGACCTGCCGCTGTCACGTCCCGGGCATATGCATGAAGGGCGTATTTCCACACGTCTGGGACTTCCGGGCTCTCCGGCCATTGCGGAAGAGATCATGATCGCACGGGACATCCTGCTGTCCGAGCTCACGGGCGGCCATGTCCATGTAGCTCACATCAGCACCCGGAAAGGGGTGGAACTGGTCCGCGAAGCCAAACAGAAGGGATTGAGGGTGACCACCGAGGTATGTCCACATCATTTTGACCTGACGGATGAGGAAATTGAGCGGCAGCATTTCCATACCAACTGGAAAATGCATCCCCCGTTGAGGACGGCCGGCGATGTGCAAGCTGTAATCGAAGGGCTTCAGGACGGGACCATCGATGCCATATGCACCGATCATGCCCCGCATTCTGTGGATGAGAAAGAGGTGGAGTTTATCTATGCGCCCAATGGGATCATCGGACTTGAAACGGCCTGGAGCATTGTATGCAAGCAACTGGTGAAGGCCGGCAAAATTTCGCTTCAGGAGGCCGTCCGCAAGATGGCAGTCCATCCGAGGAATATCCTGAACATTCAGGTTCCCCGGCTTGCTGTGGGCGAATATGCCAACCTGACACTTTTTGATACCACTTCGGAATGGGTCTGCACCCCTGAATCCATTCGATCGCGCTCGTCCAACACACCCTGGCTTAATGAAACCCTGACAGGGCGTGCATTGGCCATTTACAACAAGGGACAATTCGTGTCAAACGTCCAACCGGTAACCGATTTACAGTAACCGGTTGGATGGACGGCCTTTGTCCGTTCCGTTTTCATTGAATTTGATATCTGGATTCATGCGGCCCGTTATGGATGCAACCCGTTATGGGGGCTGCAGAAGGATCAGTTCACATCTTCCAGTATTTTTCGGGTATCAAAGGAATGGGATCCATTGGACCCATTGCTGACGCCTGCTTTTGCCTTGCCATTTGAATGGCCATTTAATTCTGCGTTTGCGTCCTTTTTGACCTGCTTGCGGTACTCTTTTTCGAAGAAAAATTCCTTTTCACCGAAAGCAGGCTCCAGATCATCCAGCCAGACGGCGTTTTTGTTGTACTTGGCGAACAACGGCCGGCCTGTCCAGTCCGGATTACGTCCTTGCAGGAATTGGAGGGTGAATACTTTTTCGCCTGCCACTTCACTGACTCCCAATATATGGACTTTACCCGGTCCGGCCGACATACTGGGGCCACGCACGGTCCGTGCGATGCCGCTGACCTGTTTGAAGGCCCCGCGAAAGATCCGCCAGGCTTTATCAAGCGGGATGTCGAAGTGATGGCGGGCGCCGGTGTCACGCACCACGAACATGTAATAAGGGATCATGCCCTGCTTGACCTGTTCACGCCACATGTCGGCCCAGGTACCGGAGTCGTCATTGATATGGCGCAGCAAGGGGGATTGGGTACGGATCTGCGCTCCGGTCGAGCGCACCCGTTTGGCCGCTTCTTTATGGATATCGGTTTGTAGTTCCACAGGATGGGAGTAGTGACCCATCAGGGCAAGGTGCTTTCCGGAATCCGTGACTTTCCGGAACAGATTGAGCATGCTATCGGCATCTTTGTCGGTCACGAACTTGTAGGGCCAGTAGGCCAGCCCCTTCGTGCCTATGCGGATGGTTTTCAGATTTGGAAGGTCGGCTTCCAGCAGGGGTTCGATGTAGGAAGCCAGCACGCGTGACTTCATGATCATCGGATCGCCGCCCGTGAACAACACGTCAGTTACTTCTGGATGCTCCTTCAGATAGGCAACGAGAAGTTCTGACTCCTTCATTGCAAATTTCAGCTCATCAATGCCCACGAACTGGGGCCAGCGGAAGCAGAAGGTGCAATAGGCATGGCAGGTCTGACCCTGGCTTGGAAAGAAAAGGACTGTTTCCTGATATTTATGCTGCATGCCGCTGAGCGATTCGCATCCCAGCTGGGGCGTGTTTTCCTCCTGCTCCCCGGCCGGATGTGGATTCAGTTGCATCCGGATCTCATTGGCCGTTTCGGTGATTTCTTCTTTCGAAGCGCCGCTTTTCAGCACGGTCGCCATCTTGTCGAAATGATGCGGCTTGAGCATGGTTTTCTGCGGGAACGTAAGCTGGAACATCGGATCATCAGGGATGTTGTCCCAGTCGATCAGCTCTTCGA
>JAWOCT010000022.1:0-23346 GCA_046483675.1 Cyclonatronaceae bacterium
TTTTAAAATACGCGAAATTTCACGGAATATGACTATTTCCGACACAATTGAAGCGACTGATGAGGGCATCCGCATCAGGGCCGGATGAGAAATACGGCTGAACGACTACTACACAGACCTGCCTAGCGTTCTTTTTCAACATCAACTGCTCCTTCCAGAATCGTAGAACGGGCGTCTTAGCGGTTTTATAAATGTAAACTATGTTGTGCTATATAACAGGTACCTGTTAAACCGTAGGAGGTCTGATTTTCTTATTGAATCATCACTTGATGGTATTGCTTTCAAACAAAGGAAAAATTTTCACGTCTGCAAACTGGGTGAAACCACGGAAGCAATGGGAAAAGCAAATACCCATTGTCAACAAAGTCGTCAATAAAATTTGGTATCTACTTTTGCAGTCCACTGGATTCCCTGTTTTTTGCAGAATTCTCTGATATGAGCATTGAGTCATTCAAGTGGTTAGCTCACAGCACGGATTATACCTTCTTGTTTTCAGTGTCAATAAGGTTTCGGAACTTGTTACTGATTGTAATCCCAAATCCCGGCTACACCTTTCCCTTCAGCATCAGGTTCCAGTACATCCATGGCAATCCGAACTTTTTGAGTACGTACATGTCGTAGCGCTCTTCGCTCTGGTCGAACGGGAAGGTAGGATCGGGTTCGTTGTTGTAGTCGAACTCCGCAAGCACCATTTTTCCGTAGCCGGTAACCAGCGGACAGGAGCTGTACCCGTTGTAGGATGTGTTTAATGCCTCAGGCTCCTCCTCCAGCTGTATCGCTTTGCGCAGCTTGAGGATGTTGTCCGTCACTACCGGGGCCTGCTTTCGAATTGCAGATCCGGTTTTGGCCGTTGGCACGCCGGCAACATCTCCAAGGGAGAAAATGTTCGGGTAACGATTGTGCTGAAGTGAATAATGATCCACATCAAGCCAACCCTTCTGAGCGCCATCCTGGATGGCAATCGGGCTGTTTTTAATAAAGTCGGGGGCGCTCATCGGCGGGACGACATGTATCATGCTAAACGCTACCTCTTTACGGATCACATTGCCGTCCTTGTCGGTAACATCGAATACCGCAATCCCCTCTTTAGCATTTATCTCCACGAGATTATGGGCAAAATGGACCTGAATGTCCTTTTCCTTGATGACCCGACGCAGGGTTTTGGCAAAGACTTCCACACCAAACACCACCGATCCGGGAGTAAAGAAATGGAGCTCCAGGTTCTTTCTGGAGCCCCGTTTCCGCAGGGCTTCATCAGCCAGATACATGATTTTCTGCGGAGCGCCACCGCATTTCACCGGGGTATTGGGCTGAGTGAAAAGTATTTTCCCCCCTTCCACAGAAGAGAGCACCTTCCAGGTGTACGGCGCCTTATCCACTTCGTAAACGCTGCAAACCCCGTTTGAGTTAATCGACTCGGACAATCCCTTCACGGCATTCCAGTTGATCTGAATGCCAGGTGCCACCACGAGATACCGGTAGGTGAACACAACTTCTTTGGCCGTTTCCAGCTCATTTTCTTCCGGACGGAACGTCGTTACCTTGTCCTTGATCCATTTGACCCGCGCCGGTATACAATCCACCATCGGTCGGATGGTTTCATCCAAATCGAACGAACCGGCACCAACCAGGGTCCACGCCGGCTGGTAATAGTGCTTTTCGGACGGTTCGATGATAGCGATGTCAAGATCCCTGTTTCTGCGAAGCAGTTGAGCTGCGACCATGATGCCCCCGGTGCCGCCGCCCACAATCACGATCTCATGTTCTTTGTATGTCTTCATTTTTTGTCATTTCTGTGTTTTCGTTCAAATTCTTCTACTGCTTCAATATCAAGTTCATCGAGATGGCCGCCAATTTCATGGGTGAGGATGGACAGCAGTCCAAGCGTTTTGCGGGTGTTTTTGTCGAAAAGCATCCTCCATAATCCGATTGGCCCCAATTCAGGGATTTCAGCGCGGTCGTACTGAAGTGCCGATGTCAGGCCCTTGATGATCACCTCGGTTTTCGGTGACAAGAGGATCCGGTTGACTTCTGCAAGGATGGTGATACCGCCGCGGGCCGTTTCCAGAATGGTCGCTTCCTCCTCCTTCATGGATTTGGTCAGCAGTTCAAACAGTTCATTGATGTTCTTGATGGTCGTGCTGTTCTCCTCCTTCAATTCCGGATTATTTCGCACCACCTCATCCAGGATGTTCAGCACCGCATCCAGATTTTCGATCTTGTCGACCAGATTGTTCAGGTTGTTGATCACCCTGTCATCACTCAGCTTTTGGACAAGCGTAAGGTACTGATGCAAGGTCTCACCCATATTGCTCTCCTGGTACATTGAAGCAATCAGATCGGGGAACTTGTACTCCGCCTCGGAAAGGGCACTGGTGAGCATGGCAATGGTGTCCAGGTTCCTGAGGATCTCGTTCAGGTTCCTTACCACATCCGGCTGATTGATCTCCTCGACCAGGCGCATGACCTCACCCATCATCATGCCGTTGTTCGATTCCTTCTGGATGGAATCAGCAATTTCAGGTGCTTTATCGGAAATCATCTCCAAAGCCGAAACGGCAGTCTCGAGCGTCTCCGCCTTATCGATAATATTGCCGAGCGACCTCATGACATCGGGCTGGGAGATCTTGTCCAACAGTTTCCCCGCCTCTCTCATGCGCGAAACCTGGTCCGACTCTTGCTGTATGGAAAGCATCATTTCCGGTGCCTTCTCGATGAACTCTTCAAGGCCACTCAGAGCTGTTTCAACCGTATCGATGCGGTCCAGAAGCTGCACAAGAGATTTGGCGATGTCAGGTTCGCTCAGTTTTTCTGCAAGAATTTTCTGGTAATCCGGGGTGCCGGATTCCGGGTTAGCTGTCATGGTTATTTCTCCATCAAAATGAAAACAGGTCTTTCGGGACGGTATTCGGAAAGTTTTCACCAATGTATTGAATTGACTCCAGTTTTTCCACAGGCATAATGCTCCAAAATCATTGAAATATTTGATGAAATCGAATGATAAAACACAGAACCCATTTTGATTGCCTGGCACGCTTTGGAGGCAGCCGGTTTTTGGGGATCCTGCCCCTGATCAGCTGTTCAGCAGTTCAGCTTTTCATAGCTGGCTTCGAGATCCATGACAGGCGCGGGGTAATCCTCTCCAATGTCGATTTTGTACTGACGCTGTTCTTTCGCCGAAAGCAGATGGGGGCGGTGGATATGCGAGGGCGGGATGCTGGACAGCTCCGGGATCCAGTGACGCACAAAGTTGCCTTTTTTATCGTATCTGTTGGCCTGTCCCAGGATGTTGAAATACCGTTGACGCGGATCGTTGCCGACTCCGCTGTTGTACGCCCAGTTGGCCCAGTTGCTGCACGGATCGTAATCCAGCAGGAGTGTCTCGAACCACGCGGCGCCGATGCGCCACTCCTGGCGTAGGTTCCAGCTGAAAAAACTTGCCGCGTTCTGGCGTCCCCGGTTACTCATGAACCCGGTCCGGAGCAGCTCCCGCATGTTCGCATCCACGAACGGGATGCCGGTTTCAGCCTTTTGCCAGGCCCGAATGAGGACATCATTCCGCTGCCATTCCACCGGATGAGGCGTTTTACGGATACCCTCCGTCCTGAACAGCGCGTTTCCGTGCCTCATGAACACAAACTTGAAATAGTCCCGCCAGATGAGCTCGAAGATCATCCAGTAGGTAGAGCTGTTTTTGACTCGCTCTTTTTCGTACTGGCGGACCTGGTCATGGACATACCTCGGCGACATTGCTCCCGTTGCCAGCCAGGGGGAAAATTTGGACGAATAATCTGGACCGAGCAGACCGTTCCGGGTCTCCTTGTAGCGCTTCAGGTGATCGCCATCCCATATGTAATCCCGGACCCGTTGCAACGCGTCTTTCTCCCCGCCCTTGAAATCGAGTACCGATTTGTGCGACTGATCGAACTGTGTATCATTCCACAAAAAATGATCCGGCACGGCACGCAGCGTTTCCACGTCCGGGAGCTCCCCGGAAACATCGACCGGGCACGGCGGCAGTTCTTCCGGCATGGCGATGACCTCCCTGACCCGGCTGCCCTTCTCCACCCGTTTCCGGAAGTTCGAAAACACCCCGGGCACCTGGTGCGCCTCCATGGGAAGGTCGTCCCGATGATAGAGCGTGCTCCCCCAGAACTTTCTCAGATGGATACCGATGGGTGTTTCTGATCCCGACGGTTTCGGAGACGCATCCGTGTTCAGGAGCGCATTCGGGTTGAGGAGCGCATTCGGGTTGAGCGACGCAAGCGCCGTCTCAAGCGCATCCTCCTCCTCCCGCTCCTCGCTGGTCGGCTCGGCATGCAGAAAAACGTCATTGATCCGGTACTCTTTGACCATCGCCGGGACGATCTCCTCCAGCTTGCCGGTTCGGATGACCAGATCGGAATGGCGCCGCCGCAGATTTTTCCGCAGGTTGCTCACGGTCTCCATCAGGAAGCGGATACGGAGTGGACCGACCCGCGGGAACCCGTACTCCGTTGCGGTATATTTGCGGGGGTCGAACACATAGACCGGGATCAGGCGATCGGCTTTGGAGGCTTCGGACAGCGCTTCATTATCGTGAATGCGCAGATCGTTACGAAACAGAATCAGATGGGTTTTCATGAGGTTGGTTATCATGAGATTTGTTTTCATCCGTCCCGAGGAAACACGATTTCCTGCACCATGATTCATCACACTCCACTATCACCGTCTTCAGAAACCCGGCCGCCATTGCAAGTTTTTCTTTATGGATAGCTACACCGGATAATGATGTATAAAAACTCTTTTATGTATATATACCTCAGAACTGTTATGATTATGGTAACAATAAATTCAATAATATAAACACAAATATTTGACATATATAACTATAACATAATGTCAGTGTTATCATTACTAATACGGAGGGTATCATGAAAGGAAATACAACAAAGTTGGGTTAATTTTTAAACATGTTGATGGGCATTCTGCTTATAACCGCATTTACGTTTACGGCAACGGCCCAGGATGGGGATGAAATTATTTCCATCTACGAAGGAAGCCGGGTGATACACGACGATGTCATCGGCTTCGAATCATACGACCTGGTCGACAGCGACTCGACGTTCCACACACTTGAGGGAAATCTGCGGCGTCGGTTTTGCATTGCCCCGGACGGACGCTCGCCATACGAGATTCTCCGCAACTACCAGAGCGCCATTGAGAACATGGGCGGCACCATCCTCTACACCACCCGTGAACCGCGCTCGGCGACCATCGAAGAGACACCTCTGCCCGACTACTTCTTCCAGCAGCGCATAGGTCACAACCGCAATTATGCATACATGCGCTTTACACGGCAGCTGGGCGACTTCCTGTCCGCCCGCATTCCGACCCCCGAGGTGGATGTCTATGTAGCCCTGATGACCGGTCGGGCCGACAACACCACCGTGTTTGATCTGTTCACCATGCAGACCGAGCTCATGGATATGGGCATGGTCACCACCGATATCCTGGCCGATGGCATCGCCATGCACGGACGCGTGGCTGTATACGACATTTTCTTCGACACCGGCCAGTCCGGCGTGAAAGAGGCCTCCATGGAAGCACTCGGCGTCATTGCGGACTTCATGAATCAGCATCCATCCAGTGGATATATGGTGGTCGGCCACACCGACAACGTGGGCGGTTATGACATGAACCTCCGGCTTTCCGAAGATCGGGCCCGCGCGGTCGTGGAAATACTCATAAACCGTTTCGGGATAGATGAAGGACAGCTCCGACCGGTGGGCGTGGGTCCGGTATCCGCGCTATCCGCCAATACTTCCGAGGCCGGAAGGGCGAAGAACAGACGCGTAGAGATCGTGGCTGAATAAATCGGCAGCGTGTAATCATGAAGTAATAATCCCTGAGCCGTCAGCCCGCTACAAATACCTATCTGACCGGTTGGTGCCGTTTCTGGCACCGCCCGGTCTTTTTTTATCGCGATTAGGGGTGTCCCCCATTTTCATCTGTATTACATGCACAAGGTCAACCCTGAAACAAACACGTAGTGCAATGAAAAAATCAATCTACACCCTGATGAGCATTCTGTTCATTACAGGCACCATGCTTGCCGGATGCGACCTTGTCGAATCCAACACGGATGGCGAACCCGAAGTACAGATCCAGATGAAAATGATCACCTCTTCCAATTCACTGGCAAAGGGCTCTGCTATGTCTCTTCAAGATGAGGAACTGATCATCAACGAAATCAGGATGTTTATCGAGGAGATGGAAATGGATGGTACAAGAGGTACCGAAGATTTCGAGGTGGAAGACTTTATCATCGACCTGCCCCTCGATGGATCTCCGCTGATCCTTACCAGGAGCGAACTGCCTCCCGGACTGTATGATGAATTTGAGCTGGAAATCGAAAAACCTGATGATGATGCCCTTGTATCGGATCCCGATTTCAGGGACGAAACCGGAAGTTATTCCGTCGTGGTCAAGGGAACATATCAGGGCGAAGACTTTATCTTCCGCTCCAGGGAGGATTTTGAAATCGAAATGGATCTGTTCCCGCCACTCGTGATCGAGGAATCTGGCACCTCTGTGCTGGTCACAACAGTCGACGTCTCCGAATGGTTTAAAGGCCAAAATGGAGAGACACTGGATCCTAAAGATTTCGGAAACACAGAGCGTATCAACGACAATATCGAACGTTCATTCGAAGCATTTGAGGATTCCCATGATGAGGATTACGAATTTGAAGACTATGTCCAATCAGTGGATTTGGAATCCGACTCATTTACACTCGAAGATGGCCAGGAATACCATATAACCACCTACACCGAAGTTGAGGGCAATTTCAAGTCACTGGAACAGGTGGCTGATGCCTTGGATGCGGGTATCCGCGTAGAAGCCGATGGCGAGTACTTCATCGATGCTGAAGACAAAAACGTAATCATAGAAGTCGCATTCGAGTACGACGATGACGACGATGATGATGATGACGATGATGATGACGTTGCTGACGATTGATCAGCGAATGTAATTATTACCCCATAGGGTCCGTTGGCGCAAGCCGGCGGACCTTTTTTTATAAGCGCCCTCACGGCCTCTTCGCATCTCAGAATGAAAGCGCAACGCGAAAGGAAGGCTGGATCCCAAGGTCAAGCACATCCACCGGCAATGGCAGCAGACGGGGAATGGATCGCACTTCCTCAAAGCTGAACGCATAATTCCGGTACCAGACATTGTCCCTGTTCAACAGATTGAATAGGGAGAAGCTGGTCTCGAGCTGCACCGAGCCGGTCAGTCGCCATTGGTGAGACATACTGGCATCCAGCCGGTAATACGCATCCAGCCGGTTCCTCTCATCACTCCCGAATGTGGCCAGGGAATTGGGCGCCCCGCTCATCATGAGCCATGACAGGTACCACTGTAGGTTGCTCCCGATTCGAACCTCCAGCACCAGGTTGTAGGTATGCGTGCGATCCCACTCAGGGTGGAAAGGCGCTCCATCCAACAGCGCCGGGTTCCGGAACGTCATTTCGGAAAGGGTATAACTGTGCGTAAGGGTGAAAGTCCGGAAACGGTTCCGCAGTATCATCTCCAGGCCCCTGGACTCCCCGCTGTTCTGGATAAACCAGGGTGTGCCGGAAAACGTATTGACCAGCGATGGCGTATTGCGTTCATGTATCCTCAGATCCTCAAATTTTTTCAGGTATGTTTCGGCCTTGAGGTAAAGGAAGGGAAAGGGTGCGTATTCGAGTCCGGCCGAATACAGGGTGGATGTAGCCGGCGGTTGCGACCCGGTCGACAGGATCCAGACATCGGCTGTGACAGCATTCTGCAGGGAAATCTTGTGAAGGAACTGGTGGTTGACCGCATATCCTCCAGTGACATGCACGCCGGAAGCTGGCGAAAACCGGAATTGAAACCGCGGTGCAGGCAACAGTTTTCTGCCTGCACTGAAATAGTAGAGCCGTCCACCGGCATCCAGTTTCAAAAAAGCCCATGGATTCCACTCGGTATGCAGAAAGATATTTCCGAGATGTGCTTCGGATTGCGTGAAAAAAGAGAGCCGGTCGAAAGAGTCCTCACCGTATTCGCCCCGGTAATATCGCCAGGATCCGCCAAAGGTTGCCGAAAACCGGTCATGGTGGTAATCGAGTTCCTGGTTCAGCCGCATTTCGTTGATGGCGCTGCGATTCCGGAAAGGAAATGTGAATATGGTGATATTTTCAGCGTCTTCTTCACGTGATATCCGGCTGTAGATAAAATCGTCTTTGTCGAACCCGGTTTCGTAGGAGCTGAAGCCGGCCGTCGTTGAGCTGTGCACACGCGATAGCACCTGCCGCTGATAGGTAAGGCTCATCAAAGCATTGCCCCAGCGGTTGGACGTCTCCACCTCTTCAAACATAAAGGAGCGATCGATGCCGGTCGCCCGGGTACGACGGCTGGCCACTTGCGATGTGCGGTCCCCTCCCAGGTATCCGCTCAGGATAAAACGGCCGTTGCCGGATGTTTCATGATAAAGCTTGCCATGCAGATCGAGGTATTGCACGGATGTGGCACCCGGTTGCAGGACCAGATCGGTGAAATCGGGTCCATCATCGGCCACACGCAGCGGCCGGTCGATATCAAGCCCCCATTGCACAAGCCTGGAATTGTTGAACCAGTTCAGCTGATCCATATATGAGGTTCGGGCGGACACCAGCCAGCTGCTCCGTTTCCCGACCGGACCTTCGAAACTGCCACTGACACTGGTATTGCTGAGGGCGACCTGCTGTCGGTACTCGTTACGGGAACCGGTGCGCGTGATCAGATTAAGTGTGCCGCCGGTGGGAGCATCCATGTAGGCCGGCACCACTCCGAAATAGTAACCGGCCGACTGAATCGCATCGGCGTTGAAGCTGTCCAGCAGACCGAACAAATGGCTCTGGTTGAAAATGCGCATCCCGTCGAGCAGAACCAGGAATCCGTCCGGCGTGCTCCCGCGCACGTGTATTCCGTCGTTGAGCGCCGTCACCTTGGCGACCGATGGATGGGACTGCAGGGCGCGGACAGAGCTGGATTCGCCGAGCGGACTGAATCGCCCGGCGTCCATCAGACCGGTCAGCATGGTATCGGAAGGGGTGTATCCGGAAAACGCGGTGATGATGATCTCGTTGCCGGCAATGGCCTCCGGTTCCAGGCGCAACGTGAGATCCTCAAAATGGGCGGATTCGGCCACATCAATACGCAGTTGCCGGTCACGGTAGCCCAGATAGGAAGCCGTGAGGACCAGTTGTTCCTCCGGGAAAAGGGTTTGGATGTCAAATCTCCCGGATGTATTGGCTGTAATACCTCTCAGTTCCCCGCTCTGCCGCCAGCTCAGGGTGGCAAAAGGCAATCGCTCGCCTGTGGTGGCATCCACAATCTGACCATGTATACGGACTTCACGGGCTGCGGGCTGACGTTCACCAACCGAAGCGCGAACAAGAAAAACCTGCTTTCGATCCTCATCCACACGAACGGAAATACCCTCTTTTGCCAGCACGTTTTGCAGGTCCGGGATGACCTGATCTGCGTTCGTCTCGAGGGTAATGCGAACACCGGCTACCTGTGATTCCCGGTACAAAAAGTAGTAGGACGTTTCGTCCTGCACCTGTTGGATAACGGACTGCAACGGTTTATTCTGAAATGAAAAGCCGGTAATCAGCGGCCCAGCCGGTACCAGGGACGCGGCAGGCGACAGCGGTGCGGCAGGCGACGGTTGCGCAACCGGCGACATTGCCAAAATCAGCAACAGTGTCACAATCAACAGTAAAACAACCGGCTTGCTCACGTGCTGCATAATGATATGGAAATCGGGTCGATGGTTGGCCTATCGTTCGGATTTGAATTCATAGGTTCGCTCACCGGTGCGGACGAAGTCACCATCCAGCACCACACCAAGGTCTTCCAGCGTTTGTCCGGCAGTTTCCAGAGCAATGGAGCCGCCAAGGCGTTCCCGTCTGACATCCGGCGGTGCTTCAATGGTGATGTCAAAGTGATGCTCCAGTTCAGCAAGGATGGAGGATGCGGCCCGGTCACGGAAAAAGAGGCGGTCGCGCATCCATGCGGTGACTTCCTCCTCTTCAAAACCGTACGGTTCGCTAAGGCTATCCTGCTCATCAATAACCGCGGCCATCCCCGGCGCAAGCGTGACCTTCTGCCCGCGATCGATGGTTTCAAACTGAATGGCCCCTTCCAGCAGGTAGACCCGCGCCTTATGACTGCGATAGTTGAGGTTAAACCGGGTGCCGGTGACAACCACCCGTCCCGGACCGGCCTCCACAGTGAACATCCGTTCCGACGAAGGAGCCACCTCGAACAGGGCCTCCCCTGAGAGGGCGTATGCGTGTTCGGACTCTGTCAGCGCAATCTGATGCAGTGTGGAGTGGGGGCGCAGGATTACCGTGCTGCCGTCAGCCAGCGTAACCGTGGATCGGGTGTCCCCCGATTCCGCCAGGAGCTGCACCTCCGGACCCGGTGTGCGCAGCAGCAGGAACAGCGTGGCCATCGCCAGAATCACCACGGCAGCCGCCACCCATCGCCATTGTTTTGCCGGGATCACCGGAACAAGGCGCAGCCATCGGGATTTCCCAGAACCTTCCGTGGTGCCCTCATTGCTCCCTTCAGTGGTCCCTTGACTTGACCCTTCATTCGCCCCTTCAGTGGTCCCTTTAATAATACTTTCTATTTGCTTCCACCCTTGCTCCTGTCCGCGAACCTCGATTTCCGACTCGGCACGTTCGGCCTCCAGCCTGGATTTTTCCAGGATACCGAACAACGGATCTGGGTGATCCCATCCGGTTTTCGTGCCGGAGCCTTCCCTGCCGGAGCGTTTTGTGCCGGAGAGCATTTCCCCGTACTCCTTCGCCAGAACGGCATCCGGGTCACCGGGCGGTATGTGATTGTGTCGGGTCATTTAAACAATTCGTAATCAGTCTTCAAATTCCACTATAACGGCGATGAAGTATCCGGTGGATGCATCCAGATAGCCTTTTCCTTCTGCTTCTAACTCTTCCCCCTGATCCATGGCAGCGGCGACCTCTTCCAGGCTTGGATAATCGCCATCATCGTCAATTTCAGTCTGTTCGGTGATTTTGATGACCTGGCCGTCGTCGATGGTAAAGGTCTCTTCCGCAAGATCTACGGCGACGACAGCACCTTCAAACTCATCGAATTCAAATTCAAACTCCACTTCCTTGACCAGTCGCCTTCCTGTTTCGATGTCGATGTAAAACTCTCCTTCCGCTTCCACCGGCATGCCACTGGCTACGGCGTCAGCCACATTCTCATAAGAGGGCAGGTCATCATCAAACTCCACTTCGCTTTGCTCCGTAAGAAAGAATTCATCGCCGTTGCGCAACGTAAAGGCATTCCGGGAGAGGGATACCGAGGCGACCATATCCTCGAACTCATTCGACTCCAGTTCAAACTCAACTTCAGTTGCTATCCACAGATTGACGTCTTCGTCCGGTTGATAATAATCTCCCTCAGCCATGACGCGAGCGCCTTTTTCTATGGCAAGGGCGACTTCCTGCAGGGTCTGGAACTCGTCCTCCTCAATCTCCGTCTCATCGGTTACCTGTATGCGCTGACCGTTGGCGATCGTAAAAATCTGATCGGCGAGGTCGGCCCGGACTACGCGACCTTCAAATTCGTCCTCGTCGAAAACATCGCCGTCACCCATTCGCAGCCGGAATGTATCAAACTGTTCTCGGAATTTCAGCAATGCCGTGCCGTCACCATTCAGCTCCAGCGTACCATTGACAATTTTGCTCTCCGGAGCTCCATTATGGATTTGCCGCACAGTCGACTCGTAGCTGAGCGCTCCGTTGACCCCACTCCGGAAATTGCGGTTGTTCTGCACCACCGATTTCTGGATGCGTATGTCAAGGTAGTTGATATCCAGCCGGTATTCGCGTTCTATTGGGGTTTCTTGCGGGGGATGCAGACGGATTGTGCCCTCACCGGAATGGAACCCGTCCAGCGTAAGTACGTCCGATGCCGAGGAAAGTCCGTCGATGAACAACTGATCGGTACGTGTATAGAATGAAGTCCGGGTATCGGTCTGGATATTTCCACTGCGGGAGGCCTGGAAAAATACGGTCTCAATGTGCTGTTGTTGCTGGTCCGGGTGGACAAGGGTGTCTCCGTTCCGGTCCAGAAATCGGTAGATGAGGGTGTGGGCAGCACTGCTCTGCAGCAGCTCATCCTCTTGCATGGTGGAAAACGCTACGCTATGTTCTCCACTTGCAGGATCAAATTCATACGTGTAATCCAGAAGGTTGTGAAAACTGCCGACAGACAACAAGGAAGGTCCTTGCAAGAGTCCCGATTCCGTTGGTATGGCAAATGCTTCGGGAAAAACAGAGAGTATGCCACCCCGGTTTTCCGATACCGATTCCCCCACAATCTGTCCGGTCAACATTGCCTCGTCTTCAGTGAGCGGGGTCCGATCCCGATCGAAGCGGTCAATTTCGCAGCTCCAGAATAATACGGCTGAAAGCAGCAGAAAAAGCACCAGGTATTTGGCAGGTGAGGTCATTTAGTATTTCGGGCTTGTTTTATCGTATCATAACAACGTTTCTTATCACCAGTAATACAGTCAGGCAGGGTGGCAACCCCTAACGAAATCGGAAAAAATCATTCATTCCCGGGCAATTCATCCCCATACATTTTCACCAATTCCAGACGCAGGTTGCGAAAAGCCAGCGTCATGTGATTTTCCACCGTTTTCTGGCTGACGCCAAGAGCTTCGGCTGTTTCTTTGTAGGTAAACTGTTTCATAAAACAGAGTTCGAAAACCATGGCTCTTTTTTCCGGCATGGCGGCAATGATCTTCCGGACCCTGCTCAGCAATTCACCGTAATGCAGGTCCTTCTCGGAATCCGTTTCATCGATCTCGTTGATTTCTCCGGTTTGCGCAGCCGGCGGAACCTCTCCGGCGAACCTGGACTGATATGAAATGTGATTGAGCATCCGGCTGTACGCTATCTGGAAAAGAAAGGCGCGCAGCGATTTCTTCTCATCGATATCCGATCGCCGTTCCCAGATCATCACAAAGGCATTCTGGACCAGGTCGGCTGCTTCATCATGGCTCATGCCGCGGCTCACCATAAACCGGTACAAGCCGGGGTAATGCCGGTCATAAAACGTGCGAAACGCCTGCTGGTTGCCATTGCGGATTTCCACTGAGAGCTCCTTCCCGTCCAGGGAATCATCCTGTACGGCAAAAGCCAGAATCAGCAATATGGCGGCGTCACTGAATAACATGATCGTCAGGCTGGGAGCTCCCGCGCAATAATGGATGGTATGAAATCCGGTATTCGCAGATATGATATTTACATGGGTATGAGTAAAAATCCGGATGTACAATGTAAGCCGTTCATTGCCCGGATTCGTTCAAAATAAACAAAAAAATCGTGCAAGTTGGATACATATGCCTTCTGCAGGATTTTGTGGACAGAATACGAGGCAGTACTGCCTGGGATACCTGCCTGCCCACAAGGGATACCTGTCTGCCCAGCGGAATTTTCTTGACGGTCGGTACATGGTTGTAAATGCAGGCTTATTACAGGTTTTTTTATTCGAAATGTCGTTTATTATCGATGTAGTCGAAAACGCTAACGTCCGCTCCCACGCCATGCCAAGAAACAACGCCTTTCTGCTCCTCGCTTTGTTATTCCCGTTCTTGTGGATATCCTGCAGCGACAGTGTCGGACCGGAAATCCTTCCCCCGGAACTTGTCGCTCCCCTCTCGTCCGGCACCTTCATCAACGAAGAACTGTCCATAGCTATCGAGGTGAGCGATCCGCAGGACCTGGATGTGGAGCTTGTTTTTGACGGGCTGCCGGGATGGCTGGAGTTCCTGCCCGGTCCCTCCCTGCTGCTGGGCACGCCGGGAAGCGGGGATGCCGGCAATTACGACATCCTGGTCACCGCGGATAACGGCAGCCAAACCGCCAGCGCGGAGATACTGATCACCGTCTTCGATTCCGAAGCCCGCTACCGGGAATTTCGGCTCAGGGAACATATCGTGATGGCCCACAGCAGCATCACCCCCGGCCTCCGGGGTGTATCCATGGCCATGGTGGATGCGGACGGCGAATTGTACACCGCCTTTACCGGGGACATGGGCGCGGTGCTGAGCCACCTGAAACTGGACGAGGAAAGCATGTTCCGCATTGCCAGCGCCACCAAGCCCATGACCACGGCACTGGTGCTCAAACTGGTGGATGACGGAGTCATCGGACTGGACGACATCCTGCTGGACCATTACACCACGCCGCTGCCCAACGCATCCGTCATGACCCTTCGCCAGATGCTCAGCCACACCGCCGGGGTGTTTGACCATCTCAACTCCAGCTTGTTCTGGGGACATCCGGCTTTCACCCCCACCAAGGTCTGGTCGGTAGATGAACTGGTGCAATTTGCCGTGCAGAACGGCCCGCTTTTCACGCCCGGCACATCCTATGGTTATTCGAACACCGCCTTCTGCGTCCTGGGCACCCTGGTCGAAGAGGTCACCGGCATGGAATTGTCCGAGGCCTATGAGCAGATGCTGTTCGGACCGATGGGGCTTGAACGCATCCTGTACGATGACTTCAGCACCGTATCCAACACCATTGACGGACTGGCCCGGAACCACCGGACTTACGAGTATCACCTCTCCGCGGCCGGCGCCGCCGGAGCCATGGTCGCCTCCCCCGCCGACGTCGCCACTTTCGGATGGCAGTTCTACGGCGGGCGGTTTGTGTCCGAAGAGCTCACAGAACAGCTCAGCGTCAACATCGGCTCCTCGCTGGGCGGACAGCCATACGGACTCGGCACCCGTATCTGGAACATCGGCGGCATACCACATCACGGTCACACCGGCAGCCTCATGAACTACCGTGCCATCCTGATGTACGTGCCGGAATCGGACATTGCCATCGCCATCCACACCCACGACACGCACAACAACTGGTTCAACCTGGTGGATGACCTGTTCATGTACGTCATGGAACACTTCGACCAGGCTGACCTGCCGCCGGTCGCCCGCATGGGTGAATACAGCCACGAGCGGATAACACGCTATATGGAGCTGTACTAAATCAGAAAAAATTTCTGCCTTTGTGGAAATCGTGATCTTTTATGGGGAAGTACCCCAGATAAGCACCATTTAAAAAACAATAAGCTGCAGGAACCACCCTTAGGAAGAGGTATGTCTGATGATGAGATATTTTACCGGATTCTTGATTCTTGGCTAAGAGTAAGGGTTGTTATGTAACCGGATCTTGTTCTTGTAAAAGAACTTCCGCAGAAATGCCCAACTTTTTATTTAATAGTTTGATTTGGCGCAAAGAAAAGGAACGCTTACCCGACAAAATTTCACTGGCATGTGAACGAGAACCAAGAATTTTAGCCAAATCTGATTGTCTTAATCCCAGTTGTTCCATTCGAAATGTAACGGCTTCTAACGGATTTGGAGCTTCAATGGAAAAATGCTGTTTCTCATAGTTTTCAACTAAAATACCCAGAACCTCCAGTTCATCACCTTCTTTGGTGCCGGGTTTGGCGTCAAAAATTTCCTGTATTCTTGCCAGTGCTGTCTGATAATCTTGTTCGGTATGGATGGGTTTAATATTCATAAATGAAGACTCTCGGTGTTATTAGACTTTTGTAGCAACAATTTTGTCGTAATCGGCATGTGTACCAAGAAAGCGAATAAAAACTTGTCCGTAATCGTAATTTATTTTTATGAACTGATTTAATGACAACAAATCCACCTTCTCCATATCCCGGTTGAGGCTCTTCTGGTTCTTCTTCGGAGACTGTAATAAGGGTTTGCCAATATTCAAACTTTCCAAAACCGGCTTTTTTTAATTGATCAGATATTACTTCAGGAGTGTGAAATGTGGCATGTCTGTAAAATGGATTTCTATTTTTTATTTTCTGGTAGGTCTGACCTAATTCACTGTTTTTATTAATGATACCAATGTTAATTTTTCCATTTGGTTTCAAGATCCTTCTCACTTCTTTTAATGCTGTTGGAATGTTTTCCAAAAAACAGTCAACGGTTATCATGACTGCATAATCAAAGCTATATTCTTTGAATGGCATATTTTCTGCTTTTCCAATCAGCGTTTTAACACCTCTTGCTTCAGCTAATTGGGCCATCTTTTCGGATGGGTCGAGCCCTCGATCAATGGCAAGCTTCTCAGCAAAACGGCCGGAGCCGATGCCAATTTCGACGCCGAATTCGTTTTTTTGGTATTACCCTTTCAAGTGTTTTTTACTCGGACTCAAATAAAATCGGATGTTCGTCAAACCAATGGTCGTACTCTAAGGCTAATTGATTATATACTTCAAAGTTTTCCATTATTATGTGGAGTATTAATCTTTAAAAGGTCAAGATTTTGTCGCTTTCGGAAACCCATTCAGCCAACTCTCCCATCGTGCTTAACTCAGCTCCTTTTACGAACTTTGCACTCTTTATTCCGCGTGCAGCAGCACAGGTACCACAGATCTTCACCTTAGCTCCTTTGATTACCGAAAGCTTCAGCATCCGTTCAATATTGTAATACCCATCGGGTGTTTCCTGTCCGGCCAGGGCACAGGTTGCGGCATCGGCCATCAGGAATATTCGAACTTCTGCATCTTTAAAGTCTCTTCCGAGTTGGTTGGCAATTCTTAGTGCGTTGTAAGCTTTTTCTGTTCCGTACGGTGCGTCATTAATGATGATTAATGTCTTCATAATCGATGTTGTTTGATTTTTTAAGTTCCATTTATTCAGATGATTCTTCAATGATTGGCGTTACAGGCTTATTCAGTCGGTTCATACGAATCATAATCCAGAGTGCCGAACCCAGTACCAACATGCCGGTTAGTATGATTGCAAGGTTGATATCAAAAAAGTCTGCAACAATTCCTGAGAAAATAGCACCCAACGCATAGCCGCCATCCCGCCATAGGCGAAATACCCCAACACTTTCCGCCCTGTCTTGGGGATGGGTGAGGTCAGCCACGGCGGCGAGGAATGTGGGATACACCATCGCCGTACCAATTCCCAACACGGCAGCAACAAGCACAAATAGGTAGAAATGTTCAAGGAATGGAAATAGCAACAGACTGAGGCCCTGAACCAGCATTCCGGCCCAAAGCATTTTTTTGCGCCCGGTGTAGTCTGATAACTTCCCGGTCACCACCTGGAGCATTCCCCAAAGAGCGGGATAAACGGCAACAACAATTCCAATTTGTATAATATTAAGGCCTGCCGCCGCCAGGAAGATGGGAAAAGCACCCCAGGCCATTCCGTCTTTAAAATTGGTCATCATTCCGGCCTGCGATACCGATTGCAGGTTTCGATCGCCGACACTCACCTCTTTAAACAGATTTTTCTTGCTGCGTTTTTCGCTTGAGTTATTTGATTCATACTCCACAAACGGAGCCGTATCACGAACCAGAAAGATGGACATCAACAAGCCAAGCACTGCAAGGCCAATTCCAAGGTAAAACGGATAGGGCCTTAAACCATATTCTGCTGCTATCCAGCCGGTCAAAAATGCAACAATGGCAACCGCTACATATCCGGCAAATTCGTTCAACCCCATTGCCAGACCCCGGTCTTTTTCTCCGGCAAGGTCAATTTTCATGATCACATTGGCCGACCATGCCAGCCCCTGGTTGATCCCCAGGAAAAGGTTGGCTACAATAATCCAGTTCCAGTCCGGAGCGTACATCAGCAAAAAAGGAACGGGAAGACCAAACAGCCAGCCCACAACCAACATTTTCTTTCTGCCAAACTGCTGAGCAAAACGTCCGGCGAAATAGTTGGATACGGCCTTGGTTATTCCGAAAACTACGATAAAAGAGAAGATTGCCGATCTCGCTGCAATGCCAAAATCCGTTTCGGCAATCTCCGGCAGGATGGTACGCTCCATTCCGACCATTCCACCGACAAAGGCATTAATCAATACCAGAAGTGAAAATTGTTTCCAGTTATCTTTTAAACCGGGCTTATTCTCATTCATTTTTTCCATTTTCTAAAAAAAAATTTGTTACAAAGTTTTATCTTATCCTTGTATGGTTGGTAACCCGTTGATTTCCCATTCCGGATAACCGGATTCAAGTCTTGTAGCCCGGTATCCATATTCATTTAACAGTTTTATCGCATCATCGGCCATTGCACAAAGCGGACCACGACAATAAGCAATGATCTCCTTGTTTTTCGGAAGAGATTTAAGATTTTCAATCAATTCATTTTGTGGAATAGAAAGTGCAGAGACGATATGTCCGGCTTCATATTCTTCACGAGGCCTTACATCCAGCACAAGTGCTACTCCCTGTTCAATCCGTTCAAGAAGTTCATCTGAATTGACAGACTCAAGATTATGACGGGATTTTCGAAAATCCTGAAGTAGTTTATCGATTTGTGCATTTTGAGCAAATCCAAGGTCTCTCAGGGTTTTCCAAAGCTCGAAAACACCTGAACTTTGAAGAGAATAGAAACTGTATTTGCCTCTTTTTTCCATTTCTACAAGCCGGGCAGATTTTAAAGTCTGTAAATGCTGAGATGCATTTGCAATACTGAGACCGGTATTCTCGGCAATGGTTTCAACCGGGCTCGGCCCTTGAGCGAGTAATTCAATGATCTCCAGGCGATGTGGATTAGCCAGCGCCTTGGTAATAGATGCCAGTTCATTGTAAATCTTGTTTTTGAAGTCTCGGGCGTTCATATTTTCGTTTTTGATTTAAGGAACAAATGAAAGGTAGGCAATAATAATATATCATTCAATTTATCAATTGAATGATATAGTACAAGCTGGTTACTTTATACTCTTAGAATGGTATTGATTGAATTGAGATAGGAAGACAGCTAACGGTCAGCGCATAAACGGCGAGGCAAACCGTTGTTAAATAAAGCAAAAAGTGTATTTCCGACCGCTTGATGGCCATGTTAGACGCAACATTTACCTTTTTATCGCAGTTCTTTCAAAGTGATCAATAATCTGTTCTTTAGAAATTTTCTTCGTGACAAAATCCAATACCAGCTCACCCAGTTCAAGCTCGTGCGACTCATTAACGACATATCCATTTAGATAGTCAGACAAGAAGCTAATGCGGTACGTTTATTCCCATCTACAAACGGATGTCTCGTAGTTATGCAACTGATATAAGTTGCAGCCATTCCGAAAAGATCATTGAGGTATTTTCCACCATAGCTGGCTTTTGGAGCATCAGCACAAGCTTCAATTCCTTTTTTGTCGCGTATACTGGATTCACCCCGGGAAGTTTTGATTTCTTGCTGATGTATGAATAAAATGTCTTCAAGAGTTAGAAAAATAGGTTCTGACATTATTCAGCAAGCTTATCGAGCGACTTTCGGCGTTTCCGGCTGATCTGTTCATAGGCCGATTTTGCATCGACTTTTTTAATGAGGAGTCCATTTTCATGCGGAATAACCTCCACACTGTCATCATCGTCGACTTTCAATAAAGCCAGGAGAGCTTTTTCCAAAAGGATGCCTCTGCTGTTGCCAATTTTTTGAAGTTTCTTAATCATAGCGACAATTTATGTTCTTACGTTGTTCATAATTTACTACGATTTAAAAGAAAGTATAGTATGGCAACTGACATTGACAGGTTAAAGCGTCTAACTATTTATTAATTTGCAAAACTTCGATATGGACTTTGCTGTATAAAATCGCGTTTTCGCTAAATTCATATACCATCTTTTCGTTTAAGGAAGCATATGGGGTACTTATGTGGCGGCAACCGGTATCATAGCTGTTTATACATAAGCTCTTAATGTCCATCCTCCATGCGTTGCTTCCGTATTGGTTTTCTATATAAGCAAGCACTTGAGCGGCTTTTCCTCGCATCTCTCTTCAACCTCACCCGATCGGCCGTTTGCTACCAGTTTGTATGTTTATTCGTTCATTAAAATACCTTATCCCATTTTGCGCAAGGAGATAAACCAAAAAACAATATGATCGACATGATCGACGCCGAACATACCGCGCAATTACATGTCACCAAAAACTTGAGCCAGGGCAACCAACCCCATCCAACCGAAAAGAGATACTGCCGGACCAGGAGGCTGCGAGCCGGCCAAGCGGGCTTATCAGCTGTTTCAACAGGCGACGGTTACCATGCAACGTGATAATGGAATGCCCCTTGCGGCACAGGGATGGTTATTCGGACAGGTATTTATTCAGGCTTTTCCCTTCGTTACTTGCCCGGTCACAAACCGTGCAATGAATCGGGTATGAACTCCGGATCGGAAACCCACGTTTTCTATTTATAGTACTGAGCCAAACTAGATTGCCAACCTGCTTAAGAAAATGGATCATCAATACCGCATGAAACGAATATGACAGCCTTCAGCTGACACACATGATCATGATTAAATCCGGTCATGTCATTACATCTGACATTATAAATCGAAACATTTAAACAGATGAAACAGCAGCTTGTAAAACACCTCAAAGGAGGCCAAGCCTTCTCACCGATCAATACCCTGCTTGATACCATCCGGTTTGAAGACATCGGAATCCGTCCGAACGGGCTTCCCTATTCTTTTTACCAACAGTTTGCCCATATTCGCATCGCTCAGCTGGATATCCTGGAATACTGTACCAAGCATGATTACACGGCACCCGAATGGCCCGCTGATTACTGGCCGGAAAACCTCTCGCCGGCATCTTCTGAAGCGTGGGAAAAACTCATCGAATCTTACTTTTCTGAACGAGAAAAATTTTGCAAGTTGATCCTCCGGCCGGACACAGACTTGATGAAACCACTTGAAGCTAATGAGAATCACAACCTGCTGCGCCAGGCGGTACTGATTATTGAACATACCGCCTACCACACGGGTCAGCTGTTCATTATCAAACGGTTGTTATCCAACTGATGGAATACAATCAAGCCGCTTGCCTATCTTAAAAAGCCCGTGAATCCGAACGAAATTGAAAGCGTTTTGCGGGGTAACTTTTGACTTTTCTTTTACCTGCTTGTGAAGATGGACAGGTTTTCGTATTCAGCATAGGTGTACCAACTTGGCGGGGTGTATCGCGCATAGAACGCAATGAAAGAGACCGAGGATACCATGCAGCGGCAACTGGCGGATCGGATACAGAAATCCGACCGGCGGGCCTTTGATGAACTGTTCCGGGCCATGTATCCCCGGCTTGTTCGATTTGCGTTCAAAATCACGCAGGACTGGAACACTTCCTGCGATATCACCCAGGATGTTTTTGTCATGTTATGGCAGCAGCGAAATACCGTGGATCCCGACCGTTCGATAAGGGCATGGCTCTTCCGGTCGGTGCGAAACCGTGCCTACAACTACCAGCGCGACCGCCGCGAGATTGCCGATCCTGAAGCGGTCGATCGGCTCACGGGGGATGCCCGGGCTTCTGATGCCCCTTATGATCCCGGATGGCCCGCCGATGCTCCGGCACACGAAAACGGACAGGAAACACAGCTGCAAAAAAAGATCCTGGAGTGGATACAGGAACTGCCCGAACGCCAGCGGGAAGCCTTCGAGCTCAGCCGCTATGAGGGGCTTTTCCACCATGAAATTGCCGGCGTGATGCAGGTATCGGTTAAAACCGTGAACAATCACCTCACCGCAGCACTTAAGTACCTGCGCTCCTGCTACCAATCGTACCGCAATGCTCCAAAGGATCGAAAATGACAAACGAATACAGATACAGGAATCCCCGAAACAAGCGTAAAGACGATGCGCCGGAAACCGAAGGCACTTCGTCTGGCGCGCAAGGCCGCAAGCCTGACGGTGCGCAGGACCGCGCACAAAATACCGGTCCCATCAGCGAACACGCCCGCGAACCCCTGCCCGGCGGCTTTGACGGTCCCGAAAGCCGGGACCTGGAAACATTGTGGCAGACCAGCGCCGAAACACCGCCTCGCCACGAGCCGCCCGGAGCAAACGAGACCGAAAAGGCCCTGGAAAAGGTGCATCAGCGCCTTGGATTCACGGAAGTGGATGACCGGACCGCCTCCGACATCCAACCCGACTCCCCTGCTCGGAGCGCGGCCAAATCCGGCAGGGTATACCGCGCCTTCGCGTGGGTCGCCGCGGCAGCTGTGGTACTGCTGGCCTTCGGACTCGGATACCTCCTCTATCCGAAATCGGTCACCGCACCCCACGGAGAGCAAGCCATGGTATCGCTGCCCGACGGATCCATGATCGAACTCAACAGCGGCACCACCATCCGCTTCAATCGCCTGTTCGGTATCCGGAACCGGGAAGTCCGCCTCGATGGCGAAGCCTTTTTTACTGTGGTCCCGGCTGAGAAGCCGTTTATCGTGACCGCCAACCGGGCCGTGGTGGAGGTTACCGGCACCTCGTTCAACGTGCGTTCACGCAGCGACGACCCCGGCTACGAAACCCGCGTGCAGGTTGCCAGCGGCAGCGTGGCCCTCTATCCATCCGGACGAGCCGACCGCAGCGTCACCCTCCATGCCGGCGACTGGAGCCGCTGGAACATCACCATGGAAACGGCGGTGGCCCCCGAACCGGCCACGCCGGAACATATCGGCGAATGGCGCCGGAACCGGTTCCATTTCCGCAACGAAACCCTGGGCATGATCTTCCGGGAAATAGAACGACGCTTTGACATCCGCATCCAGCTTGAGATCGACCGGATGGCCTCCGAAGTCCTCACCGCACACTATACCGATCCCGACAATGCCGAACGCATCATCGAAGACATCTGTCACGTTAAAGGGTTGCGTTATGCCCGGACCGCCAACGGGTTCCGTATCTACAGATAAGCGGGACAAAATCCGCAATCCACACCATACTGTACAATTTTTTGGAACCGACCCCTTTCCATTCCGCCAAATAGCTAATAAACTTCCCCAGCCGATTATTCATACATGAATCCAAACGGACATCATAACGGGTGCTGCCATCGCCGATTTCACTGCGGGATGCGGTTTCGCTCGTGCAACCGAAGGTGGTTCATTATGCCACTACTGGTGCTGCTACCGTTGTTCCTACTTCCAGCCGGGCCCCGTACCGGGTGGATGGGTCCGGCTGCTCACGCCACGGCTGCACCGGGTTCCGGAGGATGGACGGACGGGCCGGAACGGTACTGGTCTTTCGAGTTCCGCGGCGAACCGCTGAAACAGGTTCTGGAGACGGTCGCGAGAGTGACCGAAACCGACATGCTGTACGATCCGGACATGCTTGAAGACGTTGTCATTTTCCAGCGCATCCACGAGCAGCCCATGCCCAGGCTGCTATCCGTGCTTCTGCCCGACACTCCGTTTGACTACATTGTGCTTTCTTCCGGCTCGGTGGTCATCGTACGAAAAGTGGCCGATGAGCCCGCATTCG
>JAWOCT010000064.1:0-62270 GCA_046483675.1 Cyclonatronaceae bacterium
ATCACGGTGCGTTCCCCCATAGTCGGGACATTTTACCGGGCCGCTTCGCCGGAAATGGAGCCCTTCGTCAACGTCGGCGACACGATTACCCAGGGTAATGTCCTATGCATTGTTGAGGCCATGAAAATCATGAATGAGATCGAATCGGAACATTCAGGAAAAATAGTTGAAATCCTGGCTGAAAACGGGCAACCGGTCGAGTTCGACCAGCCCCTCTACCTCATCGATCCATCCTGACCTGCACTATGTTTGACAAAATACTTATTGCCAACCGGGGCGAGATTGCGCTGCGCATCATCCGGACCTGCCGTGAAATGGGTATAAAGACCGTTGCGGTCTACTCTACGGCGGATGAAAAAAGCCTGCATGTAAAATTCGCCGATGAAGCCGTATGTATCGGCCCGCCCGCCGCGCGGGACAGCTACCTGAAGATCCCGCGCATCATTGCCGCTGCAGAGATCACCGATGCCAAGGCCATCCATCCCGGTTACGGCTTCCTTGCCGAGAATGCCGAATTCTCCCGCATCTGCGAGGAGCACAACATCAAGTTCATCGGTCCTTCACCGAAAATGATCGAAACCATGGGCAACAAATCCGTGGCCCGGGAAAATATCATGAAATTCGGTGTACAGGGTATTCCAGGCAGTCCGGGTGTCATACACACTCCCGAGGAAGCGAAAAGAATTGCCGCGGATATCGGATACCCCGTTATTTTCAAGGCCTCGGCCGGCGGTGGTGGACGGGGAATGCGGATCGTGAACGAAGAGAAGGACATCGATCGCCAGCTGGTAGCCGCGCGCACCGAAGCCGTTTCCTGCTTCGGCAACGCCGACATTTACATGGAAAAGTTTATTGTAGAGCCGCGACATGTCGAGATTCAGGTGCTGGGCGACCGTCACGGCCTTGTCACGCATTTCGGCGAACGCGACTGTTCAATGCAGCGTCGGTATCAGAAAATGGTGGAAGAATCGCCTTGCCCGGTAATGACGCCTGAACTCCGTGAACGAATGGGCCAGGCCGCCATTGCCACTGCGGAATCCATCCAGTACGAAGGGGCGGGCACCGTTGAGTTCCTGCTTGACAAAGAACACAATTTCTTCTTTATGGAGATGAATACGCGGATCCAGGTCGAGCATCCGGTCACCGAAGAGGTGACCAACGAAGACCTCATCCAGCGCCAGATCGAGGTAGCTGCCGGGCATCCCCTGGAAAAAAAGCCACTCAAGATGCGTGGCCATGCCATCGAATGCCGGATCAACGCAGAAGACCCGAGATACAATTTCCGTCCCTCGGCCGGATTGATCGAAACGTTTCACCTCCCCGGCGGACACAGCGTCCGCGTAGACACCCATGCCTATGCCGGCTACACCGTGCCTCCCTACTACGACTCCATGATCGCCAAACTGATCGTAAGCGCACCGGACCGGATGCAGGCCATCGAGCGCATGAAACGTTCACTGAACGAATTTGTGATCGAAGGAATAAAAACCAATATTCCCTACCAGATGCAGCTGATGAACGATCCGCAGTTCGTCAGCGGACACTTCGACACCAAATACCTTGAAAATCATTTCAAGTTCCAACCCGATCCCTCATAACACCTATTCCTATGAACCATCCCAAAGAGCTCAAATACACCCGCGAACATGAATGGGTTCGCGACAATGGCGACGGTACTGTTACCGTTGGCATCACCGACTTCGCACAGAGCGAACTCGGCGACATCGTTTTTGTGGAAATTGACAAGGTGGGCGAGTCCGTGGACAAAGATGATATCTTCGGGACAGTCGAAGCCGTCAAGACCGTTTCCGAACTCTACATGCCGGTTTCGGGTGAAATCCTTGAGTGGAATGAAGCCCTTGAGGATGAACCTGAAATAATAAACGAGGATCCCTACGACAATGGATGGATGATAAAGATCAAGCTGAGCGACCCGTCCCAGCTCGAAGGCCTGCTCTCGGCAGATGACTACAACGAGATCATCAGCTGATCGTCAAAACATGAATCCGAGAAGGGACCGACCGGCATGATCAAACCCGAAATAGAATGGATACTGATCCTTGATTACGGGTCCCAGTACAACCAGCTCATCGCACGCAGGGTCCGGGAAAGCCAGGTTTACTGTGAAATTCATCCCTATAACGTCGACCCGGGCAAGTTCGAATCGCACCCCCCTGCCGGCGTGATCCTGTCCGGTGGTCCCATGAGCGTCAATGACAAGGAGGCTCCCGGACTCAACCAGGCCATATTCGATCTGGATGTACCGGTTTTGGGTATTTGCTACGGGTTGCAGATCATGACCCATATGATGCTGCCCGGATCCGTGGCTCATGCCGAAAAAAGGGAATTTGGCAGGGCCAGACTGTCTGTAATTACCCGCAATGCCCTGTTTGCCGGCGTTCCGGATGACAGTGTGGTGTGGATGAGCCATGGCGACCACATCATCCGTCTTCCTGAACCTTTCGAAGTCATCGCCCGGACCGACAACGCCCCGGTGGCTGCGGTCAAACACAGCGTACGGCCGGTCTATGGCGTGCAGTTCCACCCCGAAGTGGCACACACGGAGCACGGCCGGCAGATTCTGCACAACTTTGTCCGGAACATTTGCGGTCTTAAGGGCATATGGACTCCTGCCTCTTTTGTCGAGAGCACAATCGAACGCATCCGCGAAACGGTCGGTGACGGCAAAGTGATTTGCGGCTTGTCAGGCGGCGTGGATTCGACCGTGGCCGCGACACTGCTTCACCAGGCTATCGGCGACCGCCTGCTTTGTGTCTTTGTTAACAACGGCGTGCTGCGAAAAGACGAGTTTAAAGATGTCCAGCACCTCTACACCGAAAAACTCAAGCTCCCGGTAAAAGCCATCGATGCATCCGGTCTGTTTCTGGACCGGCTGGAAGGGATTAGTGATCCGGAAAAAAAACGAAAAATCATAGGCAACACGTTTATCGATGTCTTCGACCAGGCGGTATCCGAAGAAAACGGTTTTACCCATCTGGCGCAGGGAACGCTTTACCCGGATGTAATCGAGAGTGTCTCTTTCAGGGGCCCTTCGGTGACCATCAAGTCTCATCATAATGTGGGCGGTCTCCCCGAGAAGATGAACCTCAAATTGCTTGAACCGCTCAGAGAGTTGTTCAAGGACGAGGTGCGGAAGGTGGGTGCCACGCTCGACATCCCCAAAGATTTCCTGGGTAGGCATCCTTTTCCCGGCCCGGGGCTGTCCATCCGCATCCTTTCGGATGTCACCCGTGAAAAGGTACGTATGCTCCAGGAGGCCGATGCCATCTTCGTCGAAGAGTTGCGTATCCACAATCTCTATGATTCCGTTTGGCAGGCCCTGGTCGTGCTTCTGCCGGTCCAAAGTGTGGGTGTCATGGGCGACGAGCGGACCTATGAGTACGTCGTGGGACTGCGTGCTGTCACCAGTGTGGACGGGATGACAGCCGACTGGGCCCACCTTCCCTATGAATTCCTGGGCAGGGTATCCAACCGGATCATCAACGAGATCAAGGGGATAAACCGGGTGGTATATGATATCAGTTCCAAACCGCCTGCCACGATCGAGTGGGAATAGCCCCCTGGTTTCATGTGTTTAAATTTTTAGATTTATTAGGTCACATAGAATGTCCATGACACTTTTAATCATGCTCCTGTGTGACCGGGCAACGGTCATGGACATTTCATCTGTTTAAGTGTTTCGATTTATAATGTCAGATATAATGACATGACCGTATTTAATCATGCGCCTGCGAGTCCGGGCGCCGGTCGGGTCATGGGCATTTCATGACCGGTTTTGCTGAATGGAAAGGGTCAGACCTGATGAAATGATATGGCGATTGATGATTTAACGGTATGGAAACGGGTATTTATTGAGTGAGACTAGGTATTGCACCTGCCTCGGATGTAACTTGTAATTAAAAACCATTATGAACGCTGATCTTCGCTTCTGCTCCTTTTACCAAACCTCAAAGGCCATCCTGATACCTTTTTTTCGGGCCGGTGTCTTGCTGATAACGTGTTTGCTGTTTACTTCAACAGGTGGCTCGTATGGACAGACACCCTCAGAACGATCGGTTGGCGTGCTTCCAGCGGATGAAGAAGCGTCTGGCATGCTCGGGCAGGGTGAAATGTTCGAACAGGCGCTGGAATTTTACCAGGAGGCGCGTTATGATTCGGCCGCTTTGCTCTTTTCCGCCATCGAAACCCCCGAAGCGCATCTTTTTGCCGGAAAGAGCTATTTTGCACTGAGTGATTATCCACTCGCCAAAAACAGCCTTCGAAAACTTTCCCGAAACGATGATCCCCGCCTGTATGACGAATCCAGGTATACCCTGGCCCTGACCGCGTTCCAGACCCGGCAATTCGGGCTCAGTCTCGACATCCTGCACAACATTAAATCCAGGCCGGCCTACCAGAATTTGCACCGGGATGCAGCGACCCTCTATCAGCAGATCATGGGGTATCTTACGACCGTTCAGCGGAAAATGGCCTTCATGCAAAGCGAGAAGGCCCGGGTTCAGCTCGACCTGATCCGTTTCGGACTCGATCACATGAGTCGCTTCGAGGCCATACAACTATTTGACGCGCTTCAACCCTATTTTGAAGCCACCAACGACACAAATATCATCGGTGCGCTGGAACGCCGCATCCAGAGCATGCCAACCAGAGGCAATACTTCTTTTGGAAAAGCTCCGGACGGCATCGTTTACAACATTGGTGTATTACTTCCCGCTGCTGAACCCGGGACCAGAGAATGGCAGATCTCACGGTCCCTTTACAATGGTTATCTGCTGGCGGCCGAGGAATTCAACCGTTCCCGAAACGAGAAGAAGATCCGGTTGCATCACATGGAAACCTCGGACACATCGCTCACGCTGGAAGCGGCAATGTCGCGCCTGGCCTGGAAATACCATGCCGACGCAGTGATCGGTCCGCTGGTATCCGAGGCGGCCTACCGGATACGCGATCTGGCCGAATACTACCAGATCCCGGTCATCCCACCACTGGCCAATGCCGACACCCTGAATATCAACAATCCATACCTCTACCAGGTCAATCCCACATTCGAAGCGCGTGGCAGGGCCATGGCTGCTTTTGCGGTAAACGAACTGGAGCTGGATACGCTGGCCGTCATCACCCAGAGCAATCTGCCGGTAACCAGGGAGGCAAGGGAGTTCCGGAATGAAGCGGAGCGTCTGGGAGCGAAGATAGTCCACTATTTCAGTGAAAATTTCGAAGAGCGGGCTTTTGAAGTGGGACATATTACCCCCTATTTTGCTGGCAACCGGACCATAGCCCGAACCTATTTCGAAGATGAGGATTTCGAACTCATTCCTGTCGAAGGACTCTATCTGTCGGTGACGGGGGGCGGGGCCGGGCAGCTTATCGACCTCATCCTCAATGATCTGCAGGCTTTGCGAAGCGATGTCACCATCCTGGGCAATGAAGAGATGGCTCATTTAGATTTCAGTGATGCCCGAAGACGTTATTTTGACATCTTTTACAGCAGTTTTTTCCATCGGGATGAAGACAACCGGAAGGTGTACCATTTCCGCAACAATTACCAGTCCCTTGCCGGATACCGGCCTGACAACTTTGCCCATCTGGGTTATGATGTAGCCCACTACCTGTTCAGCTCCATAGCAGCTCTGGAAAATCCAGTGCGTATTAAACAGGAACTGCGCCATCGGCCCGCTCACGAAGGGACGATCACCCAAATCGATTTCCGCGGCAGCCACATCAACCATCATCTGCACTTTCTTTATATCGACGATAGTGAGAACGTATTAAAGTATGAGCCTGAAGAAGAGGTAGAAGAAGTAGAAGTAGAAGTAGAAGTAGAAGTAGAAGAAGAGGAAGAAGAGGAAGAAGAGGCATCAGGGGAAAGAGATCAGCAGGGAGGTGACAGAAGGTAAGTCGGCAGCCTGTCAGGCGGGAAAGGATCCACTATCCTATTTCCGTTTAAGCGGGAGATGGGAAAACAGGCTGAGGCTTTTCTGCGGGAAAAATCCTTCATCGACCGACCGTACATCCTCAATAGATATGAAAGCCCTGGGTGTTTTATCCTTCACGATCTGAATCATCCGGGAGAGATCCTTTCGCTTGATGATGCTCAGGATGAGTCGGACCTGGCCACTGACTCCGCTTGCGGAGATCGATGTAACCCCGAAATCGTTCTCTTTCAGGTACTCGATCAGTTCAGTGGCATCTTCGGTAGTTATGGTGCGGACACAGAGGAGTCCCATGGCGATCTTGCCTTCCAGATAAATCCCTATATAATTTCCTGCAGAGAAACCGGCAGCATAAGCAAAATAGAGCCCTATGTTGGTCAGGCTCTGGAAAATCTGACCTACCGCGAACAGCCAGATCAAAGCCTCAAAAAATCCGATCATAGGTGCCAGCACCTTCATGCTCCGCGAAACGAAAATGATCCGCAACGTTCCCAACGTCACATCGACTACCCGCGCCGCAAATATCATCAGGGGCAGCACAATATAGTTAAACCAGTCAAATTCAAAGGTCAATGATTCCAGCAATCCCATGGCACCAATCCGAATAGGAGTTTAATTGAAATAAGCTGAAATTTATGTTGATTTCTTGAAGAAATTGCGAATAATTAATCGAGACTCACGGCTTTTCATTGCTCCCGCCGTGTTCCTCCTGAAGCGGCTCATTGCGTTCCAGTTTTTCACGTTCCGCTTTCTCGCGTTCCATCTCTTCGCGCTCCATTTCAGCCTTGATCCGGCGCTGATCCCGCAGCCAGTCGGTCCACTGCCGGCTTTTCCTGCGATGCTCGGCATAGGTTCGTGAAAACGCGTGCCTGCCGTCCGGAGTGGCAACCATGTACATATAGTTGTGATCTTCCGGATACAACGCCGCTTCGATAGAACTCAGCGTCGGATTGGTGATCGGACCCGGAGGCAGGCCATGCACGCGGTAGGTATTATAGGGATGATCGATGCGATAGTCATCGTACACCAACCGGCTGCGCTCCCCCTTGGCGTAATTCACCGTTGGATCGGCCTGAAGCCTCCAGCGGCGATTGAGACGGTTCCAGTAGACCCCGCTGATGGCGCGCTTTTCGTCTTCGAAGCGCGCCTCCCACTCGATAATCGACGCCAGCGTAGTGATCTCATCGACACTGCGGCCCAGTTGCTGCAATTTGTCCGCATGCGGACGGATCACCCTGGTCTCAAATTCCGAAAACAGACGCTCCAGCAGACGTTGCGGCGAGGCCGTCCAGTACACTTCATAGGTATCGGGGAGGATACGGCCGTAGACAAGATGCGGCTCCAGGTCATGAGAACCCAGGAAACTGGTATCACGCATAACTTCGGCCAGCTCACGGGCGTCAAACTGCATCTGCATGGAAATACGCTCCCTGAGCCTTTCCTTTGTCAGACCTGGTGGAATGCGCAACGGCACGGGATCCTGCAATCCCAAGGCCAATTTCGAAAAAAAATCGGAGTAGCTCATCGGTCCATCCAGTTCATACCGACCCTGGTTGAAACGACGCCATCCAAGAATGCCGGATGCCCATCGCAGTTCATCAGTCTGGAATCCGATTCCGTTTTCCTCCATCAGACCGATCAGTTCGTCCAGTCCGACCGTGTCGTGGATCAGCAGCACCGACCGCTCTGGTGGCGCTATGGCTGCACCACTCTCGAGTCGCAAAGTCCTGGATGTATAGACCAGAAGAAAGGAGAGCAACAGGACGACGGCCGCCAGCCTCCACTCTCTTAGGTACAAATGGTTGATATTACGTATTTTCATCAAGATACAGATATTGATAATCGTCACAAATGCTGCCGACCGGCAAGGAATCCTGAACCGGGCTCCGTTCACCAGATACCAATCACAAGATTCCCTTCCGTGCTGTCAGTAAACTTCGATGATTTCCTTGTCTTTTTTTCGCGACTGGATCATGGCTATGATGGAGGTAAGGCCATAGAGCATAAGGAATGCCGCCACGATAATGGATATAATGTCCGGAAACGCCAACAGCAGCGCAGCTGCCAGTAGCGGGAGCAATGCCAGTCCGATCCCGCCGCTCAAAAGCGAACCCAAACCTATCACCAACAAAAAGAACGCAAAGAAGTAGGGAATAAACGAAGGAAAGATGAAAATGAATATACCCGTAATGATGGATACGGCCACAAGAAAGGAAGGTGCCCGGAAAAACAGCGACAGCACCCCGGTGGCAATCAGGTAACTGCCAAGGATGTAGTACAGGGCATCGGGCCATAGCAGGATGAGGATGCCGGTCAGGATGGCCAGCACGGAATGAAGCACCCGACGTTTGCCCGGGTTGTTGTTCATGATGAAGTGTATGTGAGTGGCCATATGGATTTTCCGATGGATTCAGGGTCCGATGGTTTCATGGTGATAAATTCCAAAAATACAAAGAACCACCAGTCAATAGAAATACCCGGTCGCCTGATCCGGCCACATCCCGTATTGCATCGCCGGGTCCTTGGGGCATCAGGTTTCCGATATGCTGACCTGTAATGGAGAACAAGTGGATGGCCTGGCCGGACAGTACCCAGATGGTGCCATCGATGATCCTGACACGCATGAGCTCCGGAAAGATGCCGATGTTCGCCAGGTTATTGCCGTCGTCCGTGATGGCATGGACCTTCCCTTCTGCCGGATCCGTGATAAAAAGCGATTTATCGTAATAGATCATCCGGGTGGGATCTGCCATATCCTCAAGGATGAAATGTTGCAAATAGGCACCATTGGCATCAAAATGGTAGACACGCTGCGCCGATCCATCCAGCACGAACAATTCACCGAACTCATTACCCGCAACATCGGAAGCCATGAAGGTGTGTCCCCCAGGCACCCAGGGTGGTACACTGAGACTGCGCATGCAACGCAGTGCGTTATCCAGCAGATAGACCTGACCGGTGCCCTGGCAGATGACCGCGGCGCGGGTATCCGCCACCCATGAAAGTCCGTCGGGTTCCTGGATTTTACAATCACCGGATTCCTCCAGTACCCTTGCCATTGTAATGCTTTCCGGTGTATCAGCGGATGCCACATCCACCCGAAACCCCGAAATCTTGCCGGCGCCGGTCTCGCTAACAATGAGCAGGCTATCCGGGCGGAGGACCAGCGAACGGGCATCTTCCAGTCCGCTCTGGATGGCGGATGCCGGGATGTGCAGTGTGTCGGCGCAACGGGCATCCGGCAGCGGCAGGAGGGTCCAGCCGAGGATCAGGGTCAATGCGACAAAGGTTTTCAGGGCCATTCTACAGATACCTGTCCGGTCATATTACGTTCAACCGGCACGTTCCTCTGGATGAAAAAGGGCGCCGGCGGACGGAACGGATCCACCCTGCCCGGGTCCCATTCACGGAACCCTTCCCGAAGTTCGTACACCTTCAGCGTATAGCGTCCGGCGGGAATGCCTTGCAACTCCATTTCGGAAAGAAATATCTCCTGGCGGATGACATCAGCCTGTTCGTCGAGCAGTTGCAGGCGATGTTCTGTACTGTCGGTTCGCGGCTCTTCAATGCGCACGGCCAGGTCGCCAAGCTCGTCATCGTATAATATGCGTGGCTGGATGGTGCGCCGATCCGATCGGCTCGCATCCCACACACGGATCTCATAGTCCTCCCCTCTTCGCCATTCTCCATCGGGATAGATGTAGAGCAGATTGTCACGCGTCTCGGCGTGAGGCCAGGGTCGGTATGCATCCTCGCTCTCCACTACCACTAACGAATCAAGCACAATTGGACTCTGATCGAGCAATGTAGAATAGCGGATTACAATCGGTTCGTCCGTAGCGACCCCTCTCCGGGTGTCGTTAGCTATATACCGCACAAGCGAGGTGTCGGGTTCATCGGATCCCGGAAAGGTTTCGACGTCCAAAGCCGCTTCATTTCCTGAAGCATCGGTGACCCCTTGCAGTTCAAGATGATAAAGGGTGTCGTCGGGGAGCGGGTCCAGTGCCTGGGCCAGCAGGATATTCGGATTCTGCGCATCTACAAAAAGCGGGACGGCCCCGGTGGCCCTGCCTTGATCCTCCCGGAAGACGGTTATAGCTACATCATCGCCGATTTCGACAGCTTCGCTGAAACGCAGGCGCAGTCTGACTTCGGACAGCATACCGACGGCCTGGAGCAACGGGGCCATGGTATCCTTTTGGACGACGAAGACCTTGCCAAGGTCTGCCTCTCCCTCTTTTTCGAGGACAAGAGTATCGGTCGGAAAGGGTTGGGCCGACTCCCGCGGAGGATCCCAGCGCCTGTTGCGATTGCGGTCATCCAGCCAAAAACCTTTGTATCTTCCTTCACGCAGGTAGTTGAAGCGGACCTGTCCCGCTGTATCCGCTTCTCCCACATAATCGGCCCCGACAGATAAGTCGACGGGATAGCGGTAAAGGACCACGCGTTCACCGGCCATACTCTCGCCGGTCTCAGCATCCTTTACCACAGCCGTAATGCGGCCTTCATCGATTTCCGGACCGGTAGAGAGGGCCAGCTGTATAGGCGACGGGATGCGGTTGTTCCGTGTATCGGCCAGTTCCGTCCCGAGGGTGAAAATGATGGTAGTCGTATCCGGAAGCGGGTCGTTAAAGCTGACCGTAGCCCGGTGCCTTCGCCAGCTGATCTCATAGTCGATATCCAGATCCGGTTCCATTTGGAAAGCGTCGCGAAAACTGTTGCGGTTGATGTATTTCGTAAAATGGAAGCGGATGCGGTCGCCGTCGAACATCGTGGTCCCGGTGGCGGGTTCGGTCTCCTCAATTTCCGGCGGAGTGCGGTCAGCCGGCCCGCCTGTCGGTTGGGTCGGTGTGGCACACTGGTAGACCGACAGTGCAACAACTGTGGTGAGCACAATAATGGCAATGCGTGTGAGGGTGAAAGACATCAGCTGCGCACGTTGTAAAGCAGGTAGATGGTAACGGCGACGGCACCGGTTATCACTGCCGGTTCGGCAATGCGGCGGAAAAAGGATGAGTGCCGGGTATCCGTTTTCTGATGAAAGGACGCCGGATCCCAGGCACCGGCCACCATCGACACCTGATCCGTCGGAACGTCATCCTCCCACACAAACGAGGAGTTCCAGGTTTTTTGTATCTCTGATGCCGGATCCAGCCAGGTAAAGAACAGATCGGTTCGCAGTGTGCGCCGGCTTGCACCTCTGCGCTTCAAGATCAGGATGTTCTCCGAATCCCATTCTATCCTCAGGGAGTGATAGCCATCGGGCTCGGCCGCCAGCCGGAGTCCGTACTCCAGAAGCCGGTTTTCAATCCGCGTACGCACACGGACGGGGGCGTCCATATCGAGATAGACCGGCTGCGGGATCACGGCTGCACTGTCCGGCTTCAACCTGCCGTCATCATCCAGCCATTGTCCGACCAGGCGGGCGGTTTCATCGGCCAAAACTTCTTCATTGGTGGGCAGTGAGATGGGATCCTGCCCTTGCACTTCCACCGCGATAAACGTCAGAAGCCCATATAAGATAAAAGATAACATACTGTTACAATTCATTATATATCTGGTCGGACCGATGCTCAGAATTTTTCACAATATAGGTTAACTTATTTTGAATTACGAACCTGCCGGCCTAAGTTAGGATGGATGTTACCAACGGGCAAAACGGCTCTGATTTCCCGCATTTGGCAGTGGTAAGGCCAGCGATCATTCCGAAGTCGATCAGTAAATCTGTTTTCATTTTAACCTTATGAGCATCAACGAAATACCCGAACCGGCCCTGTATACAGACATGTATCAGCTCACCATGTGTCAGGGCTATTACAAGGCCGGCATGCACTATAAAGAGGCTCATTTCGATTTTTTCTTTCGCAAGGCACCTTTTGCCGGCGAGTACGTGATTTTTGCGGGACTGGCGGACGTACTTTCTGTGCTGAAGGATTTCCGCTTCAACCGGGACGAACTGGACTGGCTCGAGCAACAGGGTTTCAGCACGGACTTTTTGAAATATCTGGAAAAATACCGTTTCGATGGAACCGTGATATCGGCCCGTGAAGGTGAGGTGGTATTTCCCGGTCAGCCGGTGCTCACCGTATCCGGTTCCCTGCTCAGCTGCCAGCTGGTGGAGACCCTGCTGCTCAACATCCTCAATTTTCAATCCCTCATTGCCACCAAAGCCCGCCGATTGCGGCTTGCGGCCGGTGATACAACCCAACTGGTGGACTTCGGGCTGCGCCGGGGTCACGGTGCCGGCGGGATTGCGGCCAGCCGGGCAGCTGTCATCGGCGGCTTTAATGCCAGTTCAAACGTGCTCGCTGCAAAACGCTATGGATTTCCTGCTTCGGGCACCATGGCTCATTCATGGGTCCAGTGCTTTGAAAACGAGCTGGATGCCTTCAGGACCTATGCACGTTATTACCCGGATGCCACCATCCTGCTGGTCGACACCTACGACACCCTCCGCTCCGGTGTCCCCAACGCGATCACCGTAGGTCGCGAGTTGGAAGAAAAGGGCCATCGTCTGAAGGGCATACGCCTTGACAGCGGCAACCAGATCGAATTGTCACACAAGTCCCGGTCCATGCTTGATGATGCGGGACTTAATTATGTTGCCATTGTGGCATCAGATCAGATGGATGAAAAAAGGATTACGGAACTCCGGGAAAAACAGGCGCCAATCGACTATTTCGGCGTGGGTACACGGCTTGTTACCGGCTATCCTGATGCCGCGCTGGGCGGGGTCTACAAAATTAGCTCCCTCGAT
Source organism: Cyclonatronaceae bacterium (assembly GCA_046483675.1). GTDB lineage: Bacteria > Bacteroidota > Rhodothermia > Balneolales > Natronogracilivirgulaceae > SKNL01. The sequence goes on from JAWOCT010000064.1 coordinate 12,712, forward strand.
GGCCGTCCCAGCATGAAAACGACCGATGAAGCATCCAAGCGGAACCTGCCCGGTGTCAAAGAAATCATAAGGGTCACGGAAAGTGACGGAAAGTTCAAACGGGATATCATCCGGCTTGCTGACGATGGCGGCACGACTGATTCCGACAGATCTTTCGTCAGCCGTTCCGGCAACCATGAGAATATCCGGTTTATGGTCATGAAAGACGGCCGGCCCGCAGAACATGAAGTCGACGTAAGTGCCATTGCCGATTTCTGTAACACACGTATTGCCAGGTTGCCCGATCCGATCAAACGACTAAAGGACCCGAAGCGTTATGAATTGGTATTGGATGATGATTTGTCATCCCTTATTGAAGAACTTTCGCCTTGAAGGCAATCGGGACTGCCGTTGCGTATGTGGTTTTCATCCTCCATCGGGATCATCGACGGACAAATGACTTGATGCAAACATAACCTTCCAAACCGGACAAAAACCATGAAAGCACTACTTGTTGTCGACGTTCAAAACGATTTCTGCCCGGGCGGTGCCCTGGCTGTACCCGAAGGTGATCAGGTCGTTCCACTCATCAACCGGCTTACCGGTCACTTCGATGTGATACTGAATACCCAGGACTGGCATCCCTCGGGTCATCATTCCTTTGCCTCTTCCCATGAGGGCAAAGAACCTTTTGATGTTGTCAAAATGGATTACGGCGATCAGGTCCTCTGGCCGGATCACTGCGTACAGGGTTCTCCGGGCTCCCGCTTCCATCCGGATCTTGACATAACATCCAGCCAGCTCATCGTACGAAAAGGATTCCGCAAGGAAATCGATTCCTATTCGGCATTTTTCGAGAACGATCAGAAGACCGTCACGGGACTTGCCGGGTATCTGAAGGACAGGAAAATCGATACCTTATATGTTACTGGATTGGCAGCGGATTTTTGTGTAAAATGGACTGTTTTGGATGCCATCAAACTTGGTTTCCAAGTCAATGTAGTTGAGGATGCTGTCCGCGGTATTGACCTGGACGGCTCACTTGAACAGGCCTGGGACGAAATGACCAGAGCCGGTGCCAAGACCACATCCTCCAAATCCCTGTTATAACGTTCGTAGAGCAAACCGAACGGGACAACGTTCCCATTCCATGCACCATTTGAGATACAAGCAATTGTAAGTAGACAGCATGAAAAAATTCGATGTTATCATCGCAGGCGGTGGACTGGCCGGACTCGCAACAGCAGCACAGTTAATCGAAAAAAACAAGAATCTCAAGATACTGGTATACGAGGCTCGTGACATCGGTGACGGAGCATCGGGTGTGCCGGCGGGCATGGTCAATCCGGCTACAGGTCAGCGAGCCCGCATGGTCTGGAATGCCGAGGCCTGCTTTCGGATGCTGGAAAAGCGCCTGGAACAGCTCAGCTCCCGAAGCACCACGCCTTTGAAACTTCAGAATGGGGTATTGCGGCCGGCCATTGATGAAACTCTTGCCAGGAATTTCCGTCGCTCCCTGAAACATACCCGATGGCCCAAAGGATGGATCGAATGGCTGGATGCTGATTCCGTGCAGAAAATAGCCCCCCATCTCAAAGAAAGTTCAGGAGGATTGTATATATCCAAGGGCAAGGTTGTCCGCACTCCCGAATACCTGGAAACTTTTGCTACATATCTCAAGGAATCCGGGGTAGATTTTCTGTTTGGAGGTCCCTACAGTCTGGATAATAACGGTGCATGGACGCTGAATAATCAAAAGGAGAAAATGAGCGCCCCGATCCTGGTCATGACATCGGGCTACAAGGTACGGGAGAACAAATACTGGAGCGACTTGCCGTTGAATGGCGTAAAGGGCCAGCTGGCTGTCTACGAATGTCCGGAAAACATCGGCCAGTTGCCGGCCATTTCTGCTTACGGCTACATGACCCCGATTGAAAATCACAAGCTGGCCGTGGGAAGCACATATGAACACCACTTCCACGATGAAAAACCAGACGCCCAGGGTGCGGGGCTGCTAGACCAGAAACTGCAAGAGTTCATGCCGGAGCTTTACCCACGTTGTCAGCGCATCGGTCAGTGGTCCGGGATCCGTGCCACCACCCCCGATCGCCTGCCGATTGCCGGTGAGCATTACGGGAAGAAGGGGCTGTATGTCTACACCGGGCTGGGTTCCAAAGGATTGCTTTACTCGGAGTTCGTGGCTTCTCTGCTGGCGACCCACATCACCGAACGCAAAGAGCTCCCGTTTGAAATCTCCCTCTACCGTTTTTCCAGGATGCAGGAATTGCGCGATTCGTTCATCGAAGAGGGGAACTCACCGGAATCCTGACCAGGGGTTTATGGTCATCCTTACGGGATGGAGGCCGATGGTCATCCTTACGGGATGGAGGTTGATAGTCATCCTTACGGGATGGAACTTGATGGTGACAACGAAAGGTTACGCCGAAAACAGCTGCAAGTGCCAGCCCGGCTTTTTTGCACTGATTGGCTGACATACAGGGAGCATCATCAGATCCGCACGATAAACCCACTCCAGGCGGCCGACAGGTTCATGCCACCCGATCGTGATGACGGTGTAGCCATGATACCCGCTGAAAACTCAAAGTTCTTCAGATCGATACCTAATCCGCCGGAGAGGGTCACGGCGGAGTGCCCACCCATCCTCATTCCCATCCGCACCGGGATGAGATCCACGATCCGGTATTCGGTCCCGAGAGCCGTGTATATGCGCCGGCTGTTGACACTCCGGTTGTTGATGCCTTTCCCGATGTCCATCATCACACCCAGCCGGCCCATCTCTAATGCACCGCCGATCGTGACCATGGGTGCAAGCCCGACGCGGTGATTATCCACGTCATGTGGCGTGAAATTGGCGTAGATGTCACTGCCGATACTGTCCTCAAACACAAACTCCAGGTAGTTGGAAAAATCGCCGTCGTGCTCTTCGTCGATATAATCAAAGTCAACATCCAGCCCTTCCCACTGGAAGATATCGTTGGCGCGGAAGTCACCGGGGTTTTTACGGAAGTTGATGCCGCCGACATCGGTGATGGACAGCGATGCCCTGAGGATCTGCGGGCCTGAGCCGATGACCGGCATGGATACATCCTTTCTGTACCATTCGAATGTCGCGCCCATATCCAGTCCGAATCCGGCGCCCATTCTGTTACCCAGGTCCGAGAAGGCATCATCGTCGATGAAGTCCCCGAGCACGGCGTCCCTGTTGTCCCTTACCCTTCGCTCCTCATAGTACTCCCGGAATCCGTCCGTCAGGTTTCCAACTGTGAGGATGTAGTATTCAAAATCGTGGACCACACGGGATTCCATATCCCGCCCGGCAACCTGGAGTTCCGATACCAGACCCATCCGGGCAAATCCCCTTCCAAACAGGATTTTCGGGGCTGCTCCGGCAAAAACCCGCATCGATCCGGGTGTGAATTGTTCCTGATTCATCCATACGGGCATGGCAAACCCGAATGAAAGTTCCCAAAAAGCCAGCATTTCGGAATTCAGGTTGACTTTTTTCGGGTCGCGGAATACCTCCGAATCAAGCCCTGTAAGTCCCATTTCAAACAGCCCTTTGCTCATGCCGATAGTGCCGAGGGTGCGGACCCTGGCTGCGGCACTGAAAGCCATATCCTCCCTCCGGTAGCTCACGCCCAACGGTACCACATCCAGCCCCAGGCCGCCATGTGCGACGGAACGCGGACAGCTTCCGAACCAGTCATCGGAAATCTGCAGGGCACGTCGGGTATCGATCACCTCGCCTTTGGTAAAATGCTTGTTGTACAGTCCGATATTGATAAGGCGGCCGCCGGCTGCGGAGTGTATGCCGCCGAGCACACCGATGGTGATACGGGTATCCCTTTCCGGAAGCATGAGGTTGGCGGGATTGACGAAGTTGGCATGGTATCCGTTCACATAGGCCGCTCCACCACCACCCAGGGCAATGCTGGCGGACGTGTTATGCAGCGCCTGGGCTGTCGCCTCGCCCGCACCAAGGGTCGTGGCAAAGACCATGCAAAATGTGGTTATCCTGGCAAATAAACGAATGGTGATCATGGTTAACTCAGTTCACTTTGACGGACGTTTTTATGTTTGCATTGATGCTTAAACCGATGAAATCATTGGTCCGGACCTTGACCTCGCCGGATATATCGTCCCTGCTGGTCGCGAGTGTCCCCAGCAGCCTGATGTAGCGTGTCTTGTGCAGTGCATCAAGCTGATCGGGATCAAGCCTGATTTCCGACATCCCGTTCGTTGGCTGATCAACAAAGCGGGACTCCGGATGAACAGCGGCACCATCGATTTTGAAGGTAACAGGCTCCATCGGTTGTCCTGTGCCAGTGGCAATCACCTGTTCCATTCCATCAAGGAACTCAAGTGTGAAACCCGCATCAAACGGAAGAGCGTTTTCATACATCACAAACAGTGTGGCTTCGCTGAGGCCCATATCGTCTTCCGACGAGGGGAGGTCGGACAAATCGGTCTCCAAGGTGTCCTCAAGTGTTGCCGGCGAGTCTACCGCTGTTGACAGATTGATCGGGATATCAATGCCCATACCTGCATCCAATTGGACCGGATTTACCAGAAATCCATCACCGCCCTCCTGGTTTACAAGGATTTTTCCTATAAAACGGAGCTCAACCGGCAAATTGCTAAGAAAATCCTCGACGTTGGTCGTTTCCGAATCAAACCGGATCACCTGATTGCGGATGACTTCGCCGATATTGTCAGCCGGTTCGAGTTCAAACCTGATCAGATCGGAACGCGGGACCGGGGTGCCCATGGCATGCAGGCCGTCGAACTGATCACCGGGCCGGACCTCCATTTCGGTTCCCGGTTTTCCGGACAGGTACATCTCCTCTCCACTGTCATTGACCCCCAGTATGGCTGCGATGACCGTGCCCCTGACACCGATGTTGGTGTCATATATCAGGTCAAAGGCGGGATTTACAAGACGAAGGCCCGACAAGCGCTCCGACAGCTCTTCCAAATCCTCCAGTTCGGTGATCTCGGCTTCGTTTGCATTGAAAATATCCAGTGCGCCATTATTATCATAATCCTCTCCGAGAAATTCCACACGCGTACGGATTTCTCCATAGGCCGCTCCGATTTCCAGATCCCTGATCTCCGTTGTTGCCTGAAAACGGTCCGTTGAGCGAACGGTACGCACGGTATCATCACCCACGGCATCCCGGGTGTTTTCCGTAACCGCCCTCATGTAGTAGGTTACCTTGTTTCCCTGAGCATATATCCGGACATTTTCAAGCGACTGATGGATTTCCGGCTGGGGATGCTGTGTATCAGAGCCGCGTCTGATGCGGTTGGACCCTGAAAATTCAAACCAGAGAGAATCGGCCTCGCGGTAACGGCCGGTACCGTCGGTGTCCTGGCGTATTCCGGGAAAGGAAATGATGAGGGTATCGATATCCAGATCGATTTCGTTGATGATGTTATCTATTTTCAGTAATCCGGATGAAAATTCCACATAGTGATCCTGACTGGTAAGCTGAAACTCACTGTCATCGAATTCCACTTCTCCGGAAACAGTGAATTGTTGCGATGACAGGACGGCCGAGGCAGATTGCAGTTGCACAGAGCCTTCAATATCAACCACGATCAGATCGGTTGCGTAGACGGTTGCCGGCTCCTCGGTACCTGGAGATGAAGCTGTGCCGTCGTAGCCGATTTTCCGTGAAATTCCGGTGTTATCCAGGGGAATTGTTACACTTGTTGTCTGCAGGGGTGGAATGGTGATATCGCTGATAGTGGCAATCACGGTCCCGGCGGCAAAGAAACGGCTGGTATTTTTGGCAGTAAACCCGTCATCATTGTAAAGAGTCAGTTCGTCGATGACAAGCGGGATGGCACTCCCGTTCCTGATCTCAAAACGAAGCTCCCCTTCCTCTACCTCGGCATTGACAAAATCACCCTTGATTTCCACGGCATCCTCCAGGGGAATATCTTCCTGGGGATCGATATCGGAACGCGCTTCGACAAACTTCAGGGTACTGGTGCTGGGCGTAACCAGGAAGTAATCATCTCTGTCCACGGTAATTCCGCCTCCCCCTGTAGTTCCCAGGCTGATTTCATAATCGAGTTCCCTGGTAATCTTCTGTCCTGTCAGATCCAGTATCACCCGGGCGGCCTCCCCGGCTTCGAACTGGTTTGCCCCGGGACGTGACAGATTCTCCAAGACCTTCGGTTCATCGATGATCTGTCCGTCCGAGTTGATGATAGTAATCTCCGGCATGCCGGACAGGATGCTGTCATACAGGGTCAGGGAGGTATTGTTAACTATGGAGAGTTCGAGGTCGAACTCATCATCCGGACCGGGATCTCCGGAAACGATGGCATACTCAAAGTCGGGATTGGACGAGCTTATTGGCTCCGTTTCCGGATGCAGTTTCTGGGCGCTGACCGTGCCGGTAGCACGCCGGACCATCAGGTTCTCTTCCTGCGATTCGGCTGAAATTTCTCCCGGTGCATCCTGCATGACCTGCGACTCCCAGCTTACCGTCACTTCAAAAGCCATCGGTGCTTCCAGCACTTCGCCCTGGTCAAACAGAACGACATCATCCCTGGATTCGCCGTATGGTATGGCACCAAAGCTGATGTCATTCCCAACGGGACGTGCATCACCGTCTGCCTGACTGATCAGCGTAGCTGACATGTTCTGGATATCGAAACCCAGATCATTGTCAAAGAAAAACCGGATTCCACCACTTTCGATAACAGCTTCTTCAAACGAAGGGTTATCGAGTTCTATGGTAAGGGTTATCTCTACAGGGCCTGGCAGCGGGTCACCGGCTCCATATGCACCTGCATCCAATCCTGTCACTTGTTCGAAATCAGCTGTACCTGAGGCACGGAATTCTATCTCTAATACACCGACTTCCACCTGCTGCTCTTCCAGATCTTCCGGTTCACCCGTGAATTCTCCGATTTCAGACTCAAAAGAGGAAGAAAAATCATCAATTTCCAGGCTGCCGATTTCGCTCTCGAATTCGGTTGGATCGATGCTCAGTTCCGGGCTGATATCGTCCACATCCCCTATCTCAAAATCAATTTCCGTACTCAGGAAAATGAGTCCGTCTGGCCCTTCGGCAAACAGATCCTGAAAGTCTTCATTGGTCGTGTCGATAATGGCGCCCTTCCCGCCACCAATAAGCTTATATTGGGTTTGCTCGACAAGCGGAACATCGAATGTTTGTTGCAGTTCAAAATCCGGGCTGGAGGGTCGCTCACAGGAGATTATAGAGATCCACAACAACACAGCCACAAAGATGCATGTTTTCTTCATCATACCTGGGATAAAATGGGAACGGTATCCGGGAGTGATAAACCTTATAAATAATTATGAAATATAATCACTTAAGAGAAGTTGCTGGCCTCATGTAAAAACACATCGCCAACCAACACCTCCTCAGGGGAACAATTCACTAAATGATTACACATACTAAACCCGCAATCCGGAATGTAATCATAAAAAAACTAATAGCAATGCCCGTTGAGGATAATTTTCCGGTTCGTTTGGGAGCGGGCCATTGCGGAGCCGTGTCTTGGTGGGGAGCGGAGAGAGAGGGATTCGAACCCTCGGTACCCGGTTAGGGCACACTCGCTTTCCAGGCGAGCCCGTTCGACCACTCCGGCATCTCTCCGTTTCATGTGAGCCCCGGTTGAACAGGGAAGCTAATATATGACAAATCGGAGGCTGTAGCAACACGAATCCGCGCATTTTGATCCGGTCCGGCCGGTTCCCGGAAGTCGTATAATACACATTTCATAAACCATTCGATGATGGTAAGGAACTGGGCGGCCTGCCCGTATGACGTCAAGCTACCATTCAGCTGCCAAATGTGAAACGGTGACGGGCGGTGGACCGTACCGGCCTGCCCTGATGCTCGGCAGGATGAAACAACCACTGTTCAGCGGCCCGGAGCGTGATTTCCCGGAAACCGTATCCTGTTTCCGATACGCTCTCAAAGGTACCGGTGTCCGGGTTGTATTTGCGCATTTCCACGATGGTCACCTCTTCTACTTCCCCGTTTTCAGAGACGATGTAATGCACGATGACTTCAACGCGCACCCCGTCCCTGCGTGCTTGCGGCGGGGTGACCGGCTCGACGATCCGTCGCACATTGGGCGGCCGGTCGGGGTTTTCCACCACTTCACCGGGGCCTGTCTCCACTGGAAATGGGGCAAGGCCGGAATCATCACTGTCGGCATGAACTTCCAGGTCGAACTCCACGTCAACCACTTCATCCTCCGGCACGACCACTTCCACTCGGGGCACTGCAGGTGCGATCCGTTCGACCGCCGAGACCTGCCTGGTTTCAATAAATTCCGGCATGAATATCCGCTCCCCGTCAAACTGCCCGTTGAGGACCCCATCCTCTCCCGTGTCAACCGGCCAGAAACGGAAAAGCAGGATAAAAAGAATAAGGCAGCAGATAACCGCGATCTGCATCCGGAAATAATAGGCGCTGTTCTGCCTGCCTGCAAATTGGGTTTGCCTCACTGTTACCAGATCGTTTCAGCCGGAAGCTATCTTTGCTGAACAGCGCCCCGGTCGGGTTACTCGTTCTCGTAGGCCTGTAATGCCGCACGGATGAAACCGTTGTGTTCCTCAAGTTTCTTTTCCGCTTCTTCCTTGTCTATGCTGGCCAGGCCCATGAGCAGGGCCACTTTGACCTTGCCGCCGGATTCCTTCATCAGCCGCGAGGCCTCGTCGTAGTCGACATCGGTGAACATGGTGATGATGCGGCGCGAGCGCTCCACCAGTTTCTTGTTGGTGAGCATCAAATCCACCATTACGTTCTCATAGACTTTTCCGAGGCGGATCATGGCACCGGTAGAGATCATGTTGCAGACCATTTTCTGCGCGGTGGCACTTTTGAGCCGGGTGCTGCCCATGATCACTTCCGGGCCGACCGGGATGTCGATCATCACATCCGGTTTCTGCTCGAGTTTGACGCGTTCGGCCACCACACAGCAGACCATGACGGTCCGAGCCCCCCGGCGCTTGGCTTCATCGAGTGTGCCCAGCACATAAGGGGTACGACCGCTGGCTGCCAAACCGCAAACCACGTCTTTATCCGTAACGTTCAGCTGGGCAATATCCCGCTCTCCATGCTCGGGCAGGTCTTCCGACCCTTCCTGAGCCACGAACATGGCCTCGCGTCCTCCGGCAATAAGCCCGACCACCTGCTCGGGACGGGTTCCGAAAGTGGGCGGACACTCGGCGGCATCCAGCACACCCAGCCTGCCGCTGGTGCCCGCACCGGTGTAAATAAGCCTTCCCCCCTGCGCCAGGGCCTCATGGGCATAGCCCACGGCCTGTGCAATCTGCTCTTTCCTGGTGCTGACGAACTCGGCGACTTTCTTGTCCTGCTCGTTCATCAACCGGACGATCTCCAGAGGGTCGGCCAGGTCCACGTGCATGGTTTCGGGATTCCTCTGCTCGGTCTCCAGCTCTTTAAGCTGGTTGTAAAGTTCTTGCTTGTCAGACAAAATGAATGCTCCTGTGTTTTCGTACGATGTTCTTGTCAGAAAATAACTTCATGTCAAATTACTTTATGTCCCAAACTTTTAATATACGCAACAAGTATGAAGCTGTCTTGAAATTTCCTGAACCCTGGGTGGATGGTCACTGTCCGGTGCAATCAGGCGGCTGCAGAGGCGGTCACGATGCCGTTGCGGTTCCGGTTACGGGACATGGCGCTGCAGGATATCCCCCCATCTTTTCCAGAAATCCTCGCCGGTCTCGATCCAGTAGTCGAAAATATGTTCGATCGCTTTGGACCTGAGTATGTCGCTGAGCATATAGCTGAGGTCCAGGTAGGGATCGTCAGGTGTCACGACCAGCCTGATATCATTTTTTTTGATATCCTCCAGCAGATCGGGATCATCCAGGTTGGGAAGATACTCGAGTGGATTGCTGTAATAGACATTATCGTCAAAATAATCGTCCATGAACGGCCGGATTTGATAGCGCCCCCCTATGGATATGACTTTCTGGATCCGGGATGGATATTTCAGCATCAGGTTAACGGCGTGGTACCCTCCCATATGTGCGCCTGCGGCCATCACAAAAAGGTCCCCTGTGTTCTTACGGATGAACGGAAGGACTTCATCGGCGATGTAGCACTCATACTGCCGTTGCCGTTTTATGCGGATACGCGGCGAAGCGTCCGTGTCAAGGAAACCGGCTTTATCGATGGAATCGACACAAAAAATACGGTTATGCCCATTTTCCAGCTGAAAAGAAAGTGCATTGAGCAAGCCCTTATCCTCCCACTGGTTCCGGCTCCCTCCGTCGGTGGGAAATGCCAGTAACGATGTGCCTTCGGTTCCGTGTATCGAAAGGGTCATCTCTTCACCTAAACTGGGACTGTGCCAGCTGTGGCTGCTTTTTTCCATATAAGAGGGATTTTGGACGTATGGAGGCTATGGTTGACCGGATAAGTGAATCTCAAAAACAAGCTAAAGGATAGCCGGGAATTTTTAAAGAAATTATTTCCCAGGCCGGACCGTATGCCACCAGACTCTTGGAAGAATGGACATCTTCTGGGTAAATGACAGGTAAGCCCGGCGGGAAAACACCTGATATCCATTGGCTTCGATCTGATCCAGTATCCGGGCATAGTTGTGGCGCGCCAGCCGCACGGGCACCTGGCTGTCGGGTGAAAGCATGGGAATGCCCCTGTCAGCCCGCTCATAATACGTCCGGGCACGTTCGATCTGGTAGTTCATAAGGGCAATGAAACCCTCGGACATGCGGTGATCGAACAGATCCGCTTCCGTGACACCATATGTACGGAGATCCTCGGCAGGCAGATAGATGCGGTCCCTTTGCAAGTCATCGCCGATATCCCTCATAATATTGGTCAATTGCATGGCGATACCCAGCTCCACGGCGTGCTGCAAGGCATCCTCGCTTTCGTATCCGAAGACCTCGCTTATCATCAATCCGACCACCGACGCGACCTTGTAGGAATAATCGTACAGTTCCGTAAATGTCTCGTAACGGTGCTTGGTGAGGTCCATGCACACACCTTCGATCAACTCGAAGGGCAGGGAAATGTCGATGTTGTGCCGCCTGAGCACATCCGAAAAGGCAAGCAGGATCGGGTTGTCGGATGGCTGTCCATTATAGGTGTTGCGCAACTCCTGTTTCCACTGCTCCAGTCGATCTCCGATTTCCTGAAGGTGCACGGGATTTTGAGCTGCCAGGTCCTCGGCTTCATCCACCAGATCATCGAGGGAGCGGCACAGTCCGTAAATCGCGAAAATGCTGCGTTGTTTATGATGAGGCAGGAAGCGTGTGGCCAGATAAAACGTCCTGGCATATTTTCTGGTGATGTTTCGGCAATGGATGTAGGCTTCCCTCAGATCGGGTTCTTCGACCTCATCCGTGACCCCCCTGTGCAGGGATGAGCGCTCGTATATGGAACGTAGGGACCAGGTAGTCAACTTTTCCGGACTTGTTTTTCTTGTTTTGATTTGTGGTAACAGATGTTGCTTCATCAAAAAGAAAAAGAACAAACCGGCGGATTTCGTTCCCTGCCAAACGATTCGTGTTATCGAAAAGCAATTTTTTTCACCGGTAGCGTTGATTTCAGCAAAAAATGTACTGTCCGGATCGGTTATATCTTCGAAGGGTAAGGTCTATAAACACCGGAGTACAATTATTCTGGAATATTCACTATTTTAGATAATTAAGTTTTATTTCCGCAGTTTAACACTTACAAAAGGGAGGGTAACCATACTCTTCCGGTTTCTTTATGCCGGGCGGATGCGCTGATTCTGCCGGGTGCAGAAATTGCGCGGTCGGTCCGAAATACACCTGTGGCTGCAGCGTATTAAAAAGTCATATGGTGTTGTTATTTTAGCATTTTACGCCAAACATAATTCATGACATGGCAAAAAAACAGACGATTTATGATGTTGCGCGGGTAGCCAATGTGGCTATATCCACGGTTTCACGAGTCCTGAACGGGTCTCCCTATGTATCCGATGATACCAAGAAGCGGGTCCAGAATGCCATTGACGAACTGGATTTCCGTCCGCAGGTCAACGCCCGGAAGCTGGCCCGGCGCGAGGCGCAGATCATTGCGGTTGCCCTGCCGACCTTTACCACTCCGTTTTTCAACGAGGTGCTCAAGGGCGTCAAGGACCGGCTCAAGGATACCGATCTTGATTTCATCATTTACAACACCGGCTCCGCCGAACCCGAGGAAACCCTCAAGACCTTCCTGGACCGTGGCATTCCCGATGCCTTGCTCATACTGTCCATCAACATCGACGATGAGACCGGTAACAGGCTGAAAAAAGCCGGCATTCCGGTCGTGCTGGTCGGAGCCATGCACAGTGACTTCAATTACTTTTTCTGGAACAATTTCAAGGGCGGATATCTTGCCGGGGAGCACCTCATCAAGCAGGGATACAAACAGATCGGCATAGTAAGGTCGCACAGCAAATCCATGGTGGCGGATTCCCGGGAAAAAGGCTTCCGGGAGGTGTTGGAAACCTACAACCTGCCACTGGAACAGAAGTTTTTCGTGAAGGGCATCACCCGCAAGCATTCCGGGTACAGTGAGGAAGCGGGCTACGAGGCCGTGCAGATCATGAAGGAACGCGGTGGGCTGCCAGAGGCGATCTTCTGCACCAATGACGCACAGGCAATCGGAGTGATGCACGCCCTCAAGGAAGACAACCTGCGCATTCCGGAGGACATCGGGGTGATGGGGTACGACAATATCAAAACAGCTCATTTCCTGGGCCTGACCACTATTGACCAAAGCATGTACGATGTCGGCATAATGGCCATCGACCGGCTGACGACCATGATCAAGGATAAGGACACCCGAATCATACAAAAGGAAATCGAACCCAAACTCGTATCCCGTAAATCGACCCGGCGCCCGTGACTTCTCAAGACGACCCAAAGCAACTGTTTGAACATTGCATCCGGGAATCCGAAATCCCGGGCCGGCCAGCCGACTATCGGGGCAAGGTGCGTGACATCTACTTCCTGGATGAGGACAGGATGGCCATTGTGGTCACCGACCGCATTTCCGCCTTCGACCATATCTTCAACGAGCCTGTACCTTTCAAGGGACAGCTCCTGAACCTGCTGGCATGGAACGGATTTCGCCAGATCGATGACCTTTGCAGCCACCATGTGCTCAAAGTCCCCCACCCCAACGTAACCATCGCACAGCGCTGCAGGCCGCTGCCGGTGGAAGTGGTCGTGCGGGGCTACCTGACCGGCCACGCCTGGCGGGTCTACAAGGAAGGTGCACGCGAACTGTGCGGTGAGCCTCTCCCCGATGGCATGCGTCAACACGAGGCCTTCCCCGGGCCCATCCTCACCCCGACCACCAAAGCGCATGAGGGGCACGATCAGGACATTTCCGAAACAGAAATCCTTCAACAGAACCTCATCCCTTACGAGCTATGGAAACAGATCCGCCTCCTGGCCATCCGGCTCTACCGGCGTGGATGGGAAAAGGCGCACCGGAAGGGGCTGATCCTGGTCGATACCAAATATGAATTCGGGATTTCTGACGGCGAACTCGTGCTCATTGACGAAGTGCACACGCCGGATTCCTCCCGTTTTTTCTATGCGGATGGATATCAGGATCGCCTGGAAAAGGGTGAACCTCAAAAACAGCTGTCCAAGGAGTTCCTTCGGGAATGGCTGATCGACAGCGGCCATCATGCCACGCTGGACCAGCAGCTCCCGGTCCTGCCCGATGATCTGCGCATTTCGATCTACCGGCGCTATCGCGAACTCTACGAGAAGCTGACCGGCGAGACGTTCCGGCCGGTTCCAACCGCTGATTTCAACCGGCAGCTTGAAGAGATCCTGGACCGGTTTACCGCATCCTGAACTCCACGGCGCCGGGTCTCACGGCACGTTCAGGAACTTGTGTGTCTGCAAGCTGATGGTCCATTCCGGATGCTGTTTTACATAATCCACGATCAGGGGGATGGATGCCGGCGTATCCCATTCGGGCTGCAGCATTTTTCTCGATTCTGTCGGGCATTTTGCCGCATTTTTCTCCGCATAGTGCAAATCCTTACGGGTCAGCACGACCACCTTGAGCTCATCCACAAGCGGAAAAACCTCTTCCAGCGGCTCTTTGAAACGCTTCGGTGAGAGGGTGACCCAGTCAATCGCCCCGCTCAGGGGTGATGATCCGCTGGTTTCCAGGTGGACCCGCAATCCAGCCTCGTGAAGCCCTTCGGTCAAGGCGGTGAGATCGTGTAGCAGCGGTTCACCCCCCGTAATCACGGCAAACGGCGCGCCCGAATCAGCGGCGGATCGCACCAGATCCCCACTGGCTATGAGCGGGTGGGTGGTTTCATCCCAACTCTCCTTGACATCGCACCACCAGCATCCCACGTCACATCCACCCAGGCGAATGAAGTAGGCAGCCTGGCCGGTATGGGAACCTTCCCCCTGAATGGTGTAAAAGTGTTCCATGACCGGATACCGGACTTGCCTCCAGCCTGATGCGGCGCCGGAGGCCTGGCCGGATCCAGCCTTGTCGGAAACCGGGGCTGTACCGGAAGCTTTTCTTGAAATAGCGGTTTTGCCTGAAGTCATATTTTCTTGTCCGGATCGCATTTCACCATGGTTGATCGCTTCGTTTTGCAAGACGGAAGATACGGATTTTTTCAGGGATACCGGCCGCCTTACGGCTCCCAGTAATGAACGGACATATCCACCCGGCCGTATTTATCGAAATGGATCCCTTCGGCCCGGAGCAGCTGCTCCATGGTATCCCCGCCGAACCAGCTTTTACCGGTGAGCTCGCCATTCCGGTTGACCACGCGATGGCACGGCAGCATGTTTTGGCGGCCTTCGAGTGTCTTGTTCAGCGCCCAGCCGACCAGTCTGGCGCTTCCGCCGGTCCCCAGATGGCGCGCAATCGCCCCGTAGGTGGTCACTTTTCCCTCAGGGATCCGGCCCACTACCTGGTAAACCCGTTCAAAGAAATCTCGCTGCTCTGCCATGTCGATCAGGTTTTGGCAGTGAACCGTTTCATCAGTTCCGGATCGGCCGACTCGTCCCGGTCTTTCAGCGTCCTTGCCAGTTCCAGTGTCGCACGTCCAAGTTCACGGTACAACGGGTCCCATTTCGGCGTATTCCGGAGGATTTCCAGGTGCCGGTCGATCGTGCCCGCGTCTCCACGGATGACCGGACCGGTAAGCACTTCGGCCGGTGGATGAGCAAGCAGGTTCTCCACGGCCTGCCTGACCATGGGCGCGAACAGATCACGCGCCCGCGCATCGATCCCGTTGCCGCGTAAAAGATCCTGGGAAGCTTCGAACAGGGGTGCCATGTAATTGCATACGAAAACAGCAGCCGCGTGGATTGCCGTTTTCTGCCTTTGGTCCACCATCAGCGGACGGCCGCCTATGGCTTCCATTATCTTTTTCAGGTCCGAGCAAAGAAGGGGATCCCCCTGCAGGGTGACGAAACACTGATTGAAGGCGGTTTCCCGGTTTTTAACGGTGAACGTCTGGACCGGATGCATGGCAGCGATTCCCTTGCCATCCGGTGACAGCGGCAAGAGCGCCTCGGCTGGCGTAGCCCCGGAAGTATGCACCCATGCCGGTCCCTCGGCGATGACACCGGTTTTGTGGGCAAACGCAGAGATCTGGTCGTCAGGCAGGCAAAGAAATACGATATCCCCGAGATCGGCCGGGATGGCCGGAAAAGTGCCGAAAATTTTCGTGCCTGTGAGGTCAGCAATGCGCTCACACGAGTTCAGGGAACGGTTGTAAAGGCTTCGGATGAAGTAGCCTTTGCTGTGCAGCCGCAGTGCCAGTGAGGACCCCAGCCTGCCGGTACCAATGATGGTGAAACCACGGGGAAATCTTTGCCTGATGGAATCGGAAGCTGTCATGGTATCGGGATATTGTGATGAAAGGAAGAAAGAAGAGTGAATAAATGGGTGGATGGGGGAAAGGGGGGGAAAGGGGTGGAATGTGGAATGGGGGGAAGGGGTGGAATGGGTGGAAGGATGGATCGGTGGATGGATGGATCGGTGGATGGATGGATCGGTGGGTGGAAGGATGGATCGGTAGGTGAATGAATGGGTGGATGGGTGAGCGGATACGTGAATATGAGGATGCAGACTCAACGGTCTGGAAATCCTGCATGGGCCGCCAACAGATTCTGTTCCGGCGCTTCGGCTTTATTCCGGAAGAAGCGGATTTCCCGCTCGCGTTTACGCGACGTCATAACACCGGCCAGGAATATGCCGGCACCGTAAATATGCGACTCGCCGCTGTAGATCAGGTTCAGCAGACGTGTGTCGTTCTGCTCCCTGAGCACCTGCCGTACAGACTGGAAGAGCTCCTCATGCCGGCCATCGAGTTTACAGCAGAAAACAGCGAGGGCATTTTTGAACGGAAGGATTTCCTTGAGCACGAAAACAAGCTCCTGCACCAGCGTTGGGGATTCTTCAAGAAGCTGCAATCCCAATACCTGGATATCCTCTTGTATCAACTTCAGCATGGATGCATGGTCAAAAAATCCGAGGTGGCTGCAATCGCCCTCTTCCCGGATGAAAAAATCATCTTCCTCGTCACAAAAATCATCGCGGAGGCCCTCCTCCATAAGGAGGCTCCCGAACTCTGTCCGCACCAACTGGCCGGGCAGGATCGGGATTTTTTTAGTCGATACGAGTCGGTCCGGCTCTGAAATGACCGCCACGTCATAACTGGTATCCATAATCTGCCGGTATACGTAGCAAAACTCGTCGACGGTGGCTTCGGTAAGCCGCGGCGGCAGGAACAGCATGCGTATGCCGTCCTGACCGGCGTAGGGCTGTGCCTGCATCTTCTCCTTCAATTCCTCTTTGGAAAACGGCAGCGAGCGATTGCATTTAAGTTCTTCCTGTATCATAGAAAACATGGTGTTAAGCGTTATTCAGTAAAGATAATGTTTTCAGAAAAAGAACGGATACCCGGGACTATGCCTCCGTGGCAAGGGCTATCCAGTGGTCGTGAAAACGGAACGAGATGACGACGACGGTGCCCTTTCCCATATGGGCGAGGAAATAGTGCTCACCGGTCATTTCGAGCCGGATGCTGTTCATGGCCAGGCGCAATCCGGTACCCAGATATTTCAGGGCGGCCTCCTTGATGGTCCACATACGGATACAGCACAGATCGTCGGGCAGAACGGCGCGTTCCTCAGGGTGGCATATCCGGTCGTGGAGACGTGGGTGGACCTTGCGCGTATCCGGTTCCACGTCGATGCCGACCTCCCCTGCTGTGTACAACGCCCAGGTCAACAGGCTTCGGCAATGGGAGATGCTCACCCCGACCATGTTGCCGTCGATGATACCGTAGGGTTTGCCCGTTTCATGTTTGCGCAGTTCAAACCGGGTCTCATCGTAGCCTTGCAAGGATACAAGCTGACGCAAGGACGGAACTATCACCGTTCCGGTGGGATCATCGATGCGCTTGATGGCGTCGGACCCCTCCGGTACCGCCATGTCATCCGCCATCAGGATGCATCCGGAGGGAAAGGTGACCGGCGCATATGTGTTCAGGATCCACTGCAAAGCGGCATCTCCGGCTTTACGGTCGTGACCGAGATTTTTCACTCACATTTTTCACTCACGATGACCTTCACCGTGCCTACCAAATATACAAAAACTGCCGTGTGCAAATCACGAAAGAACGCATTGCGGTTGCATCGGCTGTGTCTCGGGCGGCGGGCCCATCCACCAGAAGCGGGCCCACCCACACGAATTAGTACCGATATCTTTCCGATGTATTCCGTAATTTTGACGATTCCCATACCAGACATACCATCAGCCATACACGCAACATCAGCCATACACGCAACATGAAGGAAACCGAGCCCAGCCTGACCGAACAGGCACGTTTTCGCCGCGAAAAACTGGAAGAGATCCGCAAAATGGGTCTGGATCCTTACCCCTACGAGTTCGGGACCGACCACCATGCCCTGCAGATACTGAACACCCCGAAGCTGCTTGACGGCGAGGAATCGGAACGTAAACGGGTGCGGATTGCCGGGCGCATCATGACACGGCGCGTTATGGGCAAGGCATCTTTTTTCAATCTGCAGGATCAGTCGGGCACCATCCAGGTCTACATACGCCGTGATGATGTAGGCACCGAGATCTACAACACCCTGTTCAAGAAGCTAATCGACCTGGGCGATATCGTTGGCGTGAGCGGGTTCGTGTTCAAGACCCGCACCGGTGAGATCACGGTCCATGCCGAATCCTTTCAATTGCTGACCAAAACGCTTCGCCCGCTCCCCGTAGCCAAGGAAGTGGAGGATGAACAGGGCAACAAGGTGATTTATGACGCTTTTGCCGACAAGGAACACCGCTACCGGCAGCGCTATCTGGACCTGATCGTGAATCCGGAGGTGCGCGATGTGTTTGCCAAACGCAGCCGCATGATCCAGGCCATGCGCGACTACATGACGGGCATGGGCTATCTGGAAGTGGAGACACCCATCCTCCAGCCTATCTATGGCGGGGCGGCCGCCCGACCGTTCGAGACGCAC
The DNA here is from genome assembly GCA_046483675.1 of Cyclonatronaceae bacterium. Taxonomy (GTDB): domain Bacteria; phylum Bacteroidota; class Rhodothermia; order Balneolales; family Natronogracilivirgulaceae; genus SKNL01. The sequence goes on from JAWOCT010000064.1 coordinate 31,265, forward strand.
CACAATACACTGGACATGAAGCTCTACCTGCGTATCGCCAACGAGCTGTATCTCAAGCGGCTCATCATCGGCGGCTTCGAGGGGGTGTTCGAGTTCGCCAAGGACTTCCGCAACGAAGGCATGAGCCGGTTCCACAATCCGGAATTTACGCAGGTTGAGCTCTACGTGGCCTACAGAGATTATGAATGGATGATGGACTTCGTCGAGCAGATGATCGAGCATGTGGTCAAAACGGTCCACGGGACCACCCATATCACGGTCGGCAAACACGACATCGATTTCAAGACGCCCTGGCGACGGGTTCCGATGCTTGAAGCCATCGCTGAGGAAACGGGAAAAGATCTCTCGGGCATGGATGAGGACGAGATCCGTCAGGCTGCCCGCGACCTGGGCGTGCCGGTGGACAACACCATGGGCAAGGGCAAGCTGATTGATGAAATTTTCGGCGAGCGGGTGGAGGGCAAGCTCATCCAACCGACCTTCATCACCGACTACCCGATCGAAATGAGCCCGCTGGCCAAAAAACACCGATCCAAAGAGGGGCTGGTCGAGCGTTTCGAGCTCATTTGCAACGGCAAGGAACTGTGCAACGCCTTTTCCGAGCTCAACGATCCGGTGGACCAGCGCCAGCGGCTCGAAGAGCAGGCCCGGCTGCGTTCGGCCGGCGACGAGGAGGCCATGTTCGTCGACGAGGATTTCCTGAAGGCCCTGGAGTACGGCATGCCGCCCACGGCCGGCCTGGGCATCGGCGTAGACCGGCTGGCGATGATCCTGACCAACCAGGAGTCCATCCGCGATGTGCTCTTTTTCCCGCATATGCGGCCCGAGTGATACATTAGGTCCCTATGAATTTCCGATGGTTTCTCGCATACCGGTATTTCCGCGGCCGCACGAGCGGCAACTCCTTCCTCTCTTTCATCAAGATCATGGCGGTGGCCGGAGTGGCTATCGGTTCGGCCGGACTCCTGATATCGCTGTCGATCGTTCACGGCTTCAAGTCCGTCATACAGGAAAAAATCCTCGGCTACGGGACGCACATCTCGGTAATGACGTTCAACGATGATCCGCTCTACCGGAGCGACACACTTACTGTCTACCTTGACACCCTCCCCGGGGTAGATGCGGCCCAGCCGGTCATATACTCCCAGGGCATGGTCCAGACACGTGATTTTGTCGAGGGCAGCTTTGTCAAGGGGGTGGATACCGACGGAGATCTTTCGAACATCAGGCAGTACATCCGCGAGGGCAGATACGACCTGGGCAAGGATGACAACGGCTTGCCGGGTGCGGTGATCGGTGCGCGGCTGGCGCGCAACCTGAACGCTTCGCCCGGCAGTGTGCTTACGGTCTATGCGATCCGTGGCATGCCGTCGCCGCTGAACCTGCCGCAGATCCGGCAGTTCCATGTGTCGGGAATTTATCACACCGGTATCGACCAATTCGATGATGTACTGGTGCTGGTGGATCGGCAGTATGCCCGCGAGTTGTTCGAGGTCCCGGAACCCCGGGCGACGCAGGTTGAGTTGCGTGTGGCCGATATCGGGGATATCCAGCAGGTGCAGCTGATGCTTGACGACCGGCTTCCCTTCCCCTACTACACCGAAAGCATCTACCAGCGCTACCGCAACATCTTCGCCTGGATCAACCTGCAGGAGCAGACCATCCCGTTCGTAATCGCGGTGATGATCATCGTGGCGGCGTTCAACCTGATCGGCACGGTACTCATTATGGTACTGGAGCGCACACGCGACATAGGAATCCTTAAGACCATGGGGGCCAATGACAAGAGCGTGCGATCCATCTTTCTGATCGAAGGCCTGATCGTCGGCGCAGCCGGACTGCTGATCGGCGTCTTCCTCTCCCTGGCGTTTTACGTGATCCAGGACACCTGGCAAATCATACCGCTGCCCGAGGAAAGCTACTACATGAGTTCGGCTCCGGTGCAGCCGCGATGGTATGATTTTTTTGTCGTAGGCACTGTGACACTGCTCCTTTGTGCACTGGCTTCCTGGCTGCCAGCACGCGTGGCGGCCCGCTTGAATCCGCTCTCAATCATCTCCTACGGACGGTAATCGACTTTTCGATGTGTCTGAGATCCGGGATGTGCCTGAGATCCGGGACAAAAAAGGCCGGGACGTATTGACCCCGGCCTTTGTGATACCGGTTGCGCCGGCGGGATATTCTGGATGCCGGTTCCGACGGCGAAAGATCAGTTGATGAAATCCTCGGCCGGTTTCCATTCCAGGTCGAATGCAGCGGCCACGTCCTTGTGGGTGATCTCACCGGAAGCCACATTGAGTCCGGGCACCAGGTCGCGATTTTCGCGCAGCGCCTTTTTCCAGCCCTTGTCGGCGATCTGGACGGCATACGGCGTTGTGGCGTTGGTGAGTCCGACCGTGGAGGTGTAGGGCACCGCGCCGGGCATGTTGGCCACACAGTAGTGGATGACGTCATCGACGATATAGATAGGATCGTCGTGGGTGGTCGGCTTGGCGGTCTCGATGCACCCGCCCTGGTCGATAGCCACATCCACGATCACCGAACCCGGACGCATCAGTTTGAGCATGTCCCGGGTTATCAGCTTCGGTGCTTTGGCACCGGGAATAAGCACTCCGCCGATCACCAGATCCAGATGCGGAAGCATTTCGCGGATATTGGCTTCCGAGGAGTAGATGGTGGTGACGTTGCGCGGCATGAAGTCATCGAGTTGACGCAGGCGCGGCAGATTGATGTCCATGATGGTCACATTGGCGCCCATGCCGGCGGCCATTTTTGCGGCGTTCACACCGACGATACCGCCGCCCAGTATCAGCACATAGCCCGGCTTCACACCCGGGATGCCCCCGAGCAGTACACCGCGTCCACCCTGTGCTTTCTCCAGGTATTTGGCGCCCTGCTGAACAGACATGCGTCCGGCGACCTCGCTCATGGGGATGAGCAGCGGCAGGGAGCGGTCGGGACTTTCCACGGTCTCATAGGCGATGGCGATGCAGCCGGAATCCATGACGGCCTTCGTCAGTTTCTCGCTGGCGGCAAAATGGAAATAGGTGAACACGATCTGCCCTTCACGCATGCGCTTGTATTCGGGGCCGACCGGCTCCTTGACCTTCATGATCATTTCGGCTTCGGCCCAGATCTTTTCCACGTCGGCAACAATCTGCGCCCCGTTCTTCTCATAGACCTCATCCGGGAAGCCGCTGCCCTCACCGGCGCCCGTCTCCACGATCACCTTGTGTCCCTTGCGTGTGAGGGTAAGTGCTCCGGAGGGAAGCAGCGCCACCCTGTTTTCGTGCGATTTTATTTCCTTCGGTACTCCGATTAACATAATACAATCCCCGTTGTTTTAATGGTTGCAATGAAAGAAAGAATGTATCGTTCTTTTTGAAATAATTCGATGGGAGGACATTGTGCCCTTGCAGGCGCCGTGCCCGTGCCTGCGCCTGCCGCAATATCATCGGAAATATACAAAAAAAACACCTTGGTGTATCAGAAATCTGGAAGTTGTTCCCGCTTCTCCGTTGTAATGCAACCGCGGAGTTCCGTATTATAGACCCCATGCTGTCGAAAGAAATATTCCGAAAGATCCGCCGGATCGAGATCCGGACCAAGGGGCTTGTCAACGAAATGTTCGGGGGCGAGTACCAGTCCGCCTTCAAAGGCCGCGGCATGATCTTTTCCGAGGTGCGTCCCTACCAGTTCGGCGATGACGTACGACAGATCGACTGGAATGTGACGGCCCGCAACAAGGAGCCTTATATCAAGATCTTCGAGGAAGAGCGTGAGCAGACGCTGATGCTATGTGTGGATATATCCCCCAGCGGTCAGTTCGGCAGCGGCACGCAGCGCAAACTGGACCTGGTCACCGAGCTTTCGGCGGTGCTGGCCTTCAGCGCCATCAAGAACAACGACAAGGTAGGATTGCTCCTGTTCACCGACCGCATCGAAAAAGTCGTGACGCCACGCAAGGGCCGGGCGCATGTGCTCCGGCTTATCCAGGAGCTGCTCACCACCGAGCCGCAAGGCAGCGGCACCGATATCGCCAATGCTACGGCCTACCTCACCAAGATCCTTCGCCGTAGGTCCATCTTCATGCTCATCAGTGACTTCCAGGCTTCCGGCTTTGAGAAGCAGCTGCGTATAGCCAACCGAAAGCACGATTTTGTGAGCGTGGTCATTGACGATTCATTGGAGAGGGAGTTGCCCAACCTGGGGCTCATTCCCCTGCGCGATGCGGAAACGGGCATGTACCGTGTCATCGACACGTCCAGCAAGCAGGTGCGCAGCCAGTACAGCCGGCGTCGCCACAACCGCATGGTACGCCTGCAGAAGCTGTTCCTGCAACACCGTATCGACTCAATCACCCTGCAGACCAACGAATCTTACATCGAACCGGTGATGACGTTCTTCCAAAGGCGCGTCCACCGTCATTAAAACCCCGATTCCTCAACCTTTCCAACTTCGCAGCCATGCCCACTTGTCCGCACAACACATCCCCACCGATCTTGCTGGCGCTGATGGCTGTGAGCCTGGTGCTGCTATGGGTGGATGTGCCGGCGGTCCATGCCCAGCAGGCCCAAGCGTCGATCGACCGCGACACGCTGCACACCGGGGATCGCATCACCTACCAGGTGCGCATCACCGGAGTGGAAGGATACGATGAGGTCGTCTACCCCGACAGCGCTGCGTTCGCCCCTGATTTCTTCATCCGACAGATGCAGGCCGACAGGGATCAGTGGGGTGATACCCTGACCTACGAGCTCCATTTTTTCGGGGTGGATACGCAGGCCGTACCGGAACTGGAAGCCGGACTCGTCCGCGGTTCCGACACCCTGTTGCTGTCCATCCCCGAGGTACCGTTTGCCTATAGCAGCCGGGTGGATGACCCCGAAGCAAACATGCGTCCGCTCAAACCCATTTTCCCCTTTTTCCGGAGCTGGTGGCCTTTTTTGCTGCTCGGACTGGTTCTGGCGCTGGTGGCGGCCTGGCTGATGTACCGGTACCGCCGGAAGATCATCCCCGAGGAACAACCGGTCAACAGACCGGTAGTCCGTGTGGAACCGTTCCGCAATCCGATCGACGACCTGCGTCAGGAGCTGGACCGTATCCGGTATGCGTACGGCGAGCCGCACCGGCTTCCAAAACAGTTCTATAGCGAACTTGGGGATGCATTCCGCGCCTATTTCGAGCGGACCTACTCGTTTCCTGCATTGGAATCCACGACCTTGGAGGTCGTCCGGGAGCTGAGGGCCAACCGTGCCGATGAAGAGATGATCGAACTGTTGTCAGACATCCTCGAGGAGGCGGATCTGGTGAAATTTGCCAAATATCAGCCCAATGAAGCCAACTGCAAACACGTTATGGAACAGGCACGTCAGCTGTTTGCACGGATCTCGGACAGCGATCGCTACCGGATAGCCGTGTTGCGCAAAAAGCACGAAGAAGAGCAGAAAGCAAAACAATCAGAGGAAAGCGAATATGATCTGGGATAATCCCGCCTGGTTCTGGGCGCTGTTCGTCATCCCGGTGATACTGTGGATGCAGTACCGCTATTACCGGCGGATGCAGATTCCCTATCTGATCTATTCCGATACCTCCGACCTGGATTACCTGCCCGGGAACTGGCGTTCTTACGGCGTTTTCGCGGGATTTGGCCTGCAGGTCATTGCCGTGATCCTCATCATCGTGGCGCTGGCGCGTCCGCAGGCTGAACGATCCTACCAGGAGCGACAGGTGGAAGGCATCGATATCATGCTGGTGATCGACATTTCATCCTCCATGCTGGCCGAGGACATGAAACCCAACCGGTTGCTGGCCGTCAAGGAGGTGGCTTCGGAGTTCATCGATCGCCGCGAATCGGACCGGATCGGACTCGTGGTGTTTGCGCGAGAGAGCTTTACGCTCGTACCGCCTACACTGGATTACAACCTGTTGCAGAATCAGCTGGATCACGTCGATCTGGGTATGGTGCGTGACGGGACGGCCATCGGCATGGGTCTGGCCACGGCGGTCAACCGCCTGCACAGCAGCGACGCCGAAAGCAGGGTAATCGTACTGCTGACTGACGGTGAAAACAATGCCGGCGAGATCGATCCGATCACGGCCGGGGAGATGGCGGCCACATTCGGGTTGCGCGTATACACCATCGGGGCCAGCACCGACTCGAGAACCGCTCCCTATCCCGTCCAGGATCCCATCCGCGGCACCCGCTACCATGAGATCCGCGTGGAAATCGACGAGGACATGATGCGCACCCTGGCCGAGCGCACCGGCGGCCGCTATTTCCGCGCCACTGACAACCAGTCGCTGGAACAGGTTTACCGCGAAATCGACCAGCTTGAGCGCACCCCCTTCGAGGAGATCACTTATCAGGAGTTCACCGATCTGTACCGGGGACTGCTCCATTGGGGAATGATTCTGATGCTGCTCTCGTTGGTGTGCGATCGGCTAGCTTTCCGCACAGGGCTGGATTGATACCGGTAAAATTGACCTTCAAGGTCAACTATGGCACACATATTTTGACTGCTCATGCGTTGACCTCATGCGTTGACAACGACGGCATTTGCGCTGTGACCCTTGAACCGGTTGACCAGCCTTTTTCTATTTGCCTTTTTCTTTTTTTACTGAGACATATGTTTCTTCGAACGCCCGCGACTTATCCCAAAAAAATGGGATTTTCCTTATTTTTCAGGTTTGTTCCTGTTTTGCACTGACCAGTTTTACACAGACCATATCTCACAATGTCCCTGACGCAGATTGCGCAGATTTTTTCAAAGCATTTTCCGTTGAACGAACTTGCCAGAAAGCTTGAGCCGGGCAGCGTGGTACGTCTGCGGCAGTTTGTCGGGGCATCGGCCTCATTCGCCCTCAAAGAGCTGGCCGAACGCGACCTGCCGCTGATCGTGATCACGTCCGACAACGAGCGCGCGCAATTCCTGAAATCGGACCTGGAGACCCTCGGCATCGGGCATTCCCTGTATTTTCCGCCGGGCGGAACGAAGCCCTATGACACCGGACGCATGCGGGATACAGCCGTCGCCGCACAGCGTTCGGATGTTATCGACAAAATCCGTGGATCGAAACAAGCAAAGCGTACCGGCCAGGCGGGGCATACCAAACAAACGAAGCGTACCGGTCAAGCGGGGCAAAAGGAACACCCCGGGCTGACGGGAAAATCTGAAAAACCGGAGTGGCCTGTGGTCGTCACCACGGCCGAGGCGCTGTTTGAAAAAATGGCCTCTCCGGAGTCGTTTTCACAGGCCTCACTCACGCTGCGCAAGGACGACGTCATGGATCCGGATGAACTGGGCGGAAAACTGGTCGACCAGCACTACCAATCCGTCTCCTTCGTCAATGAACCAGGTGAATTCGCCCGGCGGGGCGGAATCATCGATATTTTCCCCTTTGCCGGCGGCTATCCCGTCCGCATTGAATTTTTTGGCGACGAGATCGATTCCATCCGTGAATTTGATCCCGATTCCCAGAGATCGGTTGCCTTTCTGGACCAGATCCGGCTCATTCCCAACCTGGAATCGTTTACGGAAGCCGACCGCCAGTCCCTCATTTCCTTCTTCCCCGATAACACCGTTATTGCGGCGGTGGACTACCCCGGCGTCCTCTCGGAGCTCAACCGGCTTTTCGAGGAAGCCCGGCAGCGTTATGTAGAACTGGAAAAGCGAGAGTCGGGTGCGCGGAAGCGTCGCGGAGATGTACCGCAACAACCGCAGGAAAACGCGGCAGGACAACGCCTTGAAGAGAACAAAAGCGCTGAAATGGATGCCGTCAAGGAATCACCAGCAGCGCGTTATTTGTCGCCGGATGAGTTTACCGATCAGGTGCGCCGTCATCCCCGGTTGTTGTTCGGCGCCCTTCCATCCGATCTTGAAGCAGACCACGAGTACACCCTCGGCTCCCGCCCCCAGCCCGACTTCAACAGTTCGGTCAAATTGCTGCGCAGGAATCTTTCGGACCTGAGCGGCCAGGGTATCGACACCTGGATCCTCTGTGATAATGAGGGTCAGCGCAACCGTTTTGAGGAATTGCTCGGTGAGCCGGGGTCCGGCATGCGCTACCGGCTGGTCGTGGAAACGCTCCACCGTGGTTTTATCCTGCCGGATGCGGCCATCGCCGTTTACACTGACCACCAGATTTTCAACCGCTACCACCGTCCCAAGACCAGAGGTGCGGTGCGTCGCGGCGGCATCTCCTTCAAGGAGCTCAAAGACCTGAACATCGGCGATTATGTGGTGCATGTGGACCATGGCATCGGCAAGTTCGCCGGGTTCCGCAAGATCACCGTGCGCGGCGCCGAACAGGAATCGGTCGTGCTGCGCTACCAGGACGATTCCATCCTCTATGTCAATGTATCCAGCCTGCACAAGCTGCAAAAATACTCCGGCAAGGACGGCACCGCCCCGAAAATGACCAAACTCGGTTCGGGTGAATGGGCGCGCAAGAAAGCCAAGACCCGAAAGCGCGTCAAGGACATCGCCCGCGACCTCATCACTTTGTACGCCAAGAGAAAAGCACGTCAGGCATGGTCGTTTTCCCCCGATAATCCCATGCAGACCGAGCTAGAGGCCTCCTTCATGTTCGAGGAGACGCCCGATCAGGACAAGGCCATTGCCGATGTGAAATCGGACATGATGAACGAGATGCCGATGGACCGGCTTGTCTGCGGAGATGTCGGTTTCGGCAAGACGGAAGTGGCGGTCCGGGCGGCGTTCAAGGCCGTGCTCGATGGCAAACAGGTGGCCTTGATGGTGCCGACCACCATCCTGGCCGACCAGCACTGGAAAACTTTCCGCGAGCGGATGAAGGATTTTGCCGTCAACATCGAGGTGATCTCGCGGTTCCGAAACAAGGCGCAGCAGACCGACATCCTGAAGCGCACAAAAAAGGGCGAGATCGACATCCTGATCGGCACGCACCGCCTTGCCTCAAAAGACGTCGAGTTCCGTGACCTGGGTCTGCTCATCGTGGATGAAGAGCAGCGGTTCGGGGTCAGCATCAAGGAGAAGCTCAAGGAGATGCGGGCCACGGTGGATGTGCTCACGCTCACCGCCACACCTATCCCTCGGACCCTGCAGTTCTCGCTCATGGGCGCGCGTGACCTGAGTGTCATCAATACGCCCCCGCCCAACCGGCAACCGGTGCTCACCGAAATCCACAGCTTCGATCCTCGCCTGATCCGCGATGCCATCATGCAGGAAGTCAGCCGGGGCGGGCAGGTTTTCTTCATACACAATCGCGTGCAGAACATCGAGGAAATAGCCGACATGGTACGCTCACTGGTGCCCAACATCCGCGTGCAGTTCGCGCACGGACAAATGACAGGCAGCCGGCTCGAGAAAATCATCCTCGATTTCTATGACCACAAATTTGACGTGCTGGTTTCCACTAATATCGTTGAAAATGGAATTGACATTGCCAATGCGAACACAATTGTTATCAACCAAGCTAACCATTTTGGGTTGTCGGAGCTGCATCAGCTGCGCGGACGAGTAGGACGATCGAACCGCAAGGCGTACTGCTACCTGATCACGCCCCCGATGGAGTCGCTGACGCTGGAGTCGCGTCGACGGCTGATGGCCCTTGAGGAATATTCCGATCTTGGATCGGGCTTCAATATCGCCATGCGTGACCTGGACATCCGCGGGGCCGGAGACATCCTCGGGGCCGAACAGAGCGGCTTCGTGAACGAGGTCGGTTTCGAGATGTACAACAAAATCCTCAACGACGCGGTGCGCGAGCTCAAGGAGACCGAGTTTTCCGATCTGTTCAAGGATACGGATGTCACTCCGGAACGGCCCGAGACCACGGTGGAATTCGATTACTCGGCCCTGCTCCCGGACGGATATGTGACCGACAACGTGGAAAGGCTCAACCTGTACCGACGGCTGTCGGGCACGCTCGACGAAAAAGAACTCGACGACTGGCGCGAAGAGCTGATCGACCGGTTTGGGCCCCTGCCCGAGGCGGCGCAGAACCTGATTACTGCCACGCGCATCAAGATACTGGCCGGACAGCTTTGGCTCGACAAGGTGACGATCCGTGCCGGGCGGATGTGGCTGCAGTGTCCGGATCACGCCACCGAAACAGGCGCACGTTTTTATGACAGCGGCGGTCTTCAGCATCTGATGAGCCGGCTCGAGGTGCTTCGCTCCGGACGGTTCCAGCTGGTTCAGAAAGACAAGGCGGTCCGTTTCGTCATTCAGGATATAACCGACCCTCAGGCAGCGCTCGACCTGCTCCGCCAACTTCAACCCGATCGCGGGGCGACGGAACAGTCGAACAAACAGTCCTACAGCACTGTCCGCGACCATGCGGAGCGCGATGCCAACGGAAACCGAGTGCCATCCGGCGATCAGGTACAGTGACCAGACGGGCGCAATATGGATATATTATGGAAGCATTATGTTGGAACAATTGTGTACCTTAACGAGCTGATGTGTATTTATGGATATGATTGACACCAAACCCGACATATCACTGAGTCAGTACGCCGAGGAGATCCGGCGGGGAAAGGTTGTGGCCTTTCCGACCGAGACCGTCTACGGTCTGGGTGCGGATGCTTGGAATGCCGATGCCGTGGCCAGGATTTTTGACCTCAAGGGGCGTCCGCCGGACAATCCCCTGATCGTGCACGTCAATTCGATCGACATGGCCGTAACACTGGCATCGGAAATTTCGGAGGATGCGCACCGCCTGATGGAGCGATTCTGGCCGGGTCCGCTCGCGCTCATCCTGCCCAAGCGTCCGGAGGTGCTGGACATCGTCACAGCCGGACTCCCAACCGTTGCCATCCGCATGCCCGATCATCCCATCCCGTTGCGACTCATTGAGGAAGCGGGACCCATAGCCGCGCCCAGCGCCAATACTTCAGGCCGCCCAAGCCCGACCCGAGCTGAGCACGTACGGCAGGATTTCGGATCCGAGGTGCCGGTCATCGAGGGCGGATCATGTCAGTACGGGCTGGAATCCACTGTCCTGGACCTTACCATGCGACCTTACACCATTCTGCGTCCGGGACATATTACCCAGTCTGCACTCGAACAGGAGCTGCGGCAGCCGGTGCGGCTTCTATCCAGCCATCCAGCCAAACCGGCAGGCATGAGCGGTGACACATCGCCGCCGGGCATAAGCGGGGACACGCCGCCGCCGGGCATGAGTGGAGACACGCCGCGCAGTCCCGGCATGAAATACACCCATTATGCACCCGATGCCCGGGTGCGCTGGATGCGGCCTGAGGAGCTGCCGCGACCGGATTTGCCTTCACATGACACATTGTACCTGTTGCATCGTATCCGTCCGGATGATCCCCCATTCCCCAAAAACGATCACATCATCCACTACCGTGAAAACTACACCGAAATGGGGCGCGACCTGTACGACCGATTCCGGATGGCGGACCTGAACAGGTTTTCCGAAATCGCCATTGAACCGTTTTCCGACAGTGATGAAGCCGTAGAAGCGTTGCTGAATCGTATCCGCAAAGCCATCGGGGACTGAGCATCCCGTTGATCATTCATTGGCCATCCGTTGGTCGTCCGTTGACCGCCTGCTGCCTCTCACTTTGATACTCTGCTGGTTGTCCTGCCGATCGTCTGTCGGCCATCCCACTTGTCGCTGATCGCCTCCCTGCTCTATTCGCCTGGTTGAATCCGCCTGGATAAATCCGCCGTGTGGTATCAGGATCAGAACAGCATCAGAAATAGAAACCCGCGCCGGCAGTGAGGGTGCCGAACTTTACACCACCGATATCCAGCCAGCGATAACGGAAAAAGAAGCGCGAGGCATCAACATGGATACCCAGATCGAGCTGCTGGTTGATGATGTCGGCGAACGTGGTGTAGGTCCAGCTGGCATTATAAGCAAGGGAGAAAGGCCGCCAGGGGAAAATCTCCAGGTTCACGCCAAAATCAGGACCGGCATAGATGTCACCGTCCAGATGCAACGTGCGCAACCCGACCTGGAATCCACCGTCGCCCTGAGGCAGAAAGCGGAATTTGCGCTCGAACAGGAAGCCGGACTGGTGTATCGGGTAGGGCGCTTCGGTTTCTTTCAGGTACTCGTAACCGGCGATCAGGCTCCAGTAGCCTATGTTCCGTTTGACCCTGGCCGATGCCTGCTGCATGGCCCAGGTGGTTTGCGGCAGGGAGAACGTGGTCTGGACGTCCCAGAGTCCGCGGTGGCCCCGCTGTTCTTCATCAAACGTTCGGATGCCCTGGTACATCGGATACTGGTAGGGATAACGGTTGTACCGCAACGGCGGCTCTTCGTCATGCAATGGCTGGAAATAGAAGAACGTCGGCATTACATCGATGCCGATGTGGAATAACACACGCGCCGCACGGACCACGGGAGGCGCATTACTTTGGCCATCCAGGCGATCCTTGGCTTCCTCGGTTCGCGATTGTGCCCGGACATTCGACACCTCCGGCAAGCCGGTCAGCAGAAGCAAACCAACGAGCGAAATGACCAGGAGCAGGCTGGATACCGGTTGTTGCATAGCGTCCAGTGATGACGTGAAAAAGTGCTGTTCTATCCTATTACGCAATCAGGGCCGGATTGTTGCTGCCATTTCGCATGTACACCGTATACCATTGACAGCCGCAACGGACTTCTCAAGCCGGACTTCGGCCTTGGCAAAATGGTCTTGGCAATGTGATTTTGCCAATGTGATTTTGCCAATGTGGTCTTGCCATAGCAAATTTGCCACAGCGCACTTGTGGGGGCCGTCCCTCAGAACATCGGGAGATTCGGTTTGTTCTGGAGGATTTCCTCGATGCGCTCCATCACGCTGTCATCGAGCTTTTCCAGGTCATCGACAGCCTTCAGGTTCTCCTCAAGCTGGTGAACCTTGCTCGCGCCGAGTATGACCGTGCTGACATGCGGGTTTTTCAGGCACCACCCAATCGCGAGCCGTGCCAGCGACATGTTCAGTTCGCCGGCCAGTGTAGTGAGATCACGCGCTTTATCGATGTTTTCCGTTGTCAGGACCTTTTCCTTCAGCCAGTCCAGATTCTCTTCCTTGAGACGCGTTTTCTCCTCCGGAATACCTTCGTTGTACTTGCCGGTGAGCAATCCGGAAGCCAGCGGCGACCAGATGGTGGTGCCGAGGCCCGCCACATCCGGCTGGTACAATTTGTAGAATTCCACCTCCACCTTCTCACGGTGGATCATGTTGTACTGCGGCTGCTCCATCACGGGTGGTATCAGGTTGTGCTGTTGCGCGACCGCATGGGCCTCCATGATCTCCTGGGCGCTCCATTCAGAGGTACCCCAGTACAGCACCTTGCCCTCCATGATGAGCTGGTGCATTGCCCAGACGGTCTCCTCCATGGGCGTGTTCTTGTCGGGACGGTGGCAGAAAAAAAGATCGAGGTAGTCCACCTGAAGCCGGCGCAACGCGGCGTGGCACGCTTCGAAGACATGCTTCTTGCTCAGGCCGGTCTGGTTGGGCTTGTCACCGCCCCAGAACACTTTGCTGGAGACCAGGTACGTGGTACGGTCCCATCCCGAGCGTTTGAGGATGCCGCCCATCACCTCCTCGGATTTGCCCAGGTAGTAGCCCTCAGCGTTGTCGAAGAAATTGACACCGTTGTCGTAGGCGGTATGCATGAGTTTTTCTGCGGTGGCATCGTCGATGAGTTTTCCAAACGTAAGCCAGGAGCCAAGCGACAGAGCGCTTACCTGAACACCGGCTTTGCCAAGTCTGCGGTAGATCATAAGAAAATGATTTTTGGATGACGGGTTGGTATGAAATATTCAGACACTCTCTGTTAAAGTAACCTGATTATGGCAAAATCCATTCAATAAATCTTATTTGGATTGACGGGCAGGCGGTGCATCAGAGGTTAATGCATCAGAGGACGGCGCATCCGGAGGTGACACCTCCAGTAAACGGATAAAGCGGGAGGATGGGAATAGCGCCCTGTCATTCAGGTGGAATCGGGACGATGCTGCCGGGCATTGTAAATGATCTTCCCCCCTTCGGCATATTCCTTCAGCACCCCGGCTGCCTCGTCGCGTAAAACATCACGGGTAACAGCAATGCCGCGCTGTTCCAGCTCAGCGACCCAGTTATCCGGCTTGGGTCCTTCGTCAAATCCGAACCGGCGGGCGTCCTCCTCATGAGCGCCGCAGACCAGCCGACGTACCCCCGACCACGGAATGGCTCCCAGGCACATGGCACAGGGTTCCACGCTGGTGAAGAGCTCACAAAAAGGCATCCCGTTGCTGCCAAGGTCGTGCGTCCTGAAATTTTGCTGGGCAAGGGCCAGGGCGATCATTTCAGCATGTCCGCCTGACCAGTGAGCCGGCACGACTATATTCACACCCGGGGCAATCAGTCGTCCGCTTTCACGGTCGAAGATTGCCGCGCCAAAAGGTCCGCCGGTATCATGACGCACATTCTCCCTGGCCAGCATCACCGCCAGACGCATTTTTTCCTCATCATCTTTGAATATATGGTCCGTCAGCGGCAACACCGAAGCCACCCACTCCGGCAGTCGGAATCTCAGCTCTGGTAAGGCGTGCATTTTCAGGTTCATATCGTCAAAATGATTTCATTACAAGCCGGAAGACGGGATCCGGCGATATCCCTTCCACAATATCTGTAACGCATGCCGGCGCTCCGGCAGTTCACATTAAGCTCAAGTTGCGTAGTGCAGGATTTCGACTTCTGCATTGCTTGTGGCTGCTTTTTCTGCCTGATTTATTACGTTCTTTGAAACTGCGCTCGAAAATATGTATTCATCGCAATTGCTGCACACTTTTGCCAGCAAGTCCTTGATAATGACAACCGTATTGTCCCGCTGCAACGTCACATTGACCTTGCCATGCTCCATAATACCATTTTTGCATACCGTGCACTTCATGCTTTATATCCTGATTTTGAAATCCGGCCCCAAAGAACGGATGATGGTTCATAAGCTGTAACGACAATACAGGTCCTATCATCTGGATTTAGTGCAACAACCACATGCAGCGACCTGCTTCCAATATAACAAAACAGCAAATAACCGGGATACGGACAGTTATCGGGATATGCCGATATGACCTCACCTGATTTCACTACAGAGGTAACTGCCTGTTCGGATATCGATCTTGCAAACATCTGCTGCACCGCATGCCGTATAAAACGTAACTCAGCGCACTTTATCCCACGCATCGGGTTGCCTGGCAACCAGCGATACTGCCACATAGAGCACCAGCGAGACCAGCGCTCCCAGGACGATGGACGGCATGCCTGCAATGAGCGGCAACTCCGCCACGGCGATCCATCCGCGCGCGGCGGCAAGTCCCGCCAGCGAGCCGCCCGCGATGCCTGCCACCGCCCCGGCCGCCGTGCCGCGCGGCCAGTAGAGTCCCAGTACCACCGGCACGAACACCCCGGCAGCGTACATGGTGTAGGAGAGCAGGAGCAGGTCGATGATGCGCTGGATGTAGAGCGCCAGGAACAGGGCCAGCAGGCCGATCACCACCGTGCCGATTCGCGAAATGAGCAGCATCCGGCGGGTGTCGCCGGCCAGATCCGGGCGCATCAGCTTGCCGAAGATATCGTGGGTAAGGTGCGAGGTGCCGGCCACCAGCAGCGAGTCGGCCGTCGACATGATCGCCCCGATGATGGCGGCGACAACGATAGCGCCAATCCAGGCGGGCAGCACCTCGGCGACCAGCATCGGGATGGCCTGGGACGGTTCGATGTCCGCCCCGAATATGCCGCGCGCTGCCATGCCTGCGATGGCCGGGAACGCCGCATAGAGGATGAGGATCCCTCCTGCCAATGCGGCCGCGCGCACGGCGATCTTTTCGTCACGGGCGGCGAACAGGCGCTGGTAGAAATCCTGCCCGATCAGGGTGTACATGATGGCCGGGAGTATGGCGGCCACGACCATCGCGCCGCCGGCACCGAGGGGATGGAAATAGGCGTCGGGGTCGATTCCCGGTCCGAAACCCGATCCGGTGTTGGCGGCTGCGGTGGCGGCATTGGCAGCAGTGTTGGTAGTTCCGGTCGCGGTTCCAGTGGCATCAGCGGTAACCGCGGCGGTTCCGGAGTCGAGACCGGCGAGGGTTCCGGAGTCGAGCCCGGTGGCGGCCAGCGTTTCGCGGATCCCCTCGAATCCACCCGCCGACTGCAGTCCCATGACTGCGGCGACGGGAATGCCCACGAAGATGATGGCGAGCTGCACCGCGTCGGTCAGCGTGACACCCCAAAGGCCCGACGCGGCGGTGTAGACGATGAAGATCAGCGTGGCAATGACCGCGGCCGTGACCGGGTCGATCCCCAGGATGCTCAGCGCACCTTGCGAGGCCCAGACCTGCGCGCCCAGGATGCCGATAATGGCGATGAGCGAGAGCAGCGCACCGAGCAGCCGCGCTGTTTTGCTGTTGTAGCGATGCTCCAGGTAATCCGGCACGGTGACCAGCCCGAGCCGGCGCATCCGTTTGGCCGCCACGATGGCCAGGACAAGCAGCGCCAGTCCGACCCCCACGGCGTAGGCCATGCCGGTGAGTCCGTAGGTATAGCCCCACTCGCCCGTACCCACCACGAATCCGCCTCCGAAATGCGTCGCCGCCAGCGCCGCGGTCGCCAGCAGAAGTCCGAGCCGCCGTCCGGCCAGCAGAAAGTCCGTCGAGTCCTTGACAAAACGGGTGGCATAGATACCCACGCCGAAAATCAATGCGAAATAGAAGCTGACGATGATGAGTTGGGATGGTTCCATCAGTTATGCACAAGGTTCAGGTTGCAGGTGCCCGTTAACCGGTCAGTATAGTAAAAGCAGGGCGCCATTCATTTTTGGATATCCAGATGAATGGCCAGCGCATGTTCAAGCTCACGGATTTTTGCCGTGGAAAGGGAGCCAATACACCGGACCAGCCGCTGTGTGTCGATGGTGCGGATCTGATCGGTTTTGGCTTTGGAGCCACGCCCGAGTCCGCCTTCCCCTGTCGAAAGCAACACCTCGAACGGATAGACTTTTCTGCGGGATGAAGTTATCGGAATTACAGTAATCGTATCGGAATACTCATTGTTGATATCGTTGGATATGATCACAGCGGAACGTGTTTTCCTGATTTCCCTGCCAACCGTCGGATCCGGGGCGACGATCCAGACCTCTCCCCGTCTCGGATTATTCATCGGATTCGTCCCATGACGTTACCGTTGCATCATTCCATTTGTCGTTGACCGCTCCGGCTTCGCTGCCGGTACTTTTATATCCCTCGACAAGAAGCTCTCTCATCCGCTCCTGCTTCTGCTGCTCGGCCTTTTCCCGCAGCACTTCGGCAATGTAGCGGCTTTTGTTGGACTTCCGGGCCAGAAGCTCCGCAACGTCATCTGGCAATGTGATATTCAAGCGCTTCATACAGTGACTGGTTGCATTTTATACATCATATAAATCATTTTTATGCATCATAAAATAAATTTTTATGCGCATAAAAACCAACTCCACTCACTCATTGAAAAGCAGCTCGGGGTCGAATTCCTGGACCAGGTGCCAGGTCAGCTTGCCCGCATCGAAGACGATGTGGAAGTAGCGCTGTTCGGTGGACCGGACTACGAAATGGTAGTGGATGGCTTGTCCAACCCGCTCGGCATGCGACTGGCGCACCTGCGCGATGCGGTGGCTCTGCCCGTCCGGCAGCTGGAACCGCAGCGGGGTGATGCCGAATTTCACTTTCGGCGACCGGAATCCCGCAAAAATACTTAACACATTGATGGCCGGATATTTGTCCATGCCGGATCGGGTTTGGAATCGGGTTGAATCGGGTCTGGAATAGAGTCTGAGACAGATACCGGATTGCAAACCGGGACGCCCAATACCTGCCTGGACGGCTTTTTCTGTCTCCTTTTTGTGTCCGGGGCTTGCCCGGAAGCTTCTTTACACATAAATTACACATATAACAAACGCCTTCAAATACTGATTCTCAAAAATGAAGCAACGTGACAAAAACCGACCAGAAAACCGCACGGAAAAAGTCCAGAGAGCCGATCCGGCGTCTGATGGCGGGGATACCATGGTGCCCGGGTGGCCGGGATACCCTGAGCACCTAATCTGGTCCGTTTTATGAACCCTGACCGCATCACCGCCTACGACCTGGAGCAGGATGTCCACCGCATCACGCTCTACAGCAGTGTGGCCCGGGAGCACCAGCACGTGAGCCTGCGGCCGCGGCTCTACCTGCACATCGACATGAACTGCTTCTACGCACAGGTCGAGCAGCGGGCGTACAACCTGTACGGACTCCCGGTGGCCATGGGCGGATGGCGCAAGCCCGACGGCACCCCGCGCGGCATCGTGGCTACGGCCAGCTACGAGGCGCGCCAGCTCGGCATCAAGACGGCCATGAGCGCGTTCGAGGCGCACCAGATATGTCCGTACCTGGTGTTCCTGCAGATCGACTACGACAAGTACAAGGGCATCAGCCGGCAGCTGCAGGCCATCCTGGAAGATTTTGCGCCCGATGTCGAGAAGTATTCGATGGATGAGTACTTCCTGGATGTGACATTTCTGCAACGGCGGACGCGTCCGGCCATCACCGACTACGCCACCCGGCTCAAGCGGGCGATCTACGACGAGCTCGGGTTGGTCTGCTCGGTCGGGGTGGCCCGGAGCAAAACGTACTCCAAACTGGCCTCCGGGCTGCGCAAGCCCAACGGCCTGCTCTTGCTGCTGGATGAGGACGAGGCCCGAACCGTGCTCGACGACCTGCCGCTCGACGAGGTGTGGGGCATCGGCCGGCGGCGCTACCGGCGCCTGCAACGCTACGGCATCCTGACCATCGCCGACGCCCGTGCACGGGGTCCGGGCGTGTTCGAACGGATCTTCGGGGCCATGCAGGGCCGGCTGTTCCACGAGATGGTCACCGGGCAGGACCGCGCCAAGGTTCTGGACAACGCCCACCATGTACCCGACGAGGTGAGCTACATGCACACCTTCTCCGACTGGACCCGCGACACCGGCCAGGTGCGCGCCGAGCTGGTCAAGGCCATTCAGCAGGTCTGCTACCGGATGCGCGGCTACCGCCGCAAGGCGCGCCGTTTCGGCTGCTACCTGCGGTTCCAGGACGTCCAGTGGCAGGGCACCTCATTCGCCTTCGCCACACCGGGCTACACCAACATCGATGAATACGTGATGGACGCCTGCATCCCGCCCGCCATGCAGCTGCTCAAACGGGCGCAGCGCGAGAGACACACGTTCCGCGGGGTCGGGCTGCACACCATCGAAATGGTGCCCGGCGACCAGCTGGAGATCTTCTTTCAGGAAGACGACCGTCTGGAGCGCCTCTACCGCTCCATCGACACCATCAACAACGTCTACGGCAAACAGGCGATCATGAAAGGCGCCGTGAAAGATGGCGTCCCGGGCAAGACGCACTTCGTGAACCGGAGCTGAACGGTGCCGGACAGAGAATCCGCCGGGAAGACATTTTGCTTCGTTAGCGTCGCCCGTTCAGAGGATGGCCGGCTGATCCGGGTTCTCCGGAATCCTTTGTGTTGTTGACTGTAAGACACAACTATATTGTGCGCCAATATATTACTAATTTTACTTCCTTTATCACGCACTGAGTTTTGCGAACCTTTCCGCAAATTAATAAGTTATTAACATTAAAGCTCTACCTTTATGAAAAAGCCTTACTTATAAGGTCGAATCAAATATATTGTTTTAAAAAACCTGAACATATGAATGCATCGAAAAAACCTGTTTTCAACTTTGAACTCCCTTCCGAGTTTATGGAGCTTGTAAATGAAGCTCCCAGTGTAACGGTTGCTAAAAATATTAACGACCTAGTCAATCTTTCTGTCGGAGGAAAAGATGGTATGTCACATGAAGTGTTTTTTGACCTTCCTGACGGAGAAAGAAAACAAGAAGCCATAGTCCACAGAGTGAAAAATGGAATTGCTGCCAATTATCACGAAATATATATGCGGCGGAGAGATCCCAATTGCATGGTTATTGCGGATGATTTTCCCACTGATAAAGATACCTTTGAAAGCCGGTTCGGTTATGGCTTTGAGCAGCTGCGCAAGGAAACGTTTGAATGGATGAAAAAACAGGACCTGGCCATGTTTTTCTTTTATGCCGGGAAACCGGGTATGGGTTCACATGCAGTGGCTGTGATCCCTGCCAATTGCGGTTTTTTTGGTTTGGGTTTGGCGCTTTTACAAGGCATGGTTAACCCGGATGAGCTTCCCGAAGACTTTAATCCAACTGCCTTTATCTATACTGCTCCACCATTCAGACACACGCACTTTGATGGCAAGCAGGTGGTGGTCCACAACAGGCAGCCGGGCAACTATGAAATGTTCAGCTACAATCTGTATCCGGGACCAAGTGCCAAAAAAGGTGTGTATGGCATGTTGATAGGCCAGGGAGAAGCGGAAGGATGGATAACAGCCCATTGTTCGGCCGTGCGGGTAAAAACCCCATATGACAATACAGTTACCATCATGCATGAAGGTGCGAGCGGAGGAGGTAAAAGTGAAATGCTGCAGCAGCCTCACAGATTGCCGGACGGCCGCTTATTGTTGGGAGATAATTTATTTAAAGATGATAAACGGCATTTAGAGCTGTCAAAAACCTGTGACTTGATGCCCGTTACCGATGATATGGCGCTTTGTCATCCTTCTTTGCAACGCGATGACAAGAAGTTATGGCTGGAAGATGCGGAAGAGGGCTGGTTTGTCCGCGTAGATCATATCAATGAATATGGCATAGATCCGGAACTGGAAAAATTAACGGCCGTTCCTCCGAAACCGCTGCTTTTCCTGAATATTGATACGGTGCCGGGAGGCAGGGCCATGATATGGGAGCATATATATGATGCACCCGGCAAGCCATGCCCCAATCCAAGGGTTATTTTGCCCCGGGATATTGTACCGGGTATTATTTCAGAACCAGTACGTGTTGACATCAGAAGCATTGGATTGCGTACTCCTCCTTGTACCGCCGAAGAGCCCAACTATGGCATCGTAGGACTTATGCATGTATTACCTCCTGCTCTTGCCTGGCTGTGGCGATTGGTTGCCCCGCGTGGCCATGCAAATCCAAGCATTATTCAAACCAAGGGAATCAGCAGTGAAGGAGTAGGCAGTTATTGGCCATTTGCTACCGGTAAAAAGGTGGCACAAGCCAATCTTTTGCTGGAGCAAATTGTGCAAACTCCGGAAGTGCAATATATTTTAACTCCTAATCAGCATATTGGCGCCTGGAAAACAGGTTTTATGCCACAGTGGATAGCCCGTGATTACCTGGCCAGAAAAGGCAGTGCCAGATTCAACAAGGATCAAATTATTCCTGCCAGGTGTCACGTATTGGGATATGCACTGAAATATATGACGTTTGAAGGCCGTACCATACCACCCTGGATGTTGCAGGTTGAGCTGCAAAGAGAAGTCCAGGAAGAAGGATATGATGCCGGCGCTGAAATCCTGCTTGAATTTTTCCACAGGATGCTGAAGAATTTCAACACTCCGGAACTTGACGATCTTGGCAGGAAAATCATAGAATGCTGCGTTGATAACGGCTCCGTTGAGGACTATGAGCAATTAATTCTCAGCGAATAAGAAAAATTCAGCCTGGAAGGAGTGTATATTTACTTATTAAAAACCCTTTCCAAAGCTGTTCAGTAGAAGATATAAATGAGGGATTCCCTTTCGGGTTTCCCTCTTTTTTTGCGGGTTTCATCGCTCAGCTTCTTATAATGGTAGTTCAGTGAAACGCAAAGCACAGGTGGGTCTTATACAATCAAACCATGAAAAATCCGATACTCCCCCTTCTCTTTATGCTGCTGCCTGTCGTGGCCGCATCGCAGGTAGTCGCACAGCCGGCCGACAAAGTCGTCACGAACGCCTACGTCTGGACCGTGGACGAGGAACGGCCCGTCGCCGAGGCTATCGCCATCCTGGACGGGAAAATCCTTGCCGTCGCCTCTGCGGAAGAAATCCGTCCGCACATCGGTCCGGATACCCGGGTCATCGATGCCGGGGGAAAGCTCATCCTCCCGGGATTCATCGACAACCACACCCATTTCACCAGCGGCGGATTCCAGCTGCAGAGCATCGACCTGCGGCATGCGCAGACGGAGGAAGAATTCGCCGGGCTGATCCGGGAGTGGGCCGAACGCAATCCCGGAAGCTGGATCACCGGCGGCACCTGGGACCATGACAACTTTCCCGGCGGCAACCTGCCCACCAGGCAGCTGATCGATCCTTACACCCCGGAAACACCCGTTTTTGTACGGCGATACGACGGCCACATGGGCCTGGCCAATAGCTACGCGCTCCGGATGGCCGGTATTACACGCGAGACGCCGGATCCTCCCGGCGGACAGATCGTGCGGGACACGGAAAACGGTGAGCCGACCGGCATCCTGCGCAACGCCGCCATGGACCTGGTGGCGCGACTCATCCCCGAGGACTCGATGGACGACCTGATCGACGCCACACGCCTGGCTCTTGAGGAAGCCCGCAGGAACGGGGTCACCGGCATCCATGACATGGCCTCCCCGGATGACCTGAAGGCGTATCAGAAACTGCACAGAAACGGCGAACTCACCACGCGCGTATACGCCATCCTCCCCTTTTCGCGGTGGGAGCATCTCGCGGAAGCCGGTATCCAGGCGCCTTTCGGCAATGATTTCGTCCGGATAGGCGGCCTCAAGGCCATGGCGGACGGATCTCTCGGATCCTCGACCGCACTTTTCTTCGAGCCCTATACATCCGATCCCTCCACGCACGGCCTGCCGAGTGATGTTCTGGGCGACGGCCGGCTGGAAGCATGGGTAATGTCCGCCGACAAGGCGGGGCTGCAGCCCGTCATCCATGCCATCGGGGACAGCGCCAACAGCCGCATCCTGGACCTGTACGAACGGATCATCCGTGAGAACCCGGATCGGGACCGGCGGCTGCGCATCGAGCACGCCCAGCACATCCACCCTAACGATTTTGAACGGTTTGCCGAACTGGGGGTCATTGCGTCCGCGCATCCGTACCATGCCATCGATGACGGCCGGTGGGCCGAGGGCCGCATCGGTCATGAACGCGGCAAGAACACCTACGCTTTCCGAAACTTCCTGGATGCAGGTGCGTTCATGAGCTTCGGCAGCGACTGGACCGTGGCCCCGCTCAACCCGCTCCTGGCGATCTACGCTGCGGTCACCCGGCGCACGCTGGACGGGGAACACCCGGGCGGATGGTTCCCGGAGCAGAAGATCACCGTCGAAGAGGCGATCCGGGCGCACACGCTTACCAGTGCCTACTCCGCCTACGACGAGGATCGGCTGGGGTCGATTACACCGGGCAAGCTGGCGGATCTGGTCATGCTATCTGACAATATTCTCGAAATTGCTCCGGCCGGGATAAAGGATGTGACGGTGGAGATGACTGTGGTGGGCGGAACCATCGTTTATCAAAAACCATGAAACGGGCGTCGCGACCCATTAAATCACGATTATGTAAACCGACGTGCCCGTATCAGGGTGCGCATTACCCGTGGCAACTGCCGAATCACTGATCGTTTTTTTAGAAACTCAGGGTCACGCCGAAAGCCAGCCGCGAATTGTGGTTGTAGTCGAAATCGTCGGCACCCATCAGCCGGGTAAAGCGGTACTCCACAAACGGACTTACAGCCGGGAGGACAGGAAGCCGGAGTCCTGCATACAGATTCCAGTAGATACTGTCATCACTGAAATCCAGTTCCGGCGTTCCGTTCAGTTCTACTTCTGGCTGTGACGCCTCAAACTGCTCCCTTCCCAGTCCGACCCCCGCATAGGGATGCAGCAGACCAAACCCGATGCCACCGGTAGCGGCTATACCGAAGTCATAGACATCCAGTTCCGCCGGCACTTGCACATCGCGATAGGAGCCGACATCATCAGAAAAATAGCTGAAATGAGCGCGGAGTTTGACATCCAGCAGCGGCACGCCTGAAAGGATGCCCCGCTCCAGACGCAATCCAAAGCCCTTACCGGGATCCGAGTCCCTTATCTCATAGGATGCCCCGATGCCCCAGGATGAAACGGCTTGGGCCTGCTGCACGGGAACCGTGAGCCACAGCAGCAGCAGCACGGTCACAACGTTCCGGATTGATTTCGTCAATTGGTTCATGTCTTCAGAGTTTGAATGTTTCGGGTTTCACTAAGGCTAACTCAACGAATAAAAAAACGGGACCGATCAATCACCGGCTGTATTTATCAACAGGTTTATCCAATAACCGGTTTCATCCGGTAAAATGCAATGGTTCACCCGTACCATTCATTATGTGCTTTATACCATCTGAAATTTATTATTGAGTTATCACTCATATATTCATATATTGAGTTTGAATGTAATTAAGACCGTATTCAAAACAACGATTGATCATGCCCGTCATCTCGACCAAACTTCGTGCCCGGCTGCTCGATGCCCTGGCGCATCCCAACCGCATCCGCATCCTTGAGGCGATACGCAGCGGACATGCCTGCAGTTGTGAAATCGCCCCGGAATTAAACCTGGAACAGTCCAATTTGTCGCGCCATATGAAAATACTGGTCGACCGGGGGATTCTGGTCCCGGAGCGGGACGGAGTACGCATCAACTATCGCATTGCCGATGAGGATATATTCCATATGCTGGATGTGGCCGGCGAACTGGTCCGGCGTACCGCCGAACGCAGCATCCTGGAAGAAGAGAAAGGGTAAGCCGGTCCATTCAAATGAAACTTTTCAAATCAGCGCTAATTTTACATGAGTATTTGTTCATTATTACAACAAATCTTTTTCATTACAATTTATACGAGCCATTCACTTTCAAGAATTATCCTGGAACACACTGAAATCGTTACTCCATGTCACTTATTATTGATCTGTTAGCCTCAGGACTGGACTCCCTTCAGTACTACATCCTGAAGCACACACTGACCTGTCTGGTGCCGGCTTTCTTCCTGGCGGGGGCCATGGTCACCTTCACCAACCGGGATGCTATGCTGGACATACTGGGTGAGCAGGCCAACATATTCAAAGCGTTCACGCTCGCAGCGGCGGCCAGTTTCCTCGTGGCGGCATGCTCCTGCACGGTCATCCCGGTTGCGGCCGGACTCTATTTCGCCGGTGCGGGTGTCGGGGTTGCATTTATCATTCTCTGGGTCGCCCCTGCAGCCAATGTACTGGCGCTGGTTTACACCGGCACCATCTTGGGAGCCGAGATGGTTACGGTGCGGATCATTGCGGCGTTGCTGGTCGCTTTTGTGGTTGGATTGGTCATGCGGGCCGTCTTCGGCCATGAGCATCGGGATGAAAATGCTGCGGGGGACGAACCCGTCGCGGGCGGACCGGTTGCGGGCGAGCAATCTACCGAAGATGATCATCCCGCATCCAGCAATCAATTTGACACTGCAGACCAGTCTGCTGCGTCAGGCCAGTCCGCTTCGTCCGTCCAGCCCGCTGCGTCAGGCCAGTCCGCGCATCCACAAGAAAAAGTGCGTCCACCCATCATCGGGCGCATTGAGCTTGGCCTGATCATGCTGGTCCTTATCAGCCTGCTGGCGCCGAACTATCTGGTGCAGGAAGGGCCATACTACATCAAAGTGCTGGTCTGGGGCATTGCCACCCTGCTGGCAGCCGGATATGCCCTGCGGATGATCGACTGGTCGCGCCTGTTTCACTGGGTGCGCGAAACGTGGTGGTTCATCAAGGTCATCTTTCCGCTACTGCTGGGCGGGGTGTTCCTGGTGGGAGTCATCCAGGCCGTGCTTCCTGAACAGTGGGTGCAGGACTGGCTGGGCAGCAACACCATACTGGCATCGTTTCTGGCGACGCTCATGGGCGCGGTAAGCTACTTTGCCACCATGACCGAGGCACCCTTTGTGGATGCCCTGATGGACATGGGCATGGGCTATGGACCGGCCCTGACCCTGCTGCTGGTCGGACCGGGCATCAGTCTGCCCAACTGGCTGGCCATCGCCCGGATCTTCGGCATTAAAAAGGCGATGGTCTACGTGCCGACGATCATCATCCTGGGAACCATCGTCGGCTGGTTCTTCGGGAATTTCATTTTGTGAAGCATGCCGGGTGACCATGCAACCGGACACGGTTAACGTCCCGGCCACAACCTTCTCCGGACAAAACAATCCAAAACCCCAACCAAACAGAAAACCATCATGAAAATTCAAGTCGCCGGACCGGGGTGTGCGCGTTGCACATCCACCGAAAACGTAGTAAAGGAAGCCCTTTCCGGCCTCAACCTGGAAGCCGAATTGGTCAAGGTTACCGATTACAAAGACATGGCCAAGCTGGGCGTGCGACTGACCCCGGCCATCATCGTCGACGGGCAGATCGTCCTTGCGGGGCGTGTCCCGACGCTCGATGAGGCAAAGGAACTGCTGAAGTAGGATCTGAGCCCATGCCCGGAACGGTTCATGACCACCATCCGAGGATAGCGAGCCTTGCATGTAAAACTTGGCTATAACATCTGAATCTCCAAAGGAACCGAAAATGCCGCTCTCCCCACATTTTCAAAATATTTTCTTGGCATTCGGATCAGATCATTTTATATTGATCGGTGTTTTACGATGAATAGAATTCGCATCCTGCGTACCTCATCCAGATCAGCATCATATCCACTCATGAATATAATGGAAGATACCGGTCAGACTGCCGGATCGATTGATCTGGAGGATCCGTCCACCCGGCGCAAGGCACAGCTGACAAAGGCGCTTGGGCATCCCGTCCGGCTGGCCATCCTCAAGCTGCTTGGCGAGCGTGACACCTGTTTCTGCGGTGACTTCACGGAGGTGCTGCCACTTGCGCAATCGACCGTATCCCAGCACCTGAAGGTGCTCAAGGAGAGCGGCTTGATTACCGGGACCAACCAGGGGGTGCGTACCTGCTACTGTCTGGATCCCAACGGCATACAAGAGCTCCACCAGACGCTTGTCAGTCTGATCGGTATGTTCGACACCTCCAACCTGTCGGATTGCTGCTGATTCTTGAGGCAAGAAGTAACACCTTTCAACCAGATAAGACCACTCAGAAAACCAATGTCTTCAAAATCTGTAAATGAGGAATCCAAAAAGCTTAAATCCCTTGTCCGGGATAAATACAGTGAAATCGCCTTAAGTTCAGAGAAAGGCAAGGCCGGAGAATGTTGCGGCTCGGTTGGCTGTTGCGATTCCGGCACAGGTGAACATACCGGGGAAGGCATCTATTTCAATATCATGGCCGAATCGTACGAGGGCATCGAGGGTTACCAGCCCGATGCCGACATGAGCCTGGGATGCGGCATCCCGGTCGCATTTGCCGCACTCAAGCCGGGTCAATCCGTGCTCGACCTGGGCAGCGGCGCCGGAAACGACATCTTTATAGCCCGCTCTGTAGTGGGTGAAACAGGACAGCTGACCGGCCTCGACTTTTCCGAGGCCATGACCCGAAAGGCCCGCTCCAATGCCGAAAAATTGGGGTACGACAATGTAGATTTCATCACCGGGGACATTGAGGATATGCCGCTGGAGTCCGGCCGGTTCGACGTAGTGCTGTCCAACTGCGTGCTTAATTTGGTGCCGGACAATAGATCGGCCTTTGCCGAAATATACCGGGTGCTCAAGTCAGGCGGACATTTCAGCATCTCTGACATCGTGCTGGAGGGCACCATACCCGAACCTATTCAAAAGGCGGCCGAAGCTTATGTTGGATGCGTTTCTGGCGCCATGCAAAAGGAAGAGTATCTGGAGATCGTCCGTGCAATCGGCTTTTCGGACGTGACGGTTCGAAAAGAGCGGGAGATCTCCATTCCGCAGGAATGGCTCGGGCAACTGCTTGGCGAGGAGCAGACCGTGATCCTGAAGCAGCACCCGTTCCGCGTGCTCAGCATCACCCTAAGCGGAAATAAACCATAAGCACAGTACATAATGTCCAGTAATCCAACAGAAAAAATCAGCGAGAAAATGTCCCTCCTGGACCGTTATCTCACGGTCTGGATTTTCACCGCCATGATCCTTGGCGTACTGATCGGGTTCTTCTTCAAGGGTCCCGTCGAGCTGTTCAATGCGGCGCTGACGGTAGGTGAGCACACCAATCTGCTCATTGCCGTCGGCCTGATCCTCATGATGTATCCACCCCTGGCCAAGGTCAAGTACGAGCTCATGCCGAAGGTGTTCGCGGATGTAAAAATCCTGGGGCTATCCCTGGTGCAGAACTGGCTGATCGGACCGGTGCTCATGTTTGCACTGGCCGTGGGCTTTTTCGGCTTCATCGCACCGGCACTGTTCGGCCCGGATCCGCGGTGGGGCTATTACATGGTCGGGCTCATCCTGGTGGGAATCGCCCGCTGCATCGCCATGGTGCTGGTCTGGAACCAGCTGGCCCGGGGCAACAGCGAATACGCCGCCGGACTGGTAGCCCTCAACAGTGTATTCCAGATTGTGACATTCGGATTTTACGCCTGGGTGTTCATCACCGTCCTGCCCCCGCTGTTCGGTCTGGAAGGTTTGGTGGTGGATGTGACCATCGGCGAAATTTTTGGCAGCGTCATGATCTACCTGGGCATCCCCTTCGGTGCCGGGATCCTGAGCCGCGTCATCCTGTTGCCGATCAAGGGTCACGACTGGTACGACAACGTATTTATCCCAAGAATTTCTCCGATCACACTGATCGCTCTCCTGTTCACCATTGTCGTGATGTTCAGCATGCAGGGCGACCAGATCATTTATCGTCCGCTGGATGTAATCTGGATCGCCATCCCGCTGACCGCCTATTTTGTGGTCATGTTCCTGATCAGCTTTTTTATGGCCTCAAAGCTTGGCGCCGATTACAGCCGCAGCGCCACGCTGGCGTTTACCGCATCAGGCAATAATTTCGAGCTGGCCATTGCGGTCGCCATCGCCGTTTTTGGCATCGCATCACCGATTGCCTTTGCCACGGTGGTAGGTCCGCTGGTTGAAGTGCCGGTTCTGATCGGACTGGTCCATGTCAGCCTCTACTTCCTCCGCAAACATTTTGGCGGCGTGGCACAGCATGATGATCTGGCCAGTGAAACAGCCGTGGATTCCGCGCCAACCTGTGATGTAGTGGAGCAGGTTTCAGGGTCGCTGGAAAAAAAATGATGAATTGACACAACTCCCGGCACATCCAGCAGACTAAGGACCAAGACTGCCCACGATTTTTTGTACTACATGGCAATAAGTATCCGGTCTTTTTTACTTGAACCAGGTCCCTGCCCGTTGTAAATTCACGCGTAACAGACGGGTGCAATAAATGGTGCACTGAACCACCATTGCCCCAATTAACTTCATTGCCCCAATTAACTTCCATTTTTTCGGAATTCAGGCAATTTGGTCAGGTCCCGCATCATGGCCGCCATGACCTGGATCGAAGATATCCCCGGCAAATCCTGAAATCGACCCGCCCGTGAAAAAGCTTTTACGACACGCCCTGGTGGCGCTCGACCAGTCCCCGGCCAGCGAGGCCATGATGGAGTGCCTGCCGGACCTGAAAAAGTTCGGCACGAAACACGTCACACTCTTCACGGCGGCTTCGATTTCGCACCGAAAACATCCGACGGAACAAGAGAAACAGAAGTGGCAGGGCCGGCTGGATGAGTACGGCGCCCGGCTTAGGGAGTCCGGCACATTCGGGGTCACAACAGTCACCACACAGGTGGATTACGACAGCAGAATCCCGGTCCCCCTGCGCATCCTGAAAGGCGCCAGGGAAGCTGGAGCGGGATACATCTTCATCGCGAACCGGGGGCACAGCAAACTGCACGATGTATTGCTGGGCAGCACGGTCACCGCCCTGCTGCAGCAAAGCGACCTGCCCGTTCTGCTGATCAAACTGCGTCCGGATGCGGCTGATGGCCACGACGGCCCCAAACTGAGCTGCATAACACCCTGCCGCGACGCACTCAGGCACATCCTCTATCCCACCGATTTTTCCGATACCGCGCGGTTCGCATTCGACATACTGTGCCGGCTGGCTGCCGGACCGACGGAGCGCATCACCCTGTACCATGTGCAGGCTAAGGGGAAGGTGGATCTCACCGATGCCGCACAACTGGAGGAGTTCAACCGCATCGACCGTGAGCGGCTGCAATCGCTGCGACAGGAATTACAGGAGGCGGCCAGTGTGGATGTCGACATAGCCCTGAGCCAGGGTCCTGCTGTCCGGCTCATTGTGGACAAGGCCCGGTCCGTCGATGCCACGATGATTGTCATGGGAAGCCAGGGACGCGGATACATCAGCGACCTGTTCCTTGGCGGGGTCACCTACCAGGTGCTTCGACAGACGCCGGTACCGGTGCTGATCATCCCGGCCCGGAGATAACCGCATCCACCCCGGACAAATCCCGCCGGAAGGTCAAATCAGGCCGGAAAGTTGGTACCGTCTGATGGCCCGCCCAGCAGGTGGCATGGCGTTTCTGTTTGAGCGAAAGTTTATAATACATGATATATTAACAGGTGAACCTTATTACCCGCATAAAAATCACTGAACCATGCCATCGTTCGATATCGTCAATGAAATCAACCCGCAGGAAGTCGACAATGCCGTCAACAACACCTTGAAGGAGATCAGCACGCGCTACGATTTCCGGGGGCTGCACACCGAGGTGCGTTATTCAAAAAAAGACAACCGTATCGACCTGGTCGCTGCGGAGAACATGAAGCTCAAGGCCGTCCGTGAGATGCTGACCAGGAATTTCATCAAGCGCGATCTGGATCCGAAAGTGCTGGAGTTTGGACCGGAAGAAGGCACTTCCACCGGTGCAGTGAAACAGAGCGCCACCATTCGCGAGGGGATCGACCGCGACACAGCGAAAAAAATCGTCAAAGAGATCAAAGGCACAAATCTGAAAGTGCAGCCGGCGATCATGGACAACCAGGTCCGGGTAACCGGCAAAAAAATTGACGATCTGCAGGGTACGATCCAGAAGCTCAAACACCTGAACCTGCCCGTTCCCCTGCAGTTTGTGAACATGAAGTGACCGCCGCAGAAACGGTCCGGAAACTCCATACCGTTTTACACTACGCCA
>JAWOCT010000073.1:0-37659 GCA_046483675.1 Cyclonatronaceae bacterium
TTCCAGGAAACCACCAAAGTCCTTACCCAGGCCGCCATCGAGGCGAAAGCCGATAACCTTATGGGTCTTAAGGAAAACGTGGTTGTGGGACACCGGGTGCCTGCCGGTACGGGACTGCGCAAGTATCAGGACATCATCGTCGGTTCAAAAGAGGATATGGAGGAAGTCGGTGCGGCCAGCCGGGTCTTCCAGGAACTCGGAGCCGACAGTCCGGCCGTGCAGGACGTCAAGGAGGACAAGGAATAATCCTCCTCCTCCTGCCAAAAATCAAAAAAAGCCTGTACAGCAGCGATGCCGTACAGGCTTTTTTTTTAATATGCCTTGATAAAATGCAGGAAATACGTTCTTTATCACAGTATATCGGTTCAGTACGTTTTCAGTACGTTGTGTCCCCGGCTATTTCCTGCGTGTTTCACCGATGTTTTCCAGCAGTTTTTCGGCTTCGGAGATCAGGTCTTCCGCTCTTTTCTGGGCTTCCTCGACTACCAGGTCTCCCTCTTTTTTCGCATCGGATACAATCCCTTGC
The DNA here is from genome assembly GCA_046483675.1 of Cyclonatronaceae bacterium. GTDB lineage: Bacteria > Bacteroidota > Rhodothermia > Balneolales > Natronogracilivirgulaceae > SKNL01. The sequence goes on from JAWOCT010000073.1 coordinate 527, forward strand.
TCGTGCTGAAGCCGGTCGATGAGCTGGGTCAGCTCATCCATGTAATTATTGAGTCGGTAACTGATCTTGTCACGGGTATTCGCGCCTTTGTCCGGCGCATAGAGAATGGCAACAAGCGAACCGATGACAGAGCCTGAAAACAGGCCCAGTATGAATCCTTTTGGAAAGTTACTCATGACAACATGATTTGATAGTGGGTTGTGATTGCTCAAAACACCTGCAGTACAGGATTTTTTTTGTAATGAGAATGACTTCTCTTATAATAACCAACAACAGCAAATAATAACACATCAGATTAAGGACTATTTCAGATGAAATTTTTTATCGACACTGCCAATATCAAGGAAATCAGGGAGGCCCACGCTATGGGCGTCCTGGACGGGGTGACCACCAATCCCTCCCTGTGTGCCAAGGAAGGCATTTCCGACTTTGAGGGTTTCATTGCCGAAATTTGTGAAACCGTTGAGGGCGATGTTTCGGCCGAGGTGGTATCCACGGATTACGATGGCATCCTTAAGGAAGCACGCCATCTGGCAAAAATTGCGGACAATGTAGTAGTGAAGGTCCCGCTTATCAAGGAAGGCATCAAAGCGATCAAGACATTGTCGGAAGAGGGTATCAAGATCAATTGCACGCTCTGCTTTTCCCCCACCCAGGCACTCGTGGCCGCCAAGGCAGGCGCTACGTATATCTCTCCGTTCGTTGGTCGACTTGATGACATATCCACCGACGGAATGCATCTCATCGCCGAAATCGTGCAGATCTACCAGAACTACGGGTATGATACCCAAGTGCTGGTAGCTAGTATGCGTCACCCCATGCACGTGGTGGAAGCGGCCAAAATCGGTGCGGATGTGGCTACCATGCCATTTGCAGTGATCGAAAGGCTGATCAAGCATCCGCTCACTGATATCGGTCTGGAGAAATTTCTTGCCGACTGGGAGAAGCTCCAGAACTCGTTCAAATAGCATCACCGTTTGCGTTCCGGGAAGGCCGGGTTCACATACGGTTTTCTTTCAGTAAGCGTTCACCGCACCAGATCTTTGTGCGGGAATTGCTGCTTTTAACGGGTCGATCCGTTAAGCGGCAGGTCCTCCTTGATCAGATCCTGTGCGATGACGGATGAGGAAAGCACACCCGGGAGTCCGGCACCGGGATGCGTGCCCGCTCCGACAAAGTAGAGGTTAGGGAATTCCTCGGACCGGTTATGCGGACGGAACCAGGCGGATTGGGTAAGCAACGGCTGCACGGAAAAAGCCGAGCCCTTGTAGCTGTTAAGGGTATCACGGAAGTGCAACGGATCAATGTGCAGCCGTGCCTTGATATGCTTGCGAAGATCGGGCAGATAATTCTTTTCCAGGAAGGCCAGGATCTTGTCGCCATACCACTCTGCTGTCTCGTTCCAGTCAGTCTCGCCGTCAAGATGCGGGACCGGGGAGAGTACATAGAAGGACTCCCCGCCTTCAGGGGCCAGGGACGGATCGGTGTATGTAGGCATGTGCAGATAGAGTGAAAAATCGTCGGCGAGGGTCTTCCGGTCGAAAATATCGGTGAGCAGTTCCTTGTACCGGTTGCTCATGATAATATTGTGATGCTTGAGGTTGGTGTCGGTATAGCGCCGGTCCGTTCCGAAATAGAGCACAAAAAGCGACATGCTGTATTTCATACGTTCGATTTTCCGGTTGGTGTAGGTTTTCCGGTGCGCTTCGTCGATCATGTTCCGGTAGGTAAAGGCCACGTCGGCGTTGGAGATGACCGCATCGGCCGGCACAAACCGGTCCTCCAGCTCCAGCCCTTCCACCCGGCGGTTGCTGCCGATCCGTATCCGGGAAATTTCCGTGTTCAGATGGATTTTTCCACCCTGTTCTTCGATGAGCCGTACCAATCCGTTGACAATGGTGCCTGTTCCCCCCATGGCATAGTGGACTCCCCATTCACGCTCCAGATAATGGATCATGGCGTAAATGGACGTCGTATCAAAGGGATTGCCACCCACTAGAAGCGGATGAAAGGAGAAGCATCGGCGGAGGAAATCGTCTTTTACGTATTTGGATACGTATTTGTAGACACTCTGGTGGGATCGGAGGCGTATCAGGTCGGGGGCCACCCGCATCATGTCCATGAAGGAGAGGAAGGGTTTGTCGGCCAGTTCCACAAAACCCTTCTGGAAGATGGCCTTGGTGGTCTGCATGAATTTACGGTATCCTTCCTTGTCCTCCGGATTCCATCGATCGATTTCGGAGAAGATGAATTCTTCATCGCTGTTGTAGTCGAAGTATTTTCCCTCGTGATTGAAAATACGGTAGAAAGGCTGGCAGGGAACCAGTTCGAAATAGTCATTTCGCTTTTTCCCGGCTTTCTCGAAAATATCATCGAACATGAACGGAGCGGTGATCACGGTCGGGCCGCCATCAAAACGGTAACCGTTCTGTTCATAGACATAGGCCCGTCCACCGGGTTTGTCTCTTTTTTCAAACATCTCGACCTGATACCCTTCCGAGAGCAGTCGTGCAGCCGCTCCGAGAGCACCGAATCCGGTTCCTATAATGGCAATTTTTTTGGACATTGATCGGGTTTTTTTAATAGAAAAGTGTATGTAGAAACAGCTGCGAGTGGGCAGGTGACGGGAAAAAGCGTTGCTGTGCAACCCGTTCCGCGAGCAAAACCAAACACGAAGGGGTGCGCCAGCGTTCGGGGGTATCTGAAAATTTCGGGATTACGCAAAAATTACGGGGATTGGTGCCGGGTATTCCTGATTTCCCCGGGATATAAGATCGGGTGCGGGGGATATCAAAGAGGGAGAGGGTATCCATTCCATCAGTTCCGCGTCAGATTCGCGTTGGCAAGAGGAAGAATCCGTAAACCACGCGGGTTGTTGCCGGCGTAATTGAGGAGGCCGAATTGGAATCCGGTAAGATGGCGGGCGTAATTGTATATGCCAATCGTGATGCCATGCTGGCCGCCGCGAATGTGATTGAAGGCACTCAAGCTGAAGCCCCGAAATGTGCCGTGATCGATTCGGAAATAGGCCGGAGCAAAAAAGGCGCCGGTGGCAAGTTCGGCAGCTCCTGCGGTGGGACTGAGGGTCAGGCCGTATAGCCGCTGAGAAGCGATGCCGCCCAGGGATAGCGAAAGGCCGGTCAGTGAGTCGCCAGCGGCCATGCCTACACCGGCTATATTCAAGCCGCGGATACTTTTGCCGGAAGCGATGCCAAGTCCGGCCATATTGATGCCGGCAATCCGTCCACCGGCTCCTATTCCCAGTCCGGAAAAGTTGATACCACAGGCATTTCCGGATGTGCCGAATCCGAGCACGGAAATATTCAGGCCCTTGACATTTCCTTCCGCGCCAAAGCCCAGTCCGGCGAAATTAATACCGGAAACATGACCATCTGCTCCGAAGCCGAGTCCGGCAAGGTTTATGCCGGAAATGTTTCCTTCGGCTCCGAACCCCAGTCCGGCAAGGTTAATACCGGAAACATGGCCATCAGCTCCGAACCCCAGTCCGGCAAGGTTCAGTCCGCGCACATTCCCGCCGGATCCGAATCCGAGTCCGCTGATAGTGATACCGGTGATGCTGCTGCCGGCGCCTATTCCAAGCAGGGCAACCTGTACACCCTGAATGTTTTCATTTACAGAAAGGCCTCCCAGGGCAAAGGAAAGTCCGGAGATATGGGCGGCACCGGTCATGGGCAGGCCGATGGCTATACCCCGTACAGTACCATAAGAAGGTTCACGTGGGACAAGGACGGTGAGATTGAGACCATTGACCCGGTTCAGGTTGATGTCACGGAAATTGAAGCGCAGACCATTGATGTAAGGAACATTGCCGAACGCAATGCCGTAGCTTGCAATGGAGAGGGAAACCCCGCGTTCTTCCGGTTGTCTTTCGAAGGTAACGGAATGGCTGCTGCCCTGTTCATGTTCGATCTGCACATTCTCGAAGGGGATGGATTGTGGTGCTGCCAGAGACATGGAGGCGGACAGTGCGCAAAAGATCAGCGTCAGGGCCAGGCCGGTCTTTTTGAACTGGCAACCCAGGATCCGGCCGGTCTTCTTGATCAGGGGAATCAGTATCAGACCGCTTTGGTTGGCAGTTATGCAAGGCGGATGGCAAGTATATGGTAAATTCATGGCATCATGCAAGCGTGGACGGATTGGAAATGATGTTGGGAATAACGGTTATCCGGAAATACGAAAAAAGAAAGAAAACGTTGCGAACATGATACTTAGGGGAATATGCCGCTTCCACAACTGGCAATCAATATGGCAACAAAGGGAAAACGGCAAGGTTCGGAAAGATTTTGAGTCTTCGTAATCCGGACAATCCAGTTGGTAATCCGGACAACCCAGCTGTCGGATTTGGAAATGTGCCGTGGTCACCGGTGTGCGGTTCCGGGTTTACGGTCAGTTCTGAACCTGCCGGATATACCCATCGTGCCCCTGCTTTTTCAGTTGTTCCAGATCCTGGCGGGCATCGGCAGTCCTGCGATAGCGACCGTAGTAAACCCGGTAAACGGTCCGTCCGTCAACCTGACCCGTAGCCACCCTGCTTTGTGATATCTGTTCCGCATACGCTTCGGCATCCCTTCGGTGGTAGAAGGAGGCAAGCTGGATGGTGAATTCTTCCTGACCGATATTGCCTGGTCCGCTTGTGCGGATAGGTTGTTCGGAGCGGATGAGCACCAGTCGTACCGGAGCCACACCGGAATTGATCATGTCGATACGGTGGGCTGCTTCCCGGGACAAATCGATGATGCGGCCTCGTGCATAGGGTCCACGGTCATTGATCCGAACGGTCACGGACTTACCGTTGTCCAGGTTGACGACCCGGACAATGGTATTGAAAGGCAGCGTCCGGTGCGCAGCGGTCAGGTCATCCTGATTGTAGGTTTCACCGTTGGCGGTAGTCTTGCCATGGAATCCCGGTCCGTACCAGCTTGCTTCTCCCTGGTCAAGTACCCTGCCGTGACGCACAGTGGCACAGGATGCGGCCAAAAAGGCCAGAATCAGAACGGCCATAAGTGGCGGTAGCGGATGACGGGGTGCCAGCAGGTGCCGCGGAAACCACGGACGGTGCAAAAGCTGCGGGCATCGGGAAAACAACGGACATCTGAAAAGCAACGGGCTCGGCATGGTTAAACGGTAGCGAATAGGGTGGATGTCTAACCAACAGAGGTTTGTAAATTCATGATGGCTCTGTCAGTCCAATGCGGTGCTGTCATTCCGATGGGTGGATCAGTCAATGAGCTGCTGCCATTCCGATGGGTGGATCAGTCAATGAGCTGCTGCCATTCCAACAGGAACGGTCAGTCAATGTTGATGATCCGGAAGATAAAAAATTTCAGGTAACCGGTTTCAGGCATTTCCGGGAGTATGGGGTGGTCCTGGGGATTGCCGCCCCTGTAAATCAGCTGGACGCGGCGGCCGCTGTCCCGGCAGGCCCGCTGCACCGATTCGAGGAAGGCGTCTTCGGTTATGTGGTGCGAACAGGAGGATGTGGCGAGTATACCGCCGGGCTCGAGCAGCGAAAGGGCGGCACGGTGAATCTTGCGGTATCCCCGAAGGGCCGGTCCAACCGATTTCCGATTGGTAGCGAAGTTGGGAGGATCCAGGTTGATCACGTTGAAACGCTCCTCCCGCTTATCCGCCATATCCGGAAGCAGTTTCATCAGGTCGGCTTTTTGGGTCCGGATGACATCCCCGAACCCGTTCTGTTCGCAGTTTTTTCGGGTGTATTCCAGCACGGCTTCCGAATCATCGACCGCCAGCACCTCGCTGGCTCCGGCCAGTGCCGCATGCATGGCAAACCCTCCGAAATGGCAAAACGCATCCAGGACGCGATCATCCTTCTTTACGAACTGGCCGAACACACTCCGGTGCTCACGCTGGTCTATGTAAAAGCCGGTCTTCTGGCCTTCCATCGGATCCACCAGGTACGACACCGAATTTTCGGTTATCGTCACCGGTATATCGGCGGAATTCCCGGCAAGCATCTCCCTTTCCTGCGACAGGCCTTCCCTTTCGCGCATTAGATGATCGTTGCGGAGGATAATGAATGCCGGGTTCAATTCCTCCCGAAGGATCTCAACAACGATATCCCGTTGCATTTCCATGCCTGCACTCAAGATCTGGAGCACAAGTCCCTCGCCGTACTGGTCGATGACCAGGCCGGGCAGGCCGTCGCTTTCGGCATACACAAGGCGGATGGCGTCGGTCTTTTTCTTCAGACTTTCCCTGTTCCGTATGGCCTGCACGATCCGTCCGGCCAGAAAATCCCGGTCGATCGTGACCGGGTTGCGGCTGAGAATCCGGACGGCGATAAGGGAGTTGGGGTGATAGAAGCCGGTCCCGGCAAAGCGGTTTTCGGCCGTTTGTACCGTGACGATCGAGCCCGGTGCGGGCCGGTCCGTTGCGGGAAGCAGTTCATTGCTGAAAATCCAGAGATGTCCGTTTCTGAGGCGTTTGTCTTTTCCTTTTGCGAGCGTCAGTACGGGATAGTCGGTATGGCTGTCCGGGGATGCGGTCATGGCAGTGTCGACGGGGGTTATGTTGTTTTTCTGTGGAATCTGTTTGATATTTAAGATAGGACTTTTTGTGGGCAACCTTTCACGGATTACCAAAGTGGAGGAAATTATGGAAGGAAATGTCAAAGTTGAATGTGTGCAGGGCGATATCACCCGTCAGCCTGAACTGGACGCAGTGGTCAATGCAGCCAACGCAGAACTTCGAACCGGTGGAGGCGTAGCGGGTGCGATCCACAGGGCAGCCGGACCGGAACTGGAGGAAGCCTGCCGGCCAATGGCACCGATCAGGCCGGGCGAAGCTGTAATGACGCCGGCTTTCGGACTTCCGAACAAGAAGATCATCCATTGTCTGGGACCAGTCTATAATATTGATAAACCCTCTGATCAGCTGCTGGCCGATTGCTACCGCAATGCGCTCCTGTTGGCGGACAAGGCCAGGCTGGCTTCGATCGGATTTCCGGCCATTTCCACTGGTGCGTTTGGCTATCCTCTGGAGGAGGCGGCCGAAGTCACGGCTGATTCCGTGCACTCGGTGATCTCAGAGCTGTCCCATGTTGCCCTCATCAGGATGGTGCTCTTCAGTGAAACGGATCTCCAGGTATTCCGCAGGGCCTTCCGGATGGAAAAGTGAGGTGGCAGCGCTGCTTTCATCCGAACAATATGAATTTGTGGACGTCTAACAGAATAGGAGTGGGTTGGAGTTAATGCCCGTGTCATCCACAATCCAAAAATATTGACAAAATGAAAGTAGCACCAAAACCATTTCACATCCGGGGGTTTGTTTCCATGCTGCTGGCCTTTACTTTTCTGGGGCTGGCCGTATCGGGAGTTATCATGTATATTGCCCCCCCGTGCAGCGTGGCCGAGCGGATCGGGTGGACCGTTATGGCTCTCAGCAAAGACCAATGGGCCTCACTTCACCAAGTGGCGGCGCTCTTTATCTTGGTATTGGCCGTCATCCACCTTTTTGTGTTCAACTGGAAATCATTCATGTGTTATCTGCGTGATCACCGGTCCAAGCGGCAGGTGGAATGCGAAAAAGAGAATGATAAATCCGGCGGTTCACACTTTCGCATACCCAGAGAACTGGTGGCCGCATTACTGGTGGCCGGTGTGATGTATGCCGGAGCGCTGATGTTCATTGCACCTTTTGGCTGGCTGCATGACGGCAGCGAGACTATCAGGGAGCATTACCGTCAGGAAGTTCCGCCGGGATCAGGCCGGGGACTGGGTACAGGCGAACGAGACGGAGGAGGTTCGGGAGCCGGCTCAGATTCGGATTTGATCCAGAGCAGGGGCCAAGGCCAAGGCCAGGGCCAGGGCGCGGGCTACGGATCTGGAAGAAGGGATGGTTCCGGCCAGGGCCAGAGACGGGGTTCAGCACCGGGCTCCATGGCAACGGATACCAGTGGCATGGGTACCAATGGCATGGACACCACTATCTTCAGGGACGACAGCGGACAGTAAATCGGCGTACCGGATAACAAGGGGAGAGGAACCTTTGATTCCAAAGACTGTCAGCTGATCCCAAAGGTTGTCAGCCTTCCGCAACGTACCGTTTTTTCCTTCTCGAGTAGATGAAGAGAAAGATCAGTACGGAAGCCACGATGACGGCTGCCATCGGGATTACATGGAACGGCTCGCTAAAATAATGCAGTAACGAATAACCTTCCGTTTCACCGTGACCGGGATGCGCCCATGCCGCCGCGCAGGCTGTCAACACAAGAATCAAAAGTGCGGTCCCATTTTTGAGACCTTTTGTGATCATTCGGGGGTTCATGACGAGGCAGTTATTTTTTGCAAATGGGTCCGTGCCGTTAGGGGCAGGTTACACGTAAGCATATGTAATATAGTGCATTTTGAAAATATTTTGATATGGTCTGCAAAAAAAATCCGCCAGCCCCATTTTAACAGCACTGGTTTATGGCGGGGGAAATGGTTTCAGTATGTCCCGCTTTCTGTGCGGTCTGATACCTTTTGCAATAATTCCGACCCTTCGGCAAGGATGTCATCCAGTTTCGGGGCGCCAGTCCAGGCAGCGGGATAATATATCGCGAGTGCCACATTCCGGGTTTCCACATCGGTTTTTGTCTGCTGGCAATCTTTTACCGGTGTAACAATGGGGGTTTCCTGCCCTTCATCTACAGCGTATCCTGTGACCAGATCCTCCAGCGATATGGTTTGACCGGACGGGTTGAATACAAATGCCTCCCCTGCGTTGCCGGCGCGAAAAAGCCATGATTGGGCGGGTTGCTTGTCCGTATCCCAAAGGGAAATGGGCACCAGATATTTCAGAGATAGATAATTGTTGATGTCGGCTGCGGTATTGATGCGGGGAAACGAGCCCTCCGAGGCGGCACGCATCAGGTACTCCGAGGCGGGTTTGCCGCGTCCGGTGGGTTTGTACGTTCCGATCCGCATCATGTCACGGCATGCCTTGCGGAACGCATCCTCATCCCCCGGTAACTGTTTTTTGCGTTTTTCCAACAGTTCACCAAGAACAGGCCCGGAAAAAGGAGCCGGTTCACCCATGCGAAGTCCGAAAGCGCGGATAAAGCCGATCCGCACACGTTCACTCAAATGATTTGTAACGCTTTCCATAGATTATTAATTAACAGAAAGACGGATGTTTATCCACTCATTCGAAAGAATAATATGGACGGGGTCCACAATTATTTTCCTCGGCAAAAACGAAGCGCTTGCATGATAAAAATATAAGAAGTTTTTGAGCGGATACTATACGGTACATTTACCATGACCTGCAGTCGCAGCTTATATGCTTGCCTACGGTCCGGCACGGCATGTGCGTCTGCTATTTTTCCCGGAGGTAGATATTTCCGCGCAGTGTGGTGATGCGGTAATCGGGGCCGCCCCCGTTCACATCGGCGATCACGGTTTCACTGATGGCGATGCGGAGATCATTCGACGAATTTTCACGCGGGGACGCATCCTCCCGAACATCCATGTCAAAGTCGGTGAACATGTCGCCAAACTCGGAGCGCAGCCGGGCTGTGAAGCGGCTTCCGGACGGGAACGAGAGGTCGATATCCCCGGACAATGTGTTGAATGACATGGGTTTGTCGGTTGGAACGCTCTCAAAAACCGTCACAATGTCGCCGCTGAATGTGTTTATCAGGGCCGCACCGCTGACATCGATGAGCGAGACACCCCCACTGACCTGATTGATTTCAATATCCCCGCTGATGCTTGACACCAGAAGTGTGTCGGCTTTCACGAGATTGACATTGATGGCGAAATTGTGCGGCACCATGATATTGAACCGGGTTCCTCTAAATAATGATTCATTGCGGATAGTGATTACGTTATCGTCTTCTGTCGCCTCGAATCCGGGAGCGGAGTCGGTGATTCGCCGCATGCCCTCCGGCGGCTCCTGCCGCTCACCTTGCCGGCCCGAATGGCCGTCATAGCGCACCACGACATCCTCACCGTCGTATCCGCTGATTTGAACCGAGCCGTGCGTGGTATTAAGGTTCAAGCGTCCGGGTTCACCGGGCCGGCTCAGGGGCAGTACGATTTCCTGCTCTTCCAGCTCGTAGAAATCCATCGTCAGTCCTGACGCGAAAGCTGAGGTCGATCCCGAGGCCGCAAACGTCTCGTTGTTGAGGGAGGAGAACGCTGCTCTGAGCGACTGGCTCACGGTCTCGCTGATGTTCCGGAGCGTGGCGTGTTCCGAGGGAAGGACCAGGACCAGCGCGAGCAGCAGAAGGATGCTCATGGATCTCATGGCTGTGTTGGGTTGGGTTCTGTGGGATGATGTTTCGGTCCCGGTAGTTTCGGTCCCGGTAACAGGATGGGTTGCGAAGACCTCCGTCCGGCGGGATTTGTCTGGTTTGTTCGGGGATGCCATAAGGTTGTCCGTTTTTGTATGTTTGTCTGTTTGAGTAAAAAAGTTCCGTTGCCCGTGAATACCACAGGCGAATGATAGCTGGTCAGAGCAGTGCCAGCAGGGTATGTTCGATCTTGTCGCGGACCGGCTCCTCCATTTCCTCCTGCTCCAGGAGTTTCTGGAATTCCCTTGCCGCACGCGGCTCCTGCAGGGTGATCATGGCATCGGCCAGGGCAACCTGGACAATAGGTGAGGGCTGCCGCGATATGGCCCTGACCAGTTCCTTGCGGACCGTCGGATGCGAACCGTGGTGTACAAGTGCATCCACAGCGGCTACCCGCACGTTCACGCTGGGATCGAAATGCAGTGTCTCTATGAGGGCCTGGATCACGCGGTCCTGCGGTGACGGTATGTCCATGCTGATGTTGACCGCCCGAAGCCGCTCGGCCGCCGAGGTCTCATCCAACAGGGAGATCATCATCATTTCGCGCAGGTCATGCACCTCTGAGGCAATTTGCTGGATCTGCTGTTCATGCGTTCCTCGTCCCGGGTACAGTGAGCCGAGCAGGAGTCCGGCCAGGAATACGGCCGCGATGGCCGCAGCAGTCTGCAGGTGGCGGATGCGGGTTGTGTGACCCTTTTTCTCGCGTTGCTGTTGTTTCAGTCCCTGTTTTTCCCCTTCCTGTTGCAAGCCGGGCGGCGCCGGTTGCGACATGTTCTTGTCACGCTTGTGTCCGGCGGGTTGCACAGGCTGTGCATCCTTTTCCTGCTGCTGTTTGGCGATTCGTCCAGGCAGTGCTTCCTTTTCCCGTTGCAGCATGGACTGGAACCGCTCGTGCATTGCGGGATCCGGTTCCGGAGAAGGGAGGTCTCCCAGTTGTTTGAACTGCATTTCCATCGCCCTGACTTCGGTGCTGTCGATCTCGCCTGACCGGACAAGGCGGTCGAATTTCTGCCGTTGTGCATCCGACAGGGTACCCTGCAGGTAGCCGGTGATCAGATCGATATGTTTTTCGTTGGGCATCATTGGGTTACCATGAAATTTGTTGCCGGGTGAATGAGAATGCCGGATTCATTTTTTCGTGTTGTTGTACGGGTGGATGTGTTTCCTTCCCTGTTGCCGCTCCAGTCCGGACATGATCTGCCGCAGTTCCTGAAGTCCGCGGAATACGCGCACTTTCACGGCGCTTTCCGTGCATGACATAATCTCGGCGATCTCGCGGTACAGGAACCCTTCGATCCGGCTGAGGACGAGCGCCTGTTTCTTGTCCGGATCCAGCCGGTCCAGGGCCTGCTCCAACAGCATCCGGTCGTCGGAGTCCGGTAGCAGCTGGTCTGCTAAGACCGGTTTCGGTACGGCCGTATGGGCATCCACCTTCTCCTTTTCAATCTGCCGGTAATGGTCGGCATGGCGGTTCCGGGCGATCTGGAACAGCCAGGTGGCGAAATCGCCGTTACCCGTGTAGGAGGTGCGATACCTGAGTATGCGTTCGAACACATCCTGGACCAGGTCGGCGCTGATGTCGCGGCGGGAAGTCAGTCGGTAAAAGAACCCGAACAGACGTTGGTTGTACCGGTCGAACAGCACCCCGAGCGCGTCGAGTTCGCCGTTTTTCACCTGCATCATGAGTGCTTTGTCCGATGTCGGTTCCGACATGTATCACCAAGTTGTTTGTCTGTTTATCCGGGTACACCGGAAATATAGCCAGAAGGTTACAGATGGACAGTCAATGCTGGAGAAATTTTTTAAACCGGGGATAGGTTTGTGAAGGGGAATGCAGGCAAGAACTGATATTATTCAGTACCTTGGAGGTGCGTAAACAGCAACATGCGACAGCATACGGTCGGGATGCCACGTTGTAAATGTTGAATCTTTGGAGGATCAGTATGATGAAATACAAATTGTTTGGCAACAGCGGCTTGCGGGTGTCGGAGGTTTCTCTGGGAACCATTACCTTCGGAACAGACTGGGGCTGGGGCGCCGATGAGAAAGAGTGCCGCAACATGTTTGATACCTATGCGCAAGCAGGCGGGAATTTCATCGACACCGCCAATCGCTATACCGAGGGAAGCAGCGAGCGCATTGTGGGAGATTGCATCAAATCGGATCGCGACCATTTTGTGGTGGCAACCAAGTATACGTTCTTCGACCGTCAGGGCGATGTCAATTTCAGCGGCAATCACCGCAAAAACATGATGCGTTCGGTACACGAAAGTCTGAAACGGCTGGATACGGATTACATAGACGTACTCTGGCTGCATGCCTGGGATTTTCTGACTCCCCTGGAAGAGGTGATGCGCGGTCTTGATGATCTGGTCAGGGCGGGAAAGGTCCACTATCTCGGTATTTCAGATACCCCGGCCTGGGTTGCTGCCCGTGCCAACACACTTGCGGAAATCCGGGGATGGACCGCTTTCTGTGGGCTCCAGATCGAATACAGTCTGTTGGAACGCACCCCGGAACGGGAATTGATTCCGATGGCAAAGTCATTGGGGATGGCTGTGACACCGTGGGGGCCGCTGGGTGCCGGGGTGCTGACGGGCAAATACCTCAAGGGCGAATCGGGACGCGTTTCGAAAACAAGCGAACATCTCAGCGAACGCAGCAACCGGATAGCCTCGGCGGTTGTGGATTCGGCAGAAATAATGGGTGTGACTCCGGCCCAGTTGGCATTGCGGTGGACCATGCAACAGGAGTTTTCGTCCATACCGGTTGTTGGCAGCAGCAATTCAGCGCAATTGCAGGATAGCCTGGGCGCCCTGGATGTAAACATTCCGGACGATATCATGAGCAAACTGGATGAGGCAAGCCGGATCGACCTCGGATTCCCTCATGAATTTCTCTCACAGGAGGATACGCGTAATGTACTTTATGGCGGGATGATTGATCGGATCGTACAGGACAAAGTGTGACAACCCGGCATTGCACACTGTGGGACCGTTGTGGCAAAGTGCATTCAAAATGTTACCTTTCAGGCAGCGTTATGGCTATGAACCAAGTAAAAGTGCATACAGATGTCACATAAGCAAGCTCCGCCCCCCCCATCCCGCCTTCACCACTTTTTGCCGCTGCTGCTTTCGCTGTTCCTATTTGGCAGCGCAGAACAGGTCGAGGTGACCGGAAGGGTACTGAGTACCTACGGGCTGGCGGTAGCGGGACATCTGGTGACGGTTTACGACGAAGCAGGCCAGCCGCTGGAATCGGAAATGACCGGAAGTGACGGCCGGTTCACGCTGGTGTATGAACGGCAGTCCACCTCAGCCGATCCGGACGGGGCCGCTGAGACGGAACAACCTGCGGATTTCCGGCTCGGCCAGGCGTATCCCAATCCGTTCAACCCCCGTACCACGGTGCCATTTTATGCTCCCGAAAACGGCCGGGCATCTATCACCGTCTACAATCTGCTGGGACAGCAGGTTATGCAAACCGAGACCGGTATTACGCAGGGAGCCCACGAAATTGAGATCCGGCTCGGTGAGGATCTGGCACAGGGGCCTTACCTGCTGAATGTCCGTGGCGACGGTTTTTCAGAAACCAGGAGCATGACGTACGTGAGCGCGGGAATTGGCGGCGGGAGGCCGGGCATCCGGATCCGGGCGGGAGCTCCGTCACAGTCGGAGCAAAACCTTTCCCGGGTCGTTGGTACAAGTGCGCATGGTGATGCGGGCACGACCGATGGGTCCGGCACAGGCCCCATCCACCCGGAAATGCAAACCGAAATGCCGGTCATGTTCCTTCTGGTGGTTGAGGAGGAGTCGGGTTTTGAGCGAATGGAGATCGAAATTCCGGCCGATCAGGATCATGCCGCGGGAATCCTGAACCTGGAATTTGCGCTGACCGATGACGAATTGCTCGATATCGTTCAGGAGGGCACATTTCAATACTTCTGGGACGGTGCGCATGCCGAGTCCGGGATGGCCCGCGAGCGCTTTCATGTCGATGAGCCGCACGTCGACCGCAACACCGTCACCACCGGCGGATCGGGTTTCGGACTGATGGCCATCATCACCGGGATTGAGCGGGGATTCATCACGCGCGAGGAAGGTGTCGACCGTTTTGAGCAGATTGTCGGATTTCTGGAGGATGCGGACCGGTTCCATGGCGTATGGCCGCACTGGTTCAACGGCAACACCGGCGCGGTCCAGCCGTTCAGTACGCAGGATGACGGCGGCGACCTGGTGGAAACGTCGTTCATGGCACAGGGGCTGCTGACGGTGCGGCAGTATCTGCAGGACGGGGATGAGCGCGAGCAGGACCTGGCCGATCGCATCGATACGCTCTGGCGCGGCATCGAGTGGAACTGGCATACCAAGTCCGGGACCGAAAACGTGCTCTTCTGGCATTGGTCGCCCAATCACGGATGGGCGATCAATCATTCCATCCGGGGTTATGACGAGACGCTGATCACCTACGTGCTTGCGGCTTCCTCACCGACCCATTCGATCAGTGCGGACGTGTACCACCAGGGCTGGGCGCGCGGCGGTGACATCCGAATGGAGGACCACACCGTTTACGGCTATCCCCTGGAGCTGCGGCACAACGGCGCCGAGCAGTACAGCGGACCGCTTTTCTGGGCGCACTACTCTTACCTGGGCCTGGATCCGCGCGGGCTGACGGACCAGTACGCCGACTACTGGGAGCACAACCGCAGCCATACGCTCATCCATCGCGACTATGCCATCATCAATCCGTTTAATTTTGCCGGATACGGCCGGGACCTGTGGGGCCTGACGGCCAGTTACACGGTGGACGGCTACTCGGCGCACATGCCTGTGCAGAATGACCGCGGAGTGATTACGCCGACAGCGGCTCTCTCCTCTTTTCCGTATGCGCCCGATCATGTCATGCGGGTGATGCGGAACATGTACCATCACCTGGGCGACCGGCTGTGGGGTCCGTTCGGCTTCTACGATGCGCTGAGTATCGAGCACAACTGGTTTCCGGAGCGGTACCTGGCCATAGACCAGGGTCCGATTGTGGTGATGATCGAAAACCAGCGGTCGGGACTGCTGTGGGATCTGTTCATGTCCGCCCCCGAAGTGCAGGAAGGCCTGCAGAAACTCGGGTTTGAGAGTCCGCATTTCTGAGGTGGCATCGATGCAACACCAGTTCCGATGCTGCCAGGACTACTGAGAATCAAACCAAGACAGCAGGGAAGCAAGATTGAAACTGACAGACCAAGTATCCCAAAGAAATTTCAAGGCGTTTCTTTGGCATGCCGCCTTTCTGGCATTGGCAAAGAACTTCATGGATGTGGATACCATTATTCCTGCTATGGTGATCGATGCAGGAGGCAACTCTGTACATATCGGTTTGTTGACTGCCATTCTAGTGGGCGTATCCAAAATGGCCCAGTTCTTTTTTGCCCCGTGGCTTCAGAACAAAGAGCGGAAAAAGGGTTATCTGCTATTGGGTGTAAATACTCGTGTTTTTTCCCTTCTCGGCATGGCGTTGCTGTTCTTTTTTTCCGGAGACATGACCGAATCCACCGTGCTTTTGCTGATTTTTTTCTTCATCACGATCTTTTCTGTGAGCGGGTCCTTTTCGAATATCAGCTATACCGATATTCTGGGAAAATCCATCTGGCAGGAAAAACGCAAATCGTTCTTTTCCATCAGGCAGGTGATTTCTAATATCGGCGTATTCGTCTCTGCTTTGCTGGCTGCAAAAATCCTGCTGGTTACCGGATATCCCTCCAATTATTCCATCCTCTTTTTCATTGCCGCCGGCTGCCTTCTTGTGGCATCGCTGGGATTCTGGTACGCACGGGAGATTCCGGTGAAAGGACTTCAAATCAGCGGAGTGATATCCTTTTTCAGTGAGATCAGGAGAGAATTCCGGACAAACAGGAAGTTTGTCCATTATCTGTGGATGGTCAATACGCTGGGTATCAGTATCACGTTGCTGCCTTTTCTGGTTTTGTATGCCAAGGAGGTGTTTGATGCAGGTAATGATGCTGTGGGAGGGTTCCTGCTCTTCAAGGTTGCAGGAAGCGTGTTAGCCGGGGCTGTTCTGTTTTACGGCTCCAGCAGGATCACGTACCAGTCCATGCTGTATGTGATTGCCACCATGTCGTTTCTGATGCCTGTTCTGCTGTTTCTGCTGCCTTCGATTTCGCTTTTTTTCCTGCTGTTTATTGCGGGCGGAATCATATTTGCCATGGAGCAGGTCGTGGTAAACGGTGTGCTGCTTGAAGTTTCCTCAAACCAGAATCGCGCCTTCTACGCGGGGCTGGCAGGTGTCGGAAATATTTTGCCCGCCCTTTTCCCCTTGCTGAGTGGATGGGTAATCAGCGTCTGGGGATTTCCGGTTTTCTTCGGGATATACATGGGGATAATTGCCGCTTCCTATTACTTTATTTACCGACTGGACTGCAAGGCATGATCCGTCAACAAACAACCTCATCAGTAGCACGGATAAATTTCTCCGCTGCGCTAACGGTTGTGGGACCTGTACATTTCCGGTCCCGAGGTGCAGGAAAGCCAGCAGATACTTGTCTTTGAGAGTCCGTACTTTTTCCTGCGTGGAGTGATTTGTCTCGTGGAGCCGTTTTTTTTGAGGGCAAATTTACCGGCAGGGGCAGTTCCGGCGAATTGTTATATAAAAGGTGTAATCGCGAAAGCGTATCTATCCTTCTCCCGTGGTAGGATCCCACATATCCTCCACTCTTGTGATCGAAAGGATCGGAGATCCTATCATTTCTGCATGCTTGCGCAGGATCTCCTCGTTGGAAGCCAGGTACACACAATGGGTTTTGTTCTCGCTGATGTAGCTGTGCTGCCACTGGATGTCCGGGCCCAGTTCAGCAAGTGCCCGGTTGGAATTCATGGCTGCTGCCTTGGTATCCCTATCGGACAGTTTTTCCACACCCGGTATTTCGCGTTCGATGATGTACTTCGGCATACCGATTCTCCTTTGGATTTTTGTATTTGTACTGTTTATATCGTTTTCAGGTCCATGTTCCGTGGTGCTAATCCCGGGATAAGCCACGCGCGACAACGAACTCGCCGGGAATCTGGTACCCGCTGCCGTTTTTGAAGTGTGCAATGGAATCCAGGTACTCCTGATGGGCTCCATCCCGGGTTTCTTCGTCAAATTTGTTGTAGGCCAGGGCCACCGGTCCCCCGGAAAACGCCGCCATGATGATATGTTCCGGGCTTTTGAAATGAAGATCCGTTTTAAAGCGGTTCACTTCGAGTTTATCAAAGCCCGCCAGGCTGAAAGTGTGCTCCAGGGTATCCCCGGTTCCCTGCTGGAAAAACATCGGACAGACATCGGAGGCTACCCGCTTTTCCACAATAGGGAAAATGTCTGCCCAGCCACAGTTTTTTCGCTCACCCCAGATGGCAACGGCGGCCCGACCGCCGGGTTTGAGCACCCGGTGCATCTCCATGAGTGCCTTGAGCGGATCGGGGAGGTACATAAGCCCAAGGCCGCATACGGCGACATCAAACGTATTGTCATCCACCTCCAGCTCCTCGGCATCCATTCTCTGAAAGTCCGTATTCCGGATCTTTCTTTCCTCCGCAGCGGATCCGGCCAGCTCAACCATGTCTTCGGAGATGTCGGTGGCGAGCACTTCTCCTTCCGGCTCCACGGCTTGGGCAATGCGGAAGGTGATCAACCCGGTCCCGCAGGCGGTTTCCAGCACCTTTTCACCCGGTTTTGGCTCAGTCACATCCATAAGCATGTCCTGTGCCGGTTTCAACTGTGCTTGCCATGATGCGTCATAATATTCAGCGGCTTTGTTCCAGCCGTATCGTTGAACACGTCTTTGCAGTTCAGGTTTCATGTGTTTAAATTTTAAGGTTTATTAGGTCACATAGAATGTCCATGACACTTTTAATCATGCTCCTGTGTGACCGGGCAACGGTCATGGACATTTCATCTGTTTATATCAATTTAGATTCATAAGGTCAGAATGAACTCACGTGACAGGATATAATCATGCTCCTGTGCGTCGGTCGGAGGCTGTCATGTTCGTTTCATCTGTTTGAAATTTTGGATTCATAAAGACAGATGTAATGCCATGACCGGATTTAATCATGCGCCTGTGTGTCCGGGCGCCGGCTCGGTCATGGGCATTTCATGTTTTCTATCGTTAAGTTGCTCTTGTTTGTTATTCGGGAGTACTCATCAGGAAGTTCATCCTTTGGGATCGAACATCCTGTGATCTTGTTCCCTGTGATCTTCATCCTTACGATTCTTGCTGAATCTGCTCAGGATTTGTGATCGTGAGGGTCCGGTTGACAGGCACGGCCCGTTTGAAGTCATCCAGGACCGGACTGTGCCGCTCGGCCCTTTCGATGATCTTCCTGATCTCGTTTTCATTGGCCGGGCTTTGAATGGTCACCTTGCATCTCAGCTCATTGAACCCCGGTGGACGGTCATCGATGCCCAGCATGCCCCGCGCATCCATGTCCGATTCCACAGCCACTTCAATGCCGTAGACGGGGACATCAGCCAGCGCGGCCTGCTGTGAGTAACCTATGGCCAGACAGCTACCCAGTGCACCCCGTTCGAGGATCCCGGGTCCCGGTCCGGCATCGTTTCCGCCCTCCGCTTTCCCTATGTCGACCTTGAACTTCCAGTGCTTGTGCTCCACTTCACAAGTGGTTCCATCCTGCAGTCGCACTTTTGTCACAGCGGTGCCTTTACCCATTTCCGGGCGCATACTGACCGCTTTCCGGCTTCGTTCGAATGCTTTTTTCAATGTTGCTTGATCAGCCATATGCTCGTTGTTATGATGATTTTTGTTATTTATCATGGTTTCTGTATCGATTGATTGTCTTTACGATGGTCGTTTCCGTTTCGCCAGGCGTTTTCAATTGCTGTCCTGCTGGTTTGCCAGATAGTCGGCTGCCTTTTCCAGTTCAGGGCGATCGCTTTTATCAGGCACTGTTGTTTCATGCAATTTGGAAAACCACATTTCAGCCTGCTCGTCATCGCCGGCCATTTCCGCTGCTCTGCCGGCGCCGTAAAGGCTGTTAAAGCGGTTCGGGGAGATTTCCAGTGCAGTTTCATATGCGGTGATCGCCTTTTCCGGTTTCTCATGAAGAAGAAGCATGTCCCCCAAAAGCTCTCTTGCCGGCAGGACGTCGCTCGGGGTTACCGGATGCTTGTCAACGGAGTCCTCCAGATCGGCCGCTTCCCGCATCCGCTCCAGCGCCAGTTCATTGTGCCCCTCTTCATGTGCAATCCATGCCTGAACGGTCTTGCGTTGCACATTGACCAGCAACGCCCAGTACTCCTCACCATTGTCGAGAGTTTGGCTACGAAGGTCTTTCAGCATGTCGACCGCCTCACGGGCCGATTCCAGATCGCCTGTCCGTACTGCCCCCATTCCACGGGCCCAGTACGAGATGGCCTCATACTGAGGGAAATCATCCCAGGGGAAATCATTGTGGATGCGCGGTTCCAATCGGGCCGCTTTTCCCCATTCCCTGCGTTCCAGGTAGTATCGCGCGTGCCCCGCAGCTACACCGTATGCTGCGCCGAAATGCGGCTGGTAGTTGTCGACTGCAATCAACTCATCCAGCACTTCTGCCGCTTTGTCGTCCAGGCCTCTTTGCAGATAAGCGTACATCATGTAGTCAAGTGCATGAGCGTGGTGCATGGAGGTGTACTCATCCACCGGTTGCCGGAGCGCCGCATCGGCCGAGCGCCGGTTCCAGTCGATGGTCTCGGGCCAGCTGCCAATCCGGACAAAGATGTGGCTGGGCATATGCAGGGCATGAGGCACGTCCGGTGCCAATTTGTCGTATGCACGCGCCACATCGACGGCGTTCTCCGCCAGAACGGGGTTGTCATAGGCGTGGATGATATAATGAAACAGACCGGGGTGCTCCGGAGCACGTTGAAACAGCTTTTCCAGCAAGGCACCGGCTTTACGCTGATGGCTGTAGGTGTCGTCATCCGGCGGGGCGGTGGCCAGCAGGGACAGTCCGTAATAGGCGCCGGCATCTACGTCATCCGGATAAGTGCTGTGCAATTCCTCCAGCGATTGCTCCCAGGCCTTGAGTCCTTCCCGGTAGTCGGACCCCCGGGCGGTTTCATAATATGCTTGCAGGGCCCGGATGTGGTCGCGTTCATTTGCGGAGGGATCCCCAACGGATGTGGCTTTCCGGATGGCTTGCCATCCTTTTTCAAATTGCTGATCGCCGGGAGGCGCCCACAATGGGTTCAGTTGCGTCATGGCGATGCCCCAGTAGGCCATGGCGCACTCCGGATCGGCATCGGTTGCCTCAACGAAAATATCGTGTGCCTGTTCGTACATCATATGGTGGAGCATCCCGAGTCCGTGCTCGAATTTTATCTGAGCCATCGAGCTGCAAGTGGTTTTGAAATTTACCACGCCATGATCGCGGTCCTGACCGGTGGCACGGCCGGACATCATATCTTCATTCTGTGCCTGCATGGATGGCGCTGTAATGATCGCAAGGCACCATAGGATAAAAGTGGAAGCGGTTCGTAGTAACATGGGCGGGTTTCTTTTTTTTTAGGTTCAGGGTATTTGATTCTGCTCAGTTTTTAACAGTATCCGATACCTGGCAACCGGCATATGGCACTTGGCCACTGTCATCCGGCAGCGGTTTTCATGCTTATTTGCAACCAGTCATCAGACGGCGCCGGTATCGGTCGGTTTTTTGGATCAGCTTCTGAATTAGCGATTGATAGCTTTAATTTTCAGTAATATGAGAGCAAGCCATTAAAAAACAATATGTATTAAAGCTATCCGGTAAGATGGGGAAGTGCAACTCCTGACAGGTATACAAAAGGTATACATGCAAAGAATGATTCGCCTTGATGCATTTTAGCGGTGCATGCGTGGAATCATGTACAGGCCGTCAGAAATCAAACATCAGGGGTGGACACCGACTCCAGGTTCATCAGGTAATCGGTGAGGCTCTCTTCGGTTTCAAGGTGCAACTTCTTGCGAAGGCGGTAACGCGCAATTTTGACGCTGGATGGGGAAATGCCAAGCAGCGAAGCGATTTCTTTGCTGGACATGTTCAATTTGAGCAGTGCGCACAAGCGCAGATCTTTGGGGGTCAGAGTCGGATGGCAGGCTTTCAAACCATCAAAGAATCCGGTATGAACTTCCTCAAAATAGCGCTGAAATTCAGCCCAATCCTCATCCAGGTAAAAACTGTAGTCGATGAGATTGTCCAGGTTTTGCAGTGCATTACCGGCTTTCTCACCATTGCCGGACCGCAGCTGCCGGATGCTGTCGCGAAGCTCCTGCATCATTGTATTTTTCTGTACAAGGTGAAGGGAGTGGGAGGTTAACTGTCTTTTTTTAAACGCAAGCTCCTGTTCCAGCTGTCGCTCTTTCAACCTCCGGTTTTCCAGTTCGACAAGGTTTTTACGGATCCTGATTTTTTGCCGGTTGTATACCAGGAATGCGATGATAAAAAGCAGTATCGCCCCGACAGCAAAGGCATTCCGCACCTGACGGTTCAGATAGCGCTCTTGCTCCAGCAGTGAAATCCGCGCTTCCCGCTGTTCGGCCTCGTACCGGTTTCGCAGCTTCTCAATGCGCTCAGCCATCCGGTCGTTGAAGATACTGTCGCGGAGGTCCAGCAGCTTGCGGTGATAAGAAAAAGCAGTCTCAAAATCACCCTTTTGGCTGTAAATTTCAGACAGCAGCCGGTAGGCCTCCTGCTCACCCAGCATCGAACCGAAATCAAGTGAGAGTTCTAGGGTTTTGTATGCATGCCTGGCCGCCGTTTCGAAATCCCCGGCATCCAGAAAAATCCGCGCCAGATGCTCGTGGGAAATAGAGGCCAGGTCGGGATCCTGTCCGTCATTCAATTCCAGGGCCCGCTTTAGTGCTGCAAGCGCTGCTTCGTGCTCCTCCATCAGGTACCGGGTCTTCCCGATGTTGTTAAGGCTGTAGGCCATCCCGATCAGATTGCCATCTTTCTCTTTGAGGTCCAGTGACTTCCGGTGCCAGTTGAGCGATTCCTCAAGCCGGCCGATATCGCTGTAGGTAAGTCCGATGTTGTTAAAGGTGACGGACAGGTTATAGCTGTTTCCGATCTCCCGGTTGATCTCCTCCGCCCGGAAAAAGTACTCCAGGGCCCGCTGGTATTGTTCCATCTCGTGATAGACCAGGCCGATGTTGCTCAGGTTCGCCGCCACGCCGTTTTGCAAGTCGATATCCTCACACACCCGGAGCGACTCATGGAAGTAATTCAGAGCGCGCTCGTATTGACTCATCTGTTTGTAGATCCCGCCGATGTTGAGAAGGTTGGATGCGATTCCAGCATGATTTTCGAGCGTCCGGTTGGTGTCAAGGGATCGCTTCAGGGCGGAGAGCGCTTTACGGTCGTTGCCCTTGCGGCTGTAGATGACCCCCAGGTTGTCCAGGGCATCGGCGATGCCTTGCCGGTAGCCAATTTCCTCTGCAACTTCCAGCGCCTGGAGCCCGGTCGATAATGATAATTCAATATCCGACCGGTATGACGCAAGGCTTGAGTCTATCAGGCTCTGGACGGTCAGTGAGTCCGGAGCCGTTGCAGCCGTAGCTGCGAAGAGGAAGGGAAAGATGACGGAGATGATTTTTGCGGCCATGCTTCCTGCCGTACCTGCTGTCCTGTTTGTTGCACGCATGATGACTCCGGGTTGTGCGGCAATTGACAATGCATTTGTAAAGATATAAATATCAGTGACTTTGTAAAGGGATGGGATGTCATAAGATGAATTAAACCGAATATAATCGGATAATTGACAAGGCGGAACTATCTATCTGTTTTTTCGTATGATACCGGGAAAAGCCACTGAAATTTTCAAACGTGATGGCCATGAGACAGATACGAACCGAAATTGAAATTGAAAGCGCCCCGGAAAAAGTATGGGAAGTGCTTGCAGATTTTGCGGGTTACCCGGAGTGGAACCCATTCATCACATGCTTTGAGGGGGAGCCGGAAGAGGGACATCGATTCAGGGTGAGAGTCCATCTTCCGGGATCAAAACCCATGACATTCACCCCACTGTGCCTGGTCATGCAAAAAAACCGGGAGTTCCGCTGGCTTGGACACCTTTTTGTCAAGGGCCTGTTTGACGGGGAGCATATCTTCCAAATTGAAGAAAAGGAGGATGGCACATCACGGTTTGTCCACCGGGAGAAATTCCGGGGTCTGCTGGTTCCCCTGCTCTGGAAACGGCTGGAACGGAACACCAGAAAAGGATTCGGGACGATGAACAGGAAGCTGAAGGAGCGGGTGGAGCAAAAGAGCAGTGTGATGAAATCTCATGAAGATGGCTGAATGAGTGCCGGTCAGGCCGGACGGATCTCCATTTCGGAGAGGAAGTCCCGGGCGTCATGCAGTGAATCCACCACCCGGTTTGCCACTCGGCGGATTTCATCGGACGGGGAGAGCTGGTCAGGCACCATGATCGCGGTCATGCCCGCTGCCACTGCCGCGCGTATGCCGTTTTCGGAATCCTCCAGGGCCACACAGTACCGCGGGGAGACCTTCAGCCGCCGTGCCGCTTCCAGGAAGATGTCAGGTGCCGGTTTGCCGCGGGCGATCTGATCACCGGTAACCATATGTACAAAGGGATAGTCCACGCCTGCCGCATTGAGGCTGAAGTCCGCCTGCTCCCGGTAGGTCGAGGTGGCGAGGGCAACAGGAAGTCCGGTGTCGGACAGGAACGACAACAGTTCGTCAAGACCGGGTTTGCGACCAATTCCCTCGGTGGATGCGATCTCTCTCCATATCTTAGGCCATCCGCTCCAGAACGCATCCTGCGGAAAACCATCACCAAAATGCCGGGCGATCAGCCGGCGGCAGTCGCTGTCCTGCCGGCCCACCAGGCTCAGCATGAATTCGTCGGACAGGTCATAGCCCAGCTCCCGGGCCGTTTGCTGCATGGAACGCTTGTAGAGCGGTTCGGTGTCGATCATCAAACCGTCCATATCCAGGACGATAGCGCGGGTTACCCCGTTTTTACCAGTCTTGTCCAATGTACCCATCTGTAAATGATTCTTGTTAACCGGGGTCTTTTTCCCCCTTTTTACCTTTTTCGTCATCCGGCTTATCCTGCTTGTCATCTTTCACGGCCTTCCGGAACTCAAAGATTCCCTGGCCGATGCTGCGGGCCAGTCCCGGTATCTTCCGTGCACCGAACAGCAGGAGGAGCACCACGATAATGATCATCCATTCAAAGCCACCTAAAGCACCCATAATCTCAATATTTAGTCTATCAGGACAAAAATCGATCCGTAACCGGTCATTTTCAAGTTCACGGTTCGACACCCTGAAGGATAACCAGTTTTTGGCATCGATGTGAAAATATTTTTATCGGCATTGCGGGTAAGATTTTACCGGGCCGGACCCTCTAACAGACAGGTCACGTTTCTCCGTGATCCGGAACCATTTTCCTGAATCCAATCACGTCCACCGACCATGCCCGATTTCACCTGTTTAAATGTTTCGATTTATAATGTCAGATGTAATGACATGACCGGCTTTAATCATACGCCTGTGTGCCCGGGCACCGGCCCGGTCATGTACATTTCATGTTATGTAAATTCGATGATCTCGATGACAGAGAACCGGCGCACTACCAGGTGAATGGCCTGGATCTGGTGGCCATTCGCTATGATGATGACGTGTCCGTTTTATCCGGACGATGGCTGCACAGGGGAGTCCTCATGTCCGATGGATATGTCGACGGCAAAAATGAACACAAACACATCCAACCCATGATAAAAACCTGCATTGAAAATCTTAACCAACTTAAGGACTTGCTGGAAGTCATACCCGGCGAGGTGTATAAACGCAAGTCGAAATTCCTGTCAGGCGCAACGATCGGCGGGCACATGCGCCATATCCTTGAATTTTATACCTGTCTGCTGGATGGTGTGATGCAGCAAAGCGATGCACCGGCAACCTGTGTAGTGAATTATGGCAAGCGTGCGCGCGATGTGGAAATCGAAACATGGCCGGAAAAAGCATTGGCGACCATTGATTTCATCTGTGAGGAGCTGTCGTCTGTCCGGCACTGGCCGGAAACAGTTTGCAACGAAGGACAACATGACAGCGCAACGGATACCATTACAAGGATACGGAGCAGTTTTGACCGGGAATTGCTTTATAATCTGGAGCACGCCATCCATCATCAGGCATTTATACGGGTCAGTCTGCTGGAGCAGGACCTGGAAGATCTGGTCGATGAAAATTTTGGCGTGGCACCATCCACCATCAGGGCCAAGAAAACCGGATAAGAGTCCGGAGGACTGTTTGCGGAGTCGCAACGTGATTAAAGCAGGGCTCCTTCAGTCAGTTGAATTTGCCATCCATCACACAAAAAAAAGAGACATTATGCTGACCACCTCAAAAAAAAGCGTTAATACTGAAAAGTTGACAGATTCAAATCCTCACAGAAAAATTGATTTGATGACCGGGTCCGGTCAAGCGATTAAAAACCGGATGCGCTATTCAATGACGGCCATCCTGGTTGCGGTTCTGTTCCTGTCGGGTTCCGCCATGGCGAACGGGACCGATGAGGAAGAACAGCGCCGGGCCGAAACGTTCAATCTCGATGACGGCCTTGCACTCGAAGGGTACGATCCGGTATCCTACTTCATTGATCTGGAACCCAGTGAAGGGGATTCCGATATCAGTGCCAACTACAAAGGCGTTACCTATTATTTCGCGTCCGGGGACAACCGCAACACTTTTTTCAATGATCCCGAAAGCTATGAGCCGCGTTATGGTGGATATTGTGCCTATACCATGCTGGATGGCGACAAGCAGAGTGTCAATCCGGAAAACTATAAAATAGTGGATGGGCAGTTGCTGCTTTTCTATCGCATGAGATTCGGTATCATCAATGCATTGAACAGGTGGAACAGCCTGGCTGGGGAGACTGAAGGAGGTGATCAGGTGTTAATGCAACAGGCCGAAGCACACTGGGTCGAAATGCAATAGCAGGATGCCCTGCCATGCCAGGGATTTTTCCAGGCAACAAAGACTTCGGATAGCATAACATGAATACATACCCGTCACCCGGCAAGGAAGCCATACGAAGAACAACCGCTGTGGCGGACGAACTGTCCGGGCTGCAGCCGATGCTGACTTTCCGCGGGCTTGATGTATACGAATTCCATGGCCGTGATGGTCCGACTGTTATGCGTGAGATCGGACGGCTGCGCGAGCGGATCTTTCGCAAGAGCGGGGCGGGTCGCGGAGGCGAGATGGATCTGGACGATCTTGATTTCGGCCCCTGTGCCTATACGCAGCTCATTGCGTTTGATCCGGAAGAGGAAGATATCGTGGCAACATACCGCTATCAGTTGGGAAGCCGGGCTGCGGAGGGAGGCGATCAGGTATTTCGCACATCCACCCTGTTCGATTATTCGGACGATTTTCGCCGTAACAGGCTTCCGTATGCCATGGAGCTCGGGCGCTCGGTCGTCAACGACCGGGCAAAACGTCAGCGATTCGGACTGTTCGCCATCTGGAAGGGGCTTTCAGCGCTTCTGGACGAGCATTCCGGTTTGCGCTATTTTTTCGGCAATGTAACGTTGTACAAAACCATGGATGCCGAAGCGAGGGACCTTCTCGTCGCCTGGCTGGAAAATCATTATCCGCCGCCCGGACCCATGCTGCGTGCAAAGCCGCACGTGCATTACAGGTCCCGGTACGAGCAATCCACGGCTGTCCGCGATGCCGTGGACGGTGATTTGCCGGACACCCCTTCCAACCGGATAAAAAAACTGCGCTCCCTGCTGGCAGATTACGGTGAAACCCTGCCGCCGATCCTGCAGTCGTACATGGCTGCCGGCACCGGCATCTGGTTCGGGGATACGGTAGTCGACGAGGACTTCGGGAATGCCCTGGAAATCGGGATTGTTATTCCGGTTTCCAATATCGACCGGGATTTCAGGTCACGTTTTGAGTAGTGTGCCCGGTGGCAGCATCTCTAAGGCGCTAACTCCGAGGCAATAACTCCGAAGCGCTAACTTCAGGGCACCAACACCAGGAAAACAGCTCAATACAGCTAAAAACCTCACTTGACAGCACATTATGGAACCCGTGATGGCCGCTTTACAGGAAACGCAGATTATCGTGATGGTCGGATTTTTGGTGCTGCTTTTCCTGTGGGAATCAGCTCATCCGTTTTATGCCTATTTCACGGGATCGTTAAGGAGTCGGGGGAAGCATGCGTTTCGCAATCTGCTCATCGGAGCCATAAACGGCGTTTTTGTTGGTTTGGTGTTTGTCGGATTGTGGCTGGCGGCTGCTGTCTGGGCCGATGAGCTGCGTTTCGGGGTCATGCACTGGCTGCAGGATGCGCTGGAGCTGCCCGTCTGGGTGCACGCGGTCGGGGCCATTCTGCTGCTCGATCTGTGGACCTACACCTGGCACCGAATGAACCATGAGATCCCGTTTTTCTGGCGTTTCCATAGCGTGCACCATTCCGATAACAAGATGGACGTGACCACGGCGAGCCGCTTTCACCTGGGGGAGATGTTTTTTTCGTCCCTGTTCCGCATCCCGCTCATCGTCCTGTTCGGGGTGTATCTGTGGGAGCTGGTGCTGTACGAGATGGTGATGTTTTCGGTGGTGCAGTTCCATCATGCCAATGTAGGCCTGCCGGAAAAATTTGACCGGATACTGCGGGCCGTGATCGTGACGCCCAACATGCACCGGGTGCACCACTCACGCTGGCAGCCCGAAACCGACTCCAATTACAGTTCGCTGTTTTCGTTCTGGGATCGCATTGCGCGGACTTTTCGACTGAATCCGGAACCGGCCGGGATCAAACTCGGGCTGGATCAATTTGATAGCGAGGATGACCAGACCATCCGTGGCATGATGCGAACACCCCTGAAAAAGCCGGATGAATAATATCCAGGTATGGCCAAAGTGTTGGCTAATCAACCCGCTGCCATTACGAAAGCCGGATTAATGTAATCCACACATGGATACCAATTATGCGTTTGTACTGGTCATCGGGATCCTCGGATCGTCGGTAGTCCATTTTTCCCAGGGCCTGATGCGTCTGGCCATCATGAGAAAGGCAGGCGGAGCCGTCCAGAGCCGTATCCGATGGATCTATATCGCCGGGGTCGCGTTGAATTTTACGGCGCCCCTGTGGATGATCCTGGCAAACCGTTTTGGTCCGACCACGCTGTATACCTCCATGTATGCCGTGGGACTGATCGTGCTGCTGGCTTTTTCGTGCGCCAAACTCGGTCAGGAGTTCCGTTCCCGGGACCTGATCGGCGTCTTGCTTCTGATAGCAGGTACGGCGTTGCTGGGCATTGACGGACTCGGAAACCCCGTGGATATGAGCACCGTAAATCCCGCACCGCTGCTCGTGGCAGGGTTGACAGCCGTTGTACTTGTCTGGCCGCTGGACCGTTTTGGGCGACAACATGATATCATTCCACTGGGAATGCTGGTGGGTATGCTGGGAGGAGTTTTTTTGGCGCTTGATTCACTCCTGAAAGGTGTGGCGCAGTACGACAGCGGCGCCGCAGCCTTCCTGCCCACTACGGGAATGGGACTCACCTTGTTTGTTGTGAGTTTTATCGGTGCCGGCCTGGCTTTCGGCATGACGCAGCTCGCGCATATACGATCCGCCAAAGCATCGGAAACCATCGCCGGCTACGACGTTGCCTATGTTGCCCTGCCGGTCCTGATCATTCCGCTGGCGACCGGTGAAAGCGCCGGTATCAGTGTACTTTGCTATTCCGGGCTGGTGTGCCTTGCCCTGGGAATCTACTATATGGGAAGGTAAGGATATGTGTCCTGACCGCATCATTCAGGAACAAAACGAAAAGATGTACAGCAACAGGACAAAAACATGTTACAAAATCTGAAAAACGGTGTGTTCCTGTTCAGTACTTGTATCCTTTTATTTCTTCCTCGTTGAACGTCACGCCAAGTCCAAGGACCATGCGGTTCACGAAGTTGAAATAGGCGATGACCTGCACGGCGTCCAGTATGGCGCGGTCGTCAAGGCCGGCCTCTTGCAGTACCCTGATATCAGCCGAATAGTCACTTGTCTCATTGCGCGTTAGTTTATCGGCCAGGTCGCACAACAGACGGTCCTCCTCCGCCAGGTCAACTGAGGAGCGGTCGGATGAGAGCTGCCGGCATCGCACGGCATCTTTCCAGTATGCAAGGAGCGCCTGCTCATGATGGTTTACACAATATGCACAACGATTTGCTGCCGAAGCCACGACGCCCAGCATTTCCCGCTGATACCGCTTCAGGGGAGATTTGCCGAACATGATCGTCATGTACAATTCCATATGGGCAACCAGGACCTCGGGATTCAGACTGTGGATTTTATGGACCTCGGCAATTTTACCACGGGTCTTTTCAAGGTTTTCATAGATTTCCCCGAGACGGCCCTCGGCCGCTTCAGGCGGGATGGTTTTTATATATGCCATGGCAAATCGATTGATTAAAAGTGATCATGTCCGTAGATAACCATAATTAATTCAAGTGCAATGAATGAAATACAGGAATTCAGAAACCATAAGATAAATGCCCGCTTTGCCATCGCCAGGGGGTTTCCGAAAGATTTTATTTCCAGCGGCAGTTACCTCATGTTTATGTGGAATGACGGGGATAGTGCCGTTACCCTCGGCATAGATGATCGTCAGATCATACTGAAGCCCGGTAACGTCACCTGCACGACCTACCTCCACGAAGTACAAATTGACAACTCCGAACCTCATCTGAAAACCCTCTTCTTCAACCGGGAATTCTACTGCGTGCATACCTACGACAGTGAAGTTTCCTGCAACGGACTGCTGTTCTTCGGTTCCGACACCGCTCCGGTCATGCAGCTCGACGGGGAGGAAATACGGCGCCTGCGCACACTTTTTTCTGTCCTGGAGGAGGAGTTCGCCGTCACGGATGCCAATCAGGAGGAGATGCTTCGCATCTTGCTGAAGCGGTTTATCATACGGTGCACGCGGCTGGCCAAAAAGCAGATCCTCAAACGCGCTGACGAACAATCGGATATCGACCTGGTGCGCAACTTCAATGTACTGGTCGAAGAGCACTTCAGGACCCGGAAAACGGTTGGTGAATACGCTGAACTGATGTTCAAATCACCCAAAACCATCACTAATGTGTTCAGCAAGTATTCAAAAGATTCGCCTCTTCAGGTCATCCACAAGCGGATCATAATGGAGACCAAACGCATGCTGCTTTATACGGACAAACCAGCCAAGGAGATCGGGTATGAGCTGGGGTATTCCGATCCAGCCCAGTTCAGCAAACTCTTCAGGAAATATGCCGGGATGACAACCACCGAATTCCGGAATACCCGGTCGCAGATCCCATCAGGGCAGAATTGACAACCGGACGTGTAGTACTGCCATTTAGGCGACCCGTGGAAAAGGCGAAATTTGGGTCAGTAACAACAAAAACCAATAACGCCTTAAACGGAGTATCCTATGAGACCCTTTGAAGTACCCACACGCGACAATGTAACCGAACAAAACCAGCACATTTTCGATGATTTGAAGGCAAAGGTCGGTTTTGTCCCGAACATCTATGCAACCTACGCCTATTCCCGGCATGCGCTGGGTCGCTATCTCACCTTTGCCAATGGCAAAACGTCACTGAGCAGCAAGGAGAAGGAGGCAATTAACCTGGTAACGAGTGAGGTCAACGGCTGCACCTACTGCCAGGCCGCGCACACCCAGCTTGGTAAAATGAACGGCTTTACGGATGAGCAGATCCTCGATCTGCGTCAGGGCCGGGCACCATTTGATGAAAAATTGGATACCCTTGTCAATCTCGCCGGTGAAATTGCCGAAACCCGGGGAAAGGTCTCCGAAAATACGCTGGAGGAATTCTTAGATGCCGGCTATACCAGGGAGAATCTGATCGATGTGATCGTGAATGTAGGTGAAAAGGCCACGACCAATTTCCTGCATAATGTCACGCAGATCCCGAATGACTTTCCTGAAGTACCTGAACTTGCAGAAAAATAATACAGGTCGGGTACATTTTTCAGGATACAGCGATCACAATAGACGTATCTGTAAAATATTTCTGAAAAACGGCCTGGCCTAACATCCAAATAAAGAGGTATAGTTATGCATAAGATCAACTGGATATATTCGATTGGAGCCGGTGTGGCCGGCACCATTCTTTTCGACCTTGTCGGACTCATTATCGGAGCGGGATGGTGGGATATCCCGGCTCTGTTGGGTGAGAAAACCGGACTGGGCCTCCTTTACGGAGTGTTCGGACACTACGGGAACGGAGCCTTGCTGGCTGTTTTGTATGCCGGCATAGCCCCGTCACTTTTTGGCCCCACATGGATACGGCCGTTCCTGTTCATCACGGTGCAGACCATCGTACTGGTCTGGCTATTCATGTTCCCGCTGGTCGGGGCCGGCGTAGCGGGACTGAATGTCGGAATCGACATGGCCATTGGCTCCCTTGTGCGCCACTGGATCTACGTAATCCCGTTCATCTTCCTGATCAACAGGGAAGTCTTCGCAGAAGCAAATTAATCTTGCGTGCACCGCAGGGACATCACAGCACGCAGCAAGGGCACATCGGGTAAACCGGTGTGCCTTTGTTGTTTCTAATCAATACCTTTTTAGTCGAGACCTGTTCCGATCGACACATTATCTGATCCACACTTTTGACATTCAGCATCACAGGACAAAGAACGGATGGAATACCGCCACAACATATACCTGCGTTTCTACGAGGAACTCAATGATTTCCTGCCGCCACACCGCCGCAAGCGCGAGTTTGTGCGCTCGATTCCCGAACCCACATCGGTGAAAGACCTGATAGAAGGGTGCCAGGTGCCGCATACCGAAGTGGATCTCATCCTGGTTAACGGGGAATCATCGGGCTTTGAGCGTTTGGTGAGGGATGGCGACCGGGTGAGTGTATATCCGGTATTTGAATCGCTGGATATTTCCCCGGCCACACGCTTGCAGGAGCGGCCGCTGCGCAATCCGCGCTTTCTGGTGGATGTAAACCTGGGGAAACTGGCGCGTTTTCTACGTATGGCAGGTTTCGACACGGCCTATCGCAACGATGCATCCGATGATGAGCTGGTGGAGCAAATGCTCCGGGAGGACCGTGCTCTGCTCACGCGTGACCGCCGTCTGCTCATGCGCCGCACCATAGAAAAAGGATATCTGGTACGTTCCGACCATGCATCCGAGCAGCTGGAAGAAGTGCTTAACCGGTTCGATTTGTGGTCCGCAATCCGCCCCTTTACCCGATGCATGCATTGCAATTCCACCCTGGAACGGGTACCCAAGGAAAAGATCATCGACCGGCTCAAACCGCTGACCAGGCGATATTACGATACCTTTTCCCAGTGCGCCGGATGCGGACGCGTCTACTGGAAAGGCTCGCACCGCGAACGGCTGGATCCACGGCTCGAAGCCATTTTGAGGGGGCGGGGTGAGGCATCGCAGGATCACGATCCACAAAAATAATGGTATACGATCCTCTCCC
This sequence comes from Cyclonatronaceae bacterium, assembly GCA_046483675.1. Classification (GTDB taxonomy): domain Bacteria; phylum Bacteroidota; class Rhodothermia; order Balneolales; family Natronogracilivirgulaceae; genus SKNL01. The sequence goes on from JAWOCT010000073.1 coordinate 33,377, forward strand.
GATACTAACGGCCCTTGATATCGTTCGACGGATCGTTGCTGGTGCAATCAGTTCAGATGCACGCCTCACAAATCCTTCAAGTTGCTTGCCAAACAGGGCCTCCATATCCGGTAAACACACAAACACCCACTGCATCACAGATTTTATTTACTCTTTTTAAAAAATGTTTAAATTGTATTCAAGGGAATATTATTGCGGTGAAGTCCCTGTTAGCGAGTGAGATATCATTGAAATGGGTATATAAACAGAGGGTACAACCATGAAAACACATGTTACCGTCTTGATGACGGCTATGACACTCTTGTTTGTTGTCATGAAATCGGAGGCCCAATCCACTGTGAGTCATGCGGATTTCCAGACGGATTTCCAGAAAATCCAGCAGCAATTAGTGCAGAAGACGGCTCTGACCCCTTCCATGCCGAAGGTGCTTCAAATGAACGCCGTGGAAGGCTATGTGATAACCAGGATAGAAAAATCGGCCGTGCCAGATGATTTTTTCAAGGATAACCATCTGATGGACACCGCTCCGGAGCTGGAAACCCGGATAAACATATCCTATGACGAATCCGGCATGTTCGAAATCATGTACTATGAGCATGATGCAGGCGGCCAGAAATGGTTGCTGGACCGTCGTGTTCTGTTCGATCGGGACGAGGATGGGTATGTCAGGACGTCCGAATACTACGATCGGTTCGACGAAGTCTTTGTCCCGATGGATCGGATGAGCTGGAACTTTTACCAGCAGACCCTGATGCCGGAATCGATCCTGCGCGAACGGTGGGAAGACGGCGAATGGCACAATTCTGAACTTGAGACGGTAACATATACCGAAGGTGTTCCTGGTTCCGTTCTTTTCGAACACTGGCTTGATGGAGACTGGAGCCCACACGGTCGTTTTCGTTTCATCGAGGAGGGAAACGATGTTGTGCAGTTATACGAATTGTGGGAAGAACAATGGGTGAATGCTGAAAAAACAACGTTTACCGACGGTTCACTGACCGATATCATCGATTTCATGATCTTTATGGAAGAGCAGAATCTAATGAGACTGGAAGAAGATTTGTTCAGTTTTTTTGATCAGTTCCCATTTACTTCCATGACCGAGGAGGTTTGGAATACCGATGACCAAAAATGGGAGTACATGGAACATTTTATCAAGGAGCAAGATGTCGATGAGGAGGAAGCAGACCGGGCCGTATTAATCAAGCATTGGGAGGAAGGCGATTGGCAGATGCAGTTTCGGTTGCTCTTTTCCGATAATGGAGCGGGATCGATAGATGATATCCGGATGCAGTTTCCGGTCGATATAACCGAAGACGGGATCGTTTGGCATACACAGATGATCGAGGATTACACGTATGATGCCGAGGAATTGCTGGCCAATGTGACCCGCCGGGCTCACGCAGAAGATACTTATGTGGACATGGTAAGCCTGGATTTCACATGGGATGAGGATCCGTCCGCCACACAAGCGGGCAGACCGGATCGCCCGACCGCTGCTGCGTTGCATGCGGCTTATCCCAATCCGTTCAACCCGGTCACGGTTGTGCCCTATGAGATCGGAACGGACGGGCACGTTGCCATCCGCTTGCATGATATCACCGGCCGGTACGTGATGACTCTGTTTGAAGGCCGACAACCGGCGGGACAGCATCAGGTGGTGGTCAGGGCGGATGCGCTGGCCAGCGGTGTCTACATCGTCCGTATGAAAATGCTGGATTATTCCGGTGTCCGGAAAATCACCGTGGTGAAATAGAGGACTGGTCACGGCCGGAAATGCGCCTGCTAGTCTGCAGCACAATTCTATGGTCTGGTTTAACGATCAGAAGCGGGTGTTGTGGTTTGTGGCTGTTCAGGATCACAAAGTGGGTAGCGGGATTCCGGAGAATAGTTACATACACAGCATTTAGGACTTGACCGAAAAAAAGAGGGAGACATGCTTTTCGGCTATGTCTCCCTGTAACTCTCTTGTGTAGGTCGAGTACTGAAAGAATAGAACTTATATGGAATATGTCCATTACATAATTAATGAAATGTATTTACATATCTTACAGAATTCCGAGGTTTTACTCCTCATGAGCTTCTTTTCCTTGATGAAACGGGGTGCAAAACCGGTTTTAACTACAAATGACCTTCATTAGGATCTCAGGGCTTATCTCAGGGGCAAATATGGTGCAGATGCCGGATTGGGTGGCTAACTCAAGGCCTGCTCCGTGGGTGCTTTCCACCCCTCCGGACAAATATTTCGTCGGTCGGTGCCAGCGTGGCTGTTGTACAGCCTGCCGTATGTGTGAGCGTAATCTGGCAAGTTGTCATAGAAAGCCCAGGCACTGTAATGTGTTTTTGCCCAGAATCACAAACGGCTCTGTAATCGTTCTTTGCATGCTTCGCGGTACAACCCCTCATACAGATCGGGTGAATCGGGGGCACGTAAAGCCAACCGATGGGCCCGAAGGTCTACCTGTTTGCCTCCGGCGTCGATTACATCCGGGATTGTGGCTCCATAATAGATCCCGGCTATTCCGGCCCAGATGGCTGCGCTCATGCACATCGGACATGGCTCTACCGTGCTGAACAGGCGGCAGCCCGAAAGGCTTGCACTGTTCCGTTTCTTGCCCGCCTGGCGTATGGCACGGATTTCTGCATGTGCCGATGCATCGTTTTCGGTTGCCACCCGGTTTCCGGCCTTGCTCACAATCTGGTTATCCGGGCCGATGATGACTGCTCCGTAGGGCGTTCCGGATTCATCAGCGGCGGCGATTGCTTCCTTCATCCATTGCTGCTCGTCGGCCTGCGGTGGGCGGAAGCTGGAAATATCGTTCACCAGAAGGCTGAACGGGCCTTCCTGACGGTCCTTGATCATCAGGGCTACTTCTCCGATATCGGATGGATCCAGGGGTGGGGCATCCGGCATCTTTTGTCCTCGAAAAACGGGAGTAAAGAGATCAAAGGGAATTTCGAACAGCTCTTCAGGAATGTCCGTCAGATAAAGTGTTGAGGGTGCGCCGGTTTGGCTGTTGCGAGCTGCATCAGGGGCAGCTGGAAAATCACCGGCTGAAACCAGGACCGTAGGGGTATCAAAGCATGCCTCGTACGAAAACCGTTGCAGATGTCCCCCGTTCATGGTTTTGATCCGGAGGCAGTAGCGCTTGCCATCACCAACAACCCGGAGACGAAACCCATGAAAGCCATCAAAATGGAGGCGGCAGCGCATCCGGACAGAAGCGAATCCCCCGTTGTTTTCCAGCGAGAGATTCCCGTGCATAGAAAGGCTTTCGGTTGCGGTGAAACCGGCATGGGCATGCGAGCGTCCGCCCATGACCGTATCATTGACCGGTTCCCAGTTATTGCGGGGGTGGATCAGTCCTGTAAACATCGATATGTTTTCAGAGCTGAAGCCGGGAGATTCACCGGCCTTGCGTGTTTTTTTCCGTGAGGTATCATTTTTCATGGGCATTTCCAAGTTCCTTGTTCCACTGTCTGTTTTCGACGGTTGGAGCATGGTCCAACATGACAAAATTGATATAATTTATGCTGTAAAAGATTGCTACCTCAACACGATTTGTGTTTGATTTACTCCCGGATCCGGTCCGTTTTTTTAGAGAAAAAAACATAGCCTAAAAAAATTGGAAAAAGGCACCGCTGGGAAAATATGTTTTCATAATTGAACTTTTGTAAAAAAATGCAAATCTTTAATAAGGTTACCATTATGCGTTGAGAGACAAGTTGTAGTGAGGAGGATATCGCCATTTACAAAACCAACGGAGGGGAGTCATGAAAAACATTCATGCTACGATTCCGGCACAGGTTTTTTTACTGTTACTAACAGTTTTTTTAATTAGCAGTGGTGCCAGAACCTATGAAATAACAGGAACACTGGTCACGGAACATAGTGAACCGATAGCCAATCATCAGGTAGTACTTTACGATGACAATGATGATCAGATTGCCATCGACCAGACGGACAGCCATGGAAATTTCACTCTTGCCTATCAAGGTGAGCCCACATCGGCCGAACCGGGGTCCGGTCCTGACAGTCCCATGGAATTCAAACTTGGTTCATCCTACCCCAATCCGTTCAATCCAAGGACAGTCATTCCATTTCAAGTCCCCAAAAGAACGAATGCGGTGATCGCCGTATACAACATTCTTGGCCAGGAAGTGATGCGGACCCGGTCGGAACTTGGCAAGGGGAGCCATGAAATCGAGGTCAACCTGGGAGCCGGCTTGTCGCAGGGCACCTATCTGCTGCGTGTCCAGGGGGATGGATACTCGCTCACACG
>JAWOCT010000072.1:0-21322 GCA_046483675.1 Cyclonatronaceae bacterium
TGTCCTTAACGGGAATCTGGCCTTCCTTTCTTATCAGTTGGAAAAGAGCGGGCCACTCCCAGCTTTTCCAATCCAAATCAAGGCGAAATCCGTCGGGCAGGATTCTCCGGGCGTTTCCTTCGATGCCACCTCCGGTTACATGCGCAAAACCCCGGACTCCTCCATCAGACCGGAACCGACGTATAACGGACAGATATGACGGATGGATCTGCAACAAGGCTTCCCCTATGGTCATACCCAGTTCCGGGATGTATTCATCCACACCAAACCGGGAAAATAGCACCTTGCGGGCCAGCGAATACCCGTTGGTATGCAACCCGTTGCCGCTGATACCCAGCACCACATCCCCTTCCCGTATCTCTGATCCATCAAGGATGTTGCTGCGGTCCACCACACCGACAACCGTTCCAGCCAGGTCAAATTCGCCTTCGGCGTAAATGTCCGGCATTTCGGCGGTTTCGCCCCCTATAAGGGCGCATCCGTTCTCCCGGCAGGCAATACTGAACCCTTCCACCACATCGTAAGCTACCTCCTGTTTCAGTTTACCGGTCGAAAAATAATCCAGAAAAAAAAGCGGATCGGCCCCGCATACGGCAATATCGTTCACGCAGTGATTAACCAGATCCTGTCCGACCGTATTGTAAATGCCGGCTCTGAAGGCAACGATGAGCTTTGTTCCAACCCCGTCCACACTGCTGACCAGTACCGGTTTTTCCAGTTCGGAGAAATCCGTCTGGAAAAGTCCACCGAAACCACCAATCCCGGTCAGCACTTCCGGACGGTGGGTATCGCTGACGAGGCGGCCAATCGATTTCACGAAACGGTTGCCGGCATCCACATCCACACCGGCAGATTTGTAGGTAAGCTTTTTAGACATAAATAATTAAAAATAAATAAGAAATTATGGTCAGAAACGGACAGTCTGAAAAAAACGGAGGGAACGGTGTTGGTGCAAATCAAAGTTTGGAACAAAAGGATATAAAACCAAACAGAGCTTTCTTTTTTTTTCCACACGGGTTTTCTATAGAGATGAATAGTTATATAAAATTTGTACTCCATATTAGATAGTGTGGATATGTTGAAAACAAAGTTATCCTTCTTGTTCTGTTTGGCATCGGACTCTTGTTAAAAAAAATGTGGATAAGTCAGATGTCGGATTAATTGTTTTTTAAGGATTATTCTCTTTTTATAAACACATAACATAATCCGTACATTGGACATCGCTGAAATTACAAACAGGACTCCGGTCTGGTAGGAAATGTTGAACAATGCCGGACGTTGGTGGATTATTGATGATTTTTTAAACACGAAATCAAACCCACTGTCACGTTAACAGGTTTGGATCAGGTTATCCCCATACTTGTTCACAATCAGATAATATATGCGCGCAGTAGTACAACGGGTTTCAGAGGCATCGGTCACCGTAGATGGCAAGGTCACGGGTCGTATCCGGAATGGGTTGCTGGTCCTGCTGGCGATCCATAGGGAGGATACGGACGAGCAGCTCCGGTGGATGGCGGACAAATGCCGGAAGCTTCGAATTTTCGAAGATGATCAAGGGAAGATGAACCGGAGTGTGGAAGACATTAACGGGGGTATTCTCCTTGTTTCACAGTTTACACTCTACGGTGAGCTTAAAAAAGGTACGCGTCCGAGTTTTATCAATTCAGCCGGACCCGAAAAGGCCGAGGCCATGTATGACGGCATGGTTTCGCTTCTGGAGGAGTCGATGCCGGGAATGATCCAGACCGGGGTCTTTGCCGCCAAAATGGATGTGGCGCTGGTCAATGACGGACCGGTTACCGTAATCGTGGAGCGCTGATGTCCCTTGTTTTTATATTTATCGACGGTGTCGGTCTGGGAAAAAAGGATGGGCACAATCCGTTTGCACATCATCGTTATCCTGCCTTTTCGGCAATGACAGGAGGTCAGGATTTTTCTGAGGATGTTGAGGTGTACCGTAATGGACGCCAATTCTTTACTGCGGTGGATGCCTGCTTGGGGGTGGACGGGCTTCCCCAGAGCGGAACGGGTCAGGTCACCCTTTTTACAGGTATTAATTCGGCGGAGAAACTGGGGCGCCATTTCGGACCGTATCCTCACTCCGCCATCCGTCCGTTGCTGCATGAAGACAGTATTTTTCAAAAAATCGGGCGCAGGAACGGCCGGTGTTATTTCATCAATGCCTTCCCGAAGCGTTTCATCGATTACGCGACCACCACCAACCGTTGGTCCAGCACCACGTATATGACGACGAGGGCCGGTATGAAACTGAATTCAGTTCCGGAAATTCGCAATGGCCGGGCCATTACAGCAGAACTGACCCAGGATGTCTGGCGGACCCGGCTGTCTCTGGATGTGCCGGTCATCACTGAAAAGGAGGCCGCCGAACGGGTCATAAAAGCCACTGAAGAGCACGATATGGTGCTGGCGGAATACTACCTGACCGACAAGGCGGGTCACAGCCGCGATGCGGTCCTGGCACACAAAATACTGTCACGACTGGACCGGTTCCTGCAGCATCTCATCGAACGGCAGCCTGAACATGGATACACCCTGCTCCTGACCAGTGATCACGGGAACCTGGAAGACCTGTCGGTAAAGTCACACACACGCAACTGCGTTCCCTTTTTTGTTCTGGGGGAAGGCGCTTCCACCTTCCATGACATCACGACCATACAGGATGTCACACCGTTGTGCGTGGAATGGTACCGCTCATTTATCAGGCAGGGCGGATAAGATACGCTCGAAAATTTCGTCTACCGTACCGGTGCCGTCCACCGAACGGAACATACCCGCCTGTTGGTAATACTCCATAACAGGGGCGGTTTCCTCTTTGTAGACTTCGAGGCGTTTCTTGATTTTTTCTTCCGTATCGTCGGAACGCCCCTCTCCACGATTGAGCAGACGGTGAATGAGCTCCTCATCGGGGGCATGAAGGGATATAAAGGCATCAATGGTCTCATTTCGACGTTCCAGCATGTTATCGAATGCCACCGCCTGTTCCACGGTACGGGGAAAACCATCGATGATATATCCTTTGCTGTAATCCTCGTTTGCAATGGTTTCCTCGACCATGTCCACAACGGTCTGATCAGGGACCAACTGGCCTTCATCGATGATGGATTTAACGAGCTTGCCCAGTTCGGTGCCTTCATTGATGGCATCACGAAACATTTTGCCGGTTGAAAGGTGAACAATTCCGAAATGGTCAGCCAATTTTTTTGCCTGTGTTCCTTTCCCGGAGCCAGGCGGGCCAAATATTATGATTCGCATCGTAGTTAATAGTGGTGAAAGTATTGATTGTGTGATGAACCTCCCGGAATATATCATTCCCCCTGAATTTGGCAAAAAAATGATAAAGAGAGAAATATAACGCATTGCACAATTTTTTGTAACGCGTTGCGTTATTATGCGTATAATGGCAGTATATGTAATCAATGGCATATTAAATATGATCAATAGTCAGCCAGGCTGATTTCTGGTCTTTATCTATGATAAATTACAAATGACAAATCAGGAAAGACCGACGATCAGAATGCTTCGATTTGTGAGCCATTGGCAACAAACTGTAACGGGTAAAAAGGTAAACCATAAAGCAGAATCCCATGGAAGAGCGATGGATCAAACGGTATGCCAACCGTAAAATGTATGATGTGGCAGAAAGCAGGTATGTTTCGCTTGGAGACCTGGCCGAACTGATTCGTTCGGGCGAAAGCATCCGGGTGACGGACAAGAGCGGCAGTGAAGATTTTACGGCACAGGTCCTCCGACAGATTATTGTGGACCAGAGCCGGCAGTCCGACGCATCGTCTGTGCCGGCCCTTCATGAATGGATAAGGATGGGAGGGTCGTTTCTGGATGAACGCTGGGATGAAATCCGGAGCAGTATGGAGGGCTGGATCGAGGGCAGTAAAAAACGCCTTTTGAAAGGCCTTAACCGGGAAGATTATTCAACGCTGCAAAACAAAGTAGAAGAATTGGAAAAGAAGATCGAAGAACTGGATCAACAGAAACCTGAAAGTAAACAATGACCGAGGAAACATTATGAGCAAAGAGAAGAAAGAGACCAAAAAAGAAAAGAAGGAGAAGCACGAATGGAACGAACGGGCCAAGGAAATCTGGCTGGCCGGGCTTGGCGCTCTTGCCGCTGTTGAGGAGGAAGGCGGCAAGCTGTTCCGGTCACTGGTCGACCGGGGCACATCCTATGAGAAAAAACGCAAGGAGCAGATGGACAAGCTCTGGAAGGAGGTGTCCGCTCGGTATGAAAAAACCGAGGGCAAAGTGGGTGAGTCTTTTGACAAAGCCGAAGACAGGGTGGAGAAGAACCTGAGATCAATCATGTCCGGCATGGGTATCCCCACAAGGAAAGAGATAGAAGATCTCTCGAACAAAGTCGATGCTCTTAACAGGAAGATCGACAAAATAAAAGAAAAGGAGTCTGGATCCGGCGCATCAGGCAGTAAAAGCACCGGTAAATCGGGCAAATCCGGGAAATAGAGCAATAGCGGGTCTGTCATGCCGGATTACGATCCGGACGGTGATGGCCTGTCTGCTTCTTCCCTGGCAATAGACCAGACAAAACGTCCTTCCTTCCGCGCTTTTTCATCACGGCTGAGACCGCGGTTCCCGTAAGGCGGCTTTCGGAATTGCCGGATGAGCGCAAGGAATATCCAGCCGAAAGGGAGGTAATAACCCACAAGATCCCAGTCGCGGAACCAGCGGCTGGTAATCTTTCTTCCTGCCTTGTTGTCGTGGTAGTCGCGGTAGTGGCGTGTGAACAGGATGGGCCACCCCAGTGGACTCACGAGCCAGCGACGTCCGCGCAACCCACGGAATTCACGGAAAAGCGAGGCAGGGTCATAGGGTCGCCGGCCATGCTTTTCAACCAGGCCGCTCAGTTCCTGCTGCATGGATTGCCGTATTTCCTCGGCGATCTCTTCAGCTTCCACCCGTTCAGGATCTTCCGGTGAAGAGACCCCGAAGGCGCGCAACCGCGCCCTGATATCAACCGGTTTTCCTGCAAAGAATTTCATTTTGCAAGGGAATGCGAAATAAAAAAAGAATGGAAAAATGACGGCAAGGATAATCAGGGGCAGTGGGATGAAAGGAATGCCGAGCAAGCGGCTGCTGAGTTTATCGATCCAACGGAAGGTGAGATTGGCTGGGTTTATCCACTCGGCATTGATGCCGTACATTGGAACGACCGGTACGTCGTGCCGTGCAGCCAGCTTGACGAAACTGGGTTGAAATGGCTGCAATTGATACCGGCGGTTGAATCCTTTTCCGATGCCCGGGATTCCTTCGGGATAGTAGATTACCCGTCCGTTCCTGGCCAGGATCCGGTCAAAATTGAGATAGGTCTGGTCCACAGCCCCGAAAATACGCCACCAGTTGTCCAGACCGAAAGGCCGCATCCACCAATTGAGCGTTAGCTTTGGAGAATAAAGTGGCTTAATCTTTGCTTTTACCCCGAATCCGCCGGCGCGCCAGAGCAGCTGATCCAGCACGAAAGAGTCGTGCGGAAACGCGTTCCCGCTGTGGTTGGAAGCCAGTATGACCGGTCCGCTTTCCGGGATATTATCAAAACGGTGCAGCGAGGCCCGGAAGTAATGATCCATGATCCAGGAAGAGACGTTCCGGTAGAAGCTGTCCAGATATTCGAAATCGACGGGGTCTTCACCGGGGGTGATGCCAGTGTAACGATGGCTGGATTTCATGGTCGCTTGTTGAACAGGTAAAAAAGGAAGCCGATGAGGTACAGCAGGCTCCACAGAGGCCAGGGTCCGTCCTGTACCACAGCCAGGGTACCCGCCAGGATAAATGCACCGCTCATGATATTTCCGCTCAACATCTGGAAGGAGTCGGGTTTCGGGGTGCGGTCACTCAGTGAATCCTCTAGATGGTTCAGGGAGTCGGCGGTAATCCGGGGGAGCCGCATCAGCACATCCACCAGTTCTGGGGTGCCTCGCCAGAGTTCACGGGCGATCGAAGCCGGATGAAACTGATCCTGGAATATTTTGAAGGCATGTTTTCGGGAAACGGCCGGAATGTCGATCCTTGGATTCAGCATTTTGCCCACACCTTCGTAAGTGAGCAGTGCCTTGGTCATCAGGGTCATTTCGACCGGAAAGAACACGCGGTGGCGGCCACCGATAGCCAGGGAATTGACAATGAGATGACCCAGGCTGAAATCGCCGTAAGATGCGTGCTGGTAAAAACGCCGCAGCAGGTCGGTGACGGAGCGTCGGAAGCCGTCCGGATCCCCCTTTTTTCCGATCCGCGCCATAGCGGTAAGGTTGCGGGTCGCCCCTTCGATATCCCCGGACACCAGGGCATGGAAATAGTAGAGCATGCGGCGCCGGGTTCGGTCCTCGAAACGGCCTACCATACCGAGATCGATGAACCCGATCTTGTCATCAGGCAGGACCATCAGGTTGCCCGGATGCAGATCGGCGTGAAAAAAACCGTCTTTGTACAGCATCCGTATGATCGCCTCGGCCCCGCGATCAATAACTTTCTGTTTCCGGTCGGATGAGGCTTCCAGCAGTTCTCTGGAATCGGGTCCGATCCCGTCTATGAAAGTCATGCAAAGCACATTGCGCGTGCTGTATTCCCTGTAGATCTCTGGAAACCGGATGTAAGCAGTATCGCTGAAATTCGCCTTGAAAATCTCGGCATTGTCAGCTTCATTTTCCAGGTCGACCTCGCGGATAGTGTAGGAGCCGAACTCTCGAATGAGCCGGCGGGGCTGATACTGTGGTATAGTCCAGTTGAGGAAATGTCCAAGCCACCGGAGCAGGATGATATCGGTTTCAACGGTGTCACGTATGCCCGGCTTGATCACTTTCAATACGACCACCTTGCCGTCCAGGGTCACCGCCTTGTGGGTCTGTGCAATGGATGCCGAACCCAGCGGTTGTTCATCCACCGAGATGAAAAAATCCTCGATCTTGCCGTGCAGGTTGCCTTCAATGATGGCACGGATGCTCTCAAAAGGAACCTGTGGCAAATTGTAGAGCAGGTTATTGAGTTCATTAGTCACAACCCGGGGCAGGATATCTTCCCTGAGCGAAAGAATCTGTCCCAGTTTAATGTAGGTGGGGCCCAGCAGTTCCAGCCGGCGTCGCAGCTGCACCGGGAACGGCAGGTTGCGCAGCTCCCTTTTTACGAACGGCCTGACCAGGAAAGCAGAGAAGCGGGAAGGAAACGAGCGCAAGCCCTTCTTCCGCTCCCTGGAGAGCGAGGCGACATAGGCGATAATGGCGCCCATAAACAGTCCGGTAACATGACGGTGGATCTGAAAAAATCGCCGTAGCAGGCTTTTGTACGGAGCCAGTGGATTGAAGTTGGTTTTAGAGCCGCCGCCGCTGCGTTCCTCACGGATGGATTCCGGTGGAATCCCTTTCGATGAGTCACGTTCCTGGTCCTTGCTGTTCATCCGGCATTGTTGCATTGAAATGTAACAACCAAGATATCCGCCGAACGGCAGATTTGCAATGTCGGGCCCGAGTTTGACACGGCTTGGCTGAAAGATGTTCGGAAGGCCATTAAAAAAGAAAAAATTCATAAAACGCCGGTGGACGTATAACATGATTGCCCGGATACGTTATGGACCAATCAATGCCGTTATATTTTGGTTATGTTCTCCCTTATTCCATGTATGAGCACATAAAGCGATGACGAAATTCAACAACTTTATCCGCACCTCCATGTTCGGCGGCCTGGTGGTTCTGATGCCGATGCTTCTGTTTTTCCTTGTAGTACGCTGGCTTTACAATGCGCTGACAGATATTATCTATCCGGTCACCTCTCTGATCGTCGAAAAAACCGCCTTGCAGCAGCTGCTTGCCGACGTGTTGGTGATCATGGCCATTTTGCTGATCTGTTTTCTCATAGGGGTATTCGTGAAAACCCAATTGGGCAACCTGATATTCCGGGGTGTGGAGAATGCAACCTTGCGTTATGCACCAGGATACAGCCTGATCAAGGAGACCGTCATGATGTTTTTCGGCCGCAGCCGATCGCCTTTCTCCGCTGTTGCCCTTGTGCGTCCGTTCTCCACGGAGACCATGATGACGTCTTTCATCACCGATGAACATCCCGACGGAAGCTACACGGTGTTCATACCGACCGCCCCGAATCCCACATCCGGAAATATCTACCATCTGCCCGGGGAACGCGTGCACCCGGTCAATGTACCGGTGGACGAAGCCCTCCGTACCATACTGAGCTGCGGGATCGGTTCCACGAACATGGTTGTCAGGGTCGAAGAGGCACGTCGAAAAAACCCGGATCTCATTGGTTGACTTCTACCGCCGATATCAAGAGATTAGACCTGAAACATCTACCCGCATATTTGATTCAGGTTATCGGCTCATGACTCCGGATTACGAAGCGTCTGACAGGGATGAAGAAAGACACGCCCTCTGGCTGAAGCCGGAGAGTGAAGTGCGGGATATCCTCAAAAGAACCATAGACACACTAGCGGATGAGTATGACACTCCCCGTTTTGAGCCCCATATCACCATAGCAAGCGGCATAAAGGGTGATCCGGATGATCTGCACCAGCGATTGGAAAAGATTGCGCGGAACACCGACCCCATGACCCTTTATCTGAAGGAAACGGACTTCCGGGATGCTTTCTACCGCTCACTATTCGTCCATATCGCACCCAATGACACCCTGCTCGCCTTGCGGGAGCGGAGCCTGCGGGAATTCCATCTGGAACACGAGCCATACATGCCCCATATCAGTTTGATGTACGGGGAAATGGACACCGGGCGGAAAAGACAGATCATCGACCGGGTGGGCAAACGGTTCGACCTGGTCTTCATACCCGATAAAATCCACCTTGTCCGGATTTCGGGACCGCCTGAATCTTGGGAGGAGGTCATGCACGTTCCGCTGGTTGCGTAACTTTTTTGTTCCTTCATACATTCCTGACAATCGATATCTATTCTTCCATTATATAATCATTATCAATCCCTATTTATATATAGCTCTTTCCTTACAGGCAACAATAACCTATTAAATACTATTGCATTATGGCTGCGTATCAATTTTTCAAACAGGTAAACAAGAATTTCGACCGGGCCGCATCCCACCTGACCATTGAAAAGGGTATGCTCAACCAGATAAAAGCGTCCAACAGCACCTATCACATTACGTTTCCCTTACGCAGGGACGATGGAAGTGTCGAAGTGATCCATGGCTGGCGGTCGGCACACAGTGTCCACAAGATGCCGACCAAGGGCGGGATACGATACGCCCTGGAAGTCAACGAAGACGAAGTGACGGCTCTGGCGGCGCTGATGACGTACAAGTGTGCCGTGGTTTCCGTGCCTTTTGGCGGGGCGAAAGGCGGTATCCGCATCAACCCGTCCAAATATTCACCGGCGGAAATGGAGCGTGTGACGCGGCGCTATACCTTCGAGCTGATCAAAAAGAATTTCCTGGGTCCGGGAGTGGATGTGCCGGCGCCCGATTACGGTTCGAGCTCCAGGGAGATGGCGTGGATCCTGGATACCTACCAGAGCATGGTGGATTCACTGGACAGTGAAGGGTGTGTCACCGGCAAGCCTATCGAGCAGGGCGGCATCAGCGGGCGCACCGAGGCGACCGGACGCGGTATCTATTTCGGGTTGAGGGAAGCCTGTGGCATCCAGGAGGATATGGAAGCCTTGGGACTTGCGAAAGGCCTGGAAGGGAAGCGCGTCATTGTCCAGGGGCTCGGGAATGTCGGCTACTTCGCCGCGCACTATCTGCGCGAGGCCGGAGCGATCATAACGGGGGTGGCCGAGGTTCACGGCGGCATATACGACGAGAACGGCATTGATGTACAGAAGCTGCGTGAGCATATCCGCGGGACGGGCTCGATCCGCGAATATCCGCAAGGCCGGTTCATCGAGGAGACGGCCAGCGTGCTGGAGTTGGAGTGCGATATCCTTGTTCCGGCCGCCCTGGAAAACCAGATCACCACAGACAACGCCGGACGCGTGAATGCTAAGATTATCGGTGAAGGGGCGAACGGACCCGTCACAAGCGAGGCGGATTCGATCCTGCGGGAGCGAGGTATTCTGGTGGTGCCGGATATCTATCTGAATGCGGGCGGTGTGACGGTTTCCTATTTTGAGTGGATCAAGAACCTTTCGCATATCCGTTTCGGCCGGATGGACCGTCGCTACGAGGAAAATGCGATGTCCCGCCTGCTGGTGGCCATCGAGGACCTTACCGGTGAGCACTTCAGCGAACATGATGTCAAACGGATCGGAAGGGGCCCGGAGGAGTGGGATATTGTGGATTCCGGCCTGGAAGACACCATGGTCACGGCGTACCACATGCTGCACGAGACGGCAAGGCAGTATCAGACCGATCTGCGCAATGCGGCGTTCATCAGTGCGATCAAAAAAGTGGCGATTTCGTACCAGCAAATGGGAATTTTCCCGTAACGCTCAGCCGATAAACGGAGACAGATCGACTATGTATTCAGCGAATTTCGAGAGCCCTTTTTCGGTTATACGGTAACGGGACTCGGTTTTTTGTCCATCTGTAGTCTTCTGGACGATAACGTAGCCGGCATCCACAAGCTTGGATAGATGCGTACTCAGATTGCCGTCGGTGGCATTGAGGGCTTTTTTCAATTCATTAAAACTGATATCATCCACCCTTGTGAGTACCGACATCAGGGCCAGCCGGATGCGTGAATGGATAAGGTTATCCAGCTTGCGATAATCCAGGGAGATTGGTTCGGTAGCCATTGCCATGATATCTTAGATGATCAGCTGGAGGCTGGTTAGCGAGAAGAGTGCGGATTCGGCAGTAATGAAACTAATATAGTATAAATAATTTGTATAAAATTAACAGTCACAGTTCACTAAAAAATAAAGTGCCCATTGGAAAGCACAAGAGAATCTCAAAAACCAGGCAAGCTGCCAAGAAAAACTGCGTCTCAGAAAAAAAGGGCACAGGAGCTGCTTGCCGAACTGTATGTGCATTATCCCAACCCGCATTGCGCGCTGAACTTCACGAATCCGTTTGAGTTGCTGGTGGCGACCATCCTCAGTGCCCAGTGTACGGATATCCGGGTGAATATCGTTACCGAGGATCTTTTCCGCATCTGGCCCACACCGCAGGCAATGAGCTCGGCCCCCCTGGAGGAGATAGAAGAGGTCATCCGCACGACCGGCTTCTACAGAAACAAGGCCCGGGCCATAAAGGAATCAGCGCAGAAAATTGTGGATGAATACGGAGGAGAGGTTCCGCAGACCATGAAGGAGCTGCTGTCGCTGCGCGGCGCCGCCCGGAAAACGGCTAACGTGGTCCTTGGGAACGCCTACGGGATCAATGAGGGTGTGGTGGTTGATACACACGTAAAGCGGCTGGCCAATCGTTTTGGTCTTACCCGGCACCAGGATCCGGTAAAGATCGAGCGGGACCTGATGGCCCTGTTCCCGAGGGAAGAGTGGACCAATGTCTCGCATCTGTTTATTGCCCACGGTCGCGCCGCCTGCAAGGCACGGTTTTCCCGACCGCCGGAGCATCCGGTATGCGAGCGATACGGCTTTCGTTGCACCTGTCAGAAAATGCGTTCATGAAATAAGGAGTTGTGCTCATGAAATACAGCAAAAACGGAGAAAATGGAAAAGCGGAAAGGGAAGGCAGCAAGGGTCCGGGAAAACCGGTTGCCGGCCGTCAAAACACTCCGGATCTGCTGGTCAGTGATGTGGACGTGAATCTTCCCCCGCTTCGTTCCGATGTGGAGATGATCCCGGTGACGCACGAGGAAAAGGAGCTGATCTATTTCCACGATCCCCAGGGATACCTGCCAGGACCGATCGCGCTTGACAAGCAGATTACCGCATTGCTGCCCATGCTGAATGGTCAATTTTCGATACGTGATATCTGCAGCGATCTGAAACGCTACGGGAACGAGGTGGACGAGCAGCATCTGCTGTCTTTTGTGCGGCAACTGGACGAAGCGCGTCTGCTGCTCTCCCCTTGGTTCCGGTACTGGAAGAAAGAGATCGAGGAAACGTTTGAACAGAATACCCTGAGACCCCCGGCCTGTGCCGGTACTACCTATCCACCTGACGGAGAGGAAATCCGGCAAATGCTGGATGACGCTTTTGCATCACGTTCACCTGAAGTCACTTCGATGGGGCATGGGAAAACGGATAGTGCCCCGGAAAGCAAGCCGGACAGGAGTACGGCTGGAAACGTCAATGGACCGGCTGAAGGCGACAACAACGGTAATCCGGGTCCGGAGGGGAAAATCAGGGCCCTGTATGCCCCGCATATCGACCTGAGAGTCGGAATGGATTCGTACGTGCGCGCTTTCCGCCCACTGGCCGGCCTGAAGCCCAAACGCGTCGTGTTACTGGCCACATCGCACTATGCCGGTTCCTACTTTCCCTTGTACGATGGCAAACCCTTTATCACAACACGGAAAGATTTTGAAACACCATTGGGCACCATCCCGGTCGACCATGATTTTCTGGACATCCTGGAAGAGCGTTCCGAAGCGACCGGCTGCTCTTTTGCTGACCGGGCTCATCGCAATGAACACAGTATAGAGCTTCATCTTATCTTCCTGCAATATCTGTGGTCACATCCTTTCAGCCTGGTCCCTGTTCTGGTCGGTTCCCTCGAAGAGCTGTACTATATGGAGGATGGGGATGTCGGCAGCAAGGTGGAATCGATGGCGAAACTCCTGAGGGTGCATTTTGCAGAGGATGCGGACACCCTGTTCCTGGTCTCCGGGGATCTGGCCCATGTGGGGGAAAAATTCGGCGATCCGCAGCCTGCAGCCGGTATGTTTGAGGACATACGTGCCTTCGACCGCAGGTTTCTGGATCACGCAGCCAATGCCGGCAGCCAATCCCTTCTGCGCCATGTTGGCAGCGACTATGATCCTTACCGAATTTGCGGATTTCCACCTCTTTATACGGCGCTCAGATCGCTTTGCAATGTAAAAGGGTCGGTGACCAGCTATCAGCTCTGGGATGAGCGTGAGCGGGAGAGTGCGGTTACGTTTGGTTCTGTTCTATTTCGAGCACTTCCCGCAAAGCCTGGATAAGGTCCTTTTTATTCACAGGTTTGTTGAAATACCGGCTGATCATGTCCTCGATACCGTAGTCCTGAAAGCTGTGAACATCATGACCGCTGAAAACGAAGACGGGGACGTTTTCATATCCGGGAAGTGTGCGAAGATCCCGGATCAGTTCCGCACCGTCACCCTCTCTGCGCAGGTTCAGGTCCACGATGACAACGTCATAGGAATTGGATTTCATGAGTTCCATTGCGTCTTCAGGATTGTCGACGGGAACCAGATCGAACGGCTCTTTCTTGAAAAACAGCTTTACCAGCATCTGGTTGGCACTGTCGTCTTCTACATACAGTATCTGTTTTGACGGCATGGCATGGTCGTTTTGAAGGGAAAAATTAACTATTCAGCTATCCGGCTTGTCTATAATATCCATTTTTTCGGCAAAATAGGAACAAAAATCTCGCATGTCACCCGCAATGCGGTCATCGTCGATGGAGCGGCCGAGGGTGTCGGCCATGGTCTTGAGCGTCTCGTAAAAAAAGATCTTCATCTCATCCCTGCTCATGTCCTTTGTCCAGAGATCAAGCCGGAGCGTATCCTTGTTGGCATGGTCCCAGAAAGCAAGCATCATTGCCCTGACGGGCATTTCGGAAACCTGGGTGTCGTCGGCGTTCCAGATTATTTTCTCGGGTATGTTTTTGTCGTCAAGCGTTACGTTGATACGTATTTCTTTGTTGGTCATGGCTGCACTGAAGGTGTGGTTTAATGGGATTTGTTAAGATTGGATTTATTTTGGGCCGGTTTAATCAGCGACCGGCCTTGTCAGGGAAAGATGAAGTCAGCTGCAGTAACGGTCAAGTTTTTCAATGGTTTTTTCCATATCGTCCGGTATTTCCGAGGTGAACTGCAACCAGTCTCCGCCGGAAGGATGCTCGAAACCGAGTGTGCGTGCATGAAGGCACTGACGGCCAAGCAGGGAGAATATATTCTGGAACATGTTTTTGCGGGTGCCCGTGTTCGGACCGAACCGGACCGAGTCCCCGCCGTAGACCGGGTCGCCCAGAACCGGATGGCCCATCCATGAGAAATGCACCCGGATCTGGTGCGTACGCCCGGTTTCAAGGTTTACATCCAGCAGGGCAAGATGATCAAAGCGCCGGAGTACCTGGTAGTGGGTGATGGCGTCCTTGCCCTTTCCCGGTTCAAGCACCGCCATCTTCTTGCGGTCCGAAGGATCGCGCCCGACCGGCTGTGCGATACTGCCCCGGTCTTTCAGGGGCACGCCCCAAATTACAGTCCGGTAAGTCCTTTCAACACTTTTTTCCGCAAATTGTTTGGAAAGGTAATGATGTGCCTGATCGGTTTTGGCAACGACCAGAAGTCCGCTGGTGCCCTTGTCCAGGCGATGCACAATGCCCGGCCGAAGCAGGTCCCGGCTTTCTTTGACAGCAGAAAGCCGTTGGGTGTGATGCAGCAGGGCATTCACCAGTGTTCCGGTCCAGTTGCCGTACGACGGATGCACAACCATGCCCGCCGGTTTGTCGATAACGATCAGGTCGTCGTCCTCATGGACAATTTCCAGGGGAATATTCTCGGCCCGGGCTTCCGGAGGCGGCGATTTGGGTACAATGATCACGATCCGGTCACCGGGCTGTACACGGTAGGAGGCTTTTTCGATCACTCCATTGACCCTGACCCATCCTTTTCTGATCCCCTCCTGGACCTTGTTGCGCGTGGCGTTCTGGATGAACTGGGTGATGTACTTGTCCAGGCGCATCTGCTCATGATGCCCTTCGGGTACATCGAGGTCATACCGGGTAAAATCATTCCGGTCATCCTCGAACACGTAATGTGGAGTGGAATCTTTTGCCATCAGTGCAAGGGAAAGGGATAGGAAATCCGCTATTTCGGACAGGGAAGGTTTGATTTTGCGGGCCGCCATGCCTGCCGGAGAGGATACCTTTCAATATGAAAAAAAAACGTTGTAAGGATTGCCTGAAAACATGGTCTTATTGGTAACTATTCATGACAGAGAACGCAACGCCCCTTTCCGGCCGGCGACGGCAAGGGCGCGAAAGTCTTCATTCCATGTGTGATCCTGGTGTCATGAAAACGGGTAGTTCCGACAGGCAAGATGCACGTTCATTTCTGCTTAGTGCTTTCGAACAGAAGAACGCTTTGACACGGAGCTTCTCCTGTTTTTTGACATAGGACCTGCAATGGCGGAGGCAAAGCGGGGTGACCGGAAAACGTGCGACAGTGCTTCAGAAAGATGGTTTACGCCAACGATTTGCAGACCCTGCTTCACTTTTTCCGGGATATCCTCAAGGTCCGGCAGGTTTTCCATGGGAATGAGCACCTTGTGGATCTGCTTGCGCTGTGCCGCCAGCAGCTTTTCATTGAGACCGCCTATGGCATAGATCTCCCCGCGAAGCGTAATTTCTCCGGTCACGGCCACATCATGCCGGACCGGCGTCTCGGATAGCAGGGATATCATGGCTAGTGCAATACCCATACCTGCACTGGGACCATCCTTGGGGATGGCTCCTTCAGGAATGTGCACATGGATCTCGTTTTTTTCGAAGAAATTTTCCGGCAGTCCGAAGTCCCTGGTGTGTGAACGCACAAAAGTCAGAGCCGCCTGGGCCGATTCCTTCATCACATCGCCGAGTTTGCCGGTCAGCAGAAGCTTGTTCTTGCCAAACATCCGGGCAACGTCGAGCTGAAGGATACTGCCGCCGGTACTGGTCCATGCCAGTCCATTAACACTTCCGATCCGGTCTATTTTCTCCAGGTCCCGATCCTTGAATTTCTCTACTCCAAGAAGTTCCCCCACACGTTTGGGGTTGATGGTGATGCGTGTGAGCCGTTTGCCCTCTTTCTGCCGCTGCACCACTTTTTTGGCCACTTTGCGGCAGATGGAGGCCAGGTTCTGCTCCAGTACGCGGACGCCGGCTTCGGCGGTGTAGCGCTGGATGACCAGGCGCAAGGCGTCATCCTTGAACAGGACCCGGGATGGAGTCAGGCCATGCGCCTTGAGCAGTTTGGGAATCAAATGCCGCCGTGCGATTTCCACTTTGTCGTGTTCGAGGTAGCCGTGCAGGGGAATGATCTCCATGCGGTCCAGCAAGGCCGGCTGGATATGGCTGGCTACATTGGCCGTGGTGATGAACATGACCTGGGACAGATCGAAATCCAGGTCCATGTAGTGATCATTGAACGTGTCGTTCTGTTCGGGATCGAGGACTTCGAGTACGGCAGAGGAAGGGTCGCCTCGTAAATCGCGGCCAAGTTTGTCAATTTCATCCAGGATGATAACCGGGTTCATTGTGCCCGCTTTTTTTATGCCCTGAATAATGCGGCCAGGCATGGATCCGATATACGTCTTTCGGTGACCGCGGATCTCGGCTTCGTCGCTTATACCACCCAGGGAAATCCGCACCATCTTCCGGTTCATAGCTTCGGCTATCGACTTGGCAAGGCTGGTTTTACCGGTACCGGGCGGACCCACAAAGCAGAGGATCTGGCCCCGGATCTTTTTCACCAGGTTCAATACGGCGATATACTCAAGGATGCGCTCCTTGGGTTTTTCAAGGCCGAAATGATCCCTCTCAAGCGCTTCTTCCACAGCCGAGATCTCCAGCCGATCCTCTGAATACTTGCCCCAGGGCATGGCCAGGATCCAGTCCAGATAGTTCCTGGAAACACTGTATTCAGGCGACATGGCCGGGGTCTTGCGGAGCCGATCGAGCTCTTCGTTGGCCTTGGCCCGGGCCGCCGCAGGAAGCGGTAGCTGATCCAGGGCCTCCTTGATCCGTGCCAGATCCGGATCGGAAAAGCTCTCTTCATCCAGTTCTTCCTGCAGCACCTTTATCTGTTCCTGTATATAGAACTTGCGCTGTGTCTCCTGGATCTCGTCCTGAACCTTTTCATTGATTTCATTGGATACGGCCAGTAACTCCAGTTCACCAGTCAGATGGGTGAGTACCTTGCGGTACTGCCGGTTCAGGTCGGTTTCCTCCAGAAGTTGCTGCTTTTCCCCGATTTCGAGGTCAAGATAGGAAGCGATGAAATACAGAAGGTTCTGCGGATTGTAGTTCTGTTCGAATCCCAGCAGCACTTCCTCCGGCAGTTCCTGATTCAGCAGTACCAGCTTCTCAAAGCCTTCTTTGGTTTTTCGGATCAGGGCCTTTAACCGGGGTGTCATCCGCAACGGCCGGGGTTCTTTTAATTCCAAAGTGGCTTCGAAATAGGGCGAGGTCTGTTCAAAACGGACCGCTTCGGCGAGCCGGATGCCGCTTATGAGCACTTTGAGCAGATCGTTCGGCAGGTGCAACACCTGAACAACCTGTGCCAGGGTACCCTTGTGATGGAGTTTCGCGGGCTCGGGATGATCGTCATCCGGTTCCATCTGGGCACACAGCAGTACGTATTTGTCCTTTTCTACCGCTGCATTGATCGCGGCAATGGTGGATACACGTCCCACAAGGATGGGGAACATGGTGTTGGGGAAGATGACAGTGTCCCTGAGGGGAATGACCGGCACGCGCTCCGGCGGGTCGATGAGCTGCTGATTCTGGAGATGTGACTTCTGTTTTTCCATAACATATAAAAATAGCCATTTTTCCGTCAAATGCGCAGTGTAAGCATTGGCTTTTTTCGTTGTCCATAGGACAGACGGGTGCGCCGAGATACCGCTGCCAACCCCGATAGGTTTGGGGCGACTGAACCGGCACGTGATCGGCGCCTGGAATAGCGAAATTCAATTCAACACAATAAACCGGAATAACAAGGCATCAATCGTAATGGAGCTGACCAGGAGGATTCCACAAGAATGAAAAATAGTCCTATCTTTGCAGAGCAGAAGAAACCGATGTCTTTTCGCCTGGACGGGGTCGTGGCTGGCAAACGGGCCAAAGCTGCGGCCGTCAAAAGGGTCGGGACCGCGGTTGGAGTGACCATACTAAGAACGGGTGCTGTGATAGAAAGCCTGTACATCAAAAACTTTGCGCTGATCGATGAGCTGGAGGTATCCTTCGGCAGCGGCCTGAACATACTGACAGGTCAGACAGGAGCGGGCAAGTCCATCATCATCGGAGCGCTGACTGTAGTCCTGGGTGAACGGGCCGATACGGAAAAGGTCCGTCAGGGTGCGAACAAGGCCGTGGTGGAGGCGGTGATCCGTTCCGGTGGCCCTCCCGATCCGGTTGTTGTACGGCTGCTGGGCGATCATGGAGTGGAAGGTTTTGGAGAAAGTGCCGGTGAAGCGGAGCCGGAGGCAGAACACAATGAGCCAGCGGCGACCGGATGGGGTGCTGAGATCATCCTGCGCCGCGAGATTCGGCCGGCTGGCAGCCGGGCATTCATAAACGATACCCCGGTTACGGTAGCGGTGCTTCGCGAGGTGGGGGATCGGCTGGTCGACCTGCACGGACAGCATGACCACCAGTTGCTGCTCAAGCAGGACTACCACCGGGAAGTGATCGATGCCCTTCCACAGGTCCTTCCTGTCAAAAAGGATTACGAAGAAGCTTACAGACAGGTGTCCCGACTGCGGAAAGAGCGGGAGGCCCTTGTTCGGCGGGAACAGGAGCTGAATGAGAAAATGGAATGGCACCGCTTTCAACTTCAGGAACTGGAGAGTGCCGATCTCGACGAAGAAGCCTTTAGCGAGATGGAGGCCGAGATGAAACGGCTCGACCATGCAGAAGAGCTTGATCAGAAAGCAGCCTTGATTGCGGAACTGGGCTCGGGTGGGGAGCGAAGTCTGATGGACCTGTTTTCCATGATCGAAGAGGCCCTGGGTGACATGGTGGAAATCGAGGGGGAATTCCGTACCTACCTGGAGGAACTGGGTACGGCACGGGTCAGTTTTCAGGAGTTGCTTTCGCATACCGAGCGTTACCGCGCAGGGATTGAGTTCAATCCGGAGCGCCTGGAAGCGTTGCGCCAAAAGCAGGCAGAGGTTCGACGGCTTGAGAAGAAGTACGGCCGACCACTGCCTGACCTGATCCGCTATCGCCGGGAATTGGAGGAATCGGTGAATCTGGCGGAAAATTTTGATCTGGAACTCGGGAAAAAAGAGAAAGAACTCAACGAGGCCCTGGCATCACTTCAGGAGAAGGCGCTCAGGCTGCATGAAGAGCGGCTCCAGGCCGGGATGACCATGAGCAGACAAATCTCGGAGGCACTGATAAAGCTGGGTATCCCGAACAACCGTTTTGAAACCCGGGTGGAATGGCGGGGGGATGAAAACGGCTGGATCGAAGCGGATGGCAGCCGTGTGGCTTGTCAAGCCGACGGACCTGATGAGGTGGTCTTCTACATAAGCACCAACAGGGGAGAATCACCCAAGCCACTGGCGCGTATCGCATCGGGAGGGGAGATATCCCGGGTAATGCTTGCCATGAAGTCGGTCATTGCACGGGAGCAACAGCTTCCGGTCATGATATTTGACGAAATCGATACCGGTATTGGCGGTGCTGTAGCGGAACAGGTAGGACGCACCATGCACGATCTGGCCGGGCACTGTCAGATCATGGCTATCACGCATCAGCCGCAGATTGCCGGGCAGGCGGACCATCATTTCAAAGTGGAAAAGCGGGAATCCGGCGATCGCACGGTAACCTACATCAAAAAACTGGATGAAGAGGCGCATATCCATCAGATTGCCTCGCTGATGAGCGGAACTGATATAAGCGCCCATGCTGTGGCAGGTGCCCGGGAAATGGTTGGCAAGGCGCGGAGTCGCAGGAATGCCGGTTGAGAATCCGTGCGAAAAAATCAGATATAGCGTTATAAACAAATAAACAGTGGCAGAGAATATCGAACGAATATTTGAATATAATGGCATGCCGGTGGCTTACCGGGTGACCGGAAACGGTCCGCCCCTGCTGATCCTGCACGGATGGGGAAGCAGTTCCCGTGTCATGATGCCGCTGGGGCAGGCTCTGGGCGATATCCGCACCTGCTACATCCCCGACCTGCCTGGTTTCGGTGCTACACCGCCGCCGAAGAAGCCCTGGGCCGTTGACGACTATGTTGAACTGACACGGAGCTTTGCCGGCCGGGTGATCGGTGGTCCAACGGACATTCTGGCCCATTCGTTCGGTGGCCGGATTACCTTGAAATGGGCAGCCCGGGAAGGGATGAAAAAGACGGTGCCGGATGGGGAGGCCCTTCAGGACATCCGCAACAGTAACAGGAGCAATGAAGACGGCTGCGAGCAGGAAGACATTTCAGAATTGCTGCAGAAAATCATTATCACAGGTGGTGCCGGAATGAGACCCAAGAGGTCGTATGGCTATTATCGGCGGCGGAGCCTGGCCATGTTGCTGAAGGCGCCCTTTGCTTTTCTCCCATCAGCTTTGAAAAATAAAGCCATGACGCGGCTTCGTGCCACGGATCTTTGGAAATCACTTGGTTCCACGGATTACCGGAAACTGGATGGAATTATGCGGGAAATATTCGTAAAAACGGTGTCTGAGCACTTGGAGCATTGTTTGCCGGTGATTCCGCATGAGGTACTGCTTCTCTGGGGAAAGGAGGACAAAGCCACACCGTGGTATCAGGGCGAGCGTATGGAAAAAGGTCTTGAGAACGGAGCCCTGGTGGGAATAGAGCGGGCCGGGCACTATGCATTTCTGGATCAGCCGGATCGCTTTCAGCGTATTGTGCGTGCCTTTTTAACTGCTCAATAAAAAAACAAAGGCCCCGATCAAGGGCCTCTGCATTGGAAACGGTCCGGGGTTTACCCCATTGACATACTCAAGTAGGTTTATAAAATCATTTAATGATAAGACTCTCTTGTTACTGAAAAGTTATCGAATCGTAATATTGCTGTTAACAGGGATTCATATTGCTGTTAACATGGCTTCTGTTACTACGGCTTCTGTTACCATGACATCTGTTACCATGACATCTGTTACCCTGGCTGTCGTAAAAAAGCTGCTTTTAGCACAGATGCCACTGGCATGTGTAACAAGATGAAATGCCCATGGCGGCTTTCCGCCACACAGAAGCATGATTATAATCGACATGGGCATTACATGTGACACAGCATTTAAAATTATAAACGCATGAAATGTACATGACTGGGCCGGTGCCCGGACACACAGGCGCATGATTAAATACGGTCATGGCATTACATCTGACATTATAAATCGAAACATTTAAACAGATGAAACGGGCTTACTTAATGAACATCATGCGCCGCGTAATGCTCTGGTTACCGGCCTGAAGACGGTACATGTAGAGTCCGCTGGACTGTTCGGC
>JAWOCT010000088.1:0-15503 GCA_046483675.1 Cyclonatronaceae bacterium
CTGCGAGGTATTCGGCTACGATCCGCTCTACATGGCCAACGAAGGCAAGGTGGTGATGGTCGTGCCCGGCGACCAGGCCGAGGCGGTGCTCGAACGCATGCGGCGGCATCCGCTGTGGCGGGACAGCGCCCTCTTCGGCACCGTAGTGGAGGAACATCCCGGCAAGGTGGTGCTGCACACCGAAATCGGCGGACGGCGGCTGCTGGATATGCTGGCCGGCGAGCAGCTACCCCGCATCTGTTGACGAACAACCTGTTTGCGCACAACCTATTGATGTCCAATCGGTTGCGAACAAAGCAACTGCCCGGACACTCCCGATGTCGTTCTCGCTCCCTTTAGCCCCCTTTGACGTTCCTTACCCCCCCTTCCTCTTTCCTTATCCTGCTTGACTTTCCCTGTCTTCCGTTATTTTCTGGATTGGAAATCCTGGTTGAAGGGATTCGCCTCCCCGCGCTCCGTTATGACAATTTCTTCATAGCCGGTAGCCCCGTGGCAATCGTTGCAGGCGCCTGTCAATACCGTTCTCTTTTCTCGGAGCCGGTCCCAGTAACCGTTATCCAGATCATCCTCCAGTTCCTCAATCACCGGTTCAAGCATGGTCCGCGTCAGCATTCCAACGGGTTGCTCATGGTAGACTACATTTGCTTCAATCAGATTTTCGGCCGATTCTTCCAGTTCATGCAGATAAAAGTCGCTCAGCGCTTCGTTTCCAGCCTCGATTGAATAATACAGCTTGTGCAGCTGACCCTGCATATTGTTCATGACCGAATAAACATCCACCTGTTCCGCTTCATCGAGCGAGTTCTCCAGATCGGCGACGCGGCTCCAAAGCCATCCGGCCGCAATCAGCACCACCACTAGCAGCAGCGTCTGCACAATTACAAGCTTTTTCATGGAAAATCTCCTTTTATGATGTGTGGCTTCGGAAGCCGGGAATTCGGCATGAAGACCCGTTTCCGGGTTGCCGGCCTGGCATGGCCATATTATCTGCCTGCCATGGCCTGTACAATAATAAATATGCTGTCTGCATGATACCACTTTACCAGGTTCCGATAAACGATAATATCAGCACACATACGGAGTAATATCCGCATTCTTACAGAATAATATCCGTGCACTCCGGGGAATATATCAGTACACTTCCAGGAAGAGGCGTTCTGAAGGACGGATGCGTTTTTTAAGATCCTCGCGGTCCCACTCCATCGGCGGCTTGTTGCGGATCGCCTCGTCGATGCGCAGGTAGTCCCGGTAGCCTTCACGGGCCAGCAGCTGGAAAAGGCCCAGCTCCATGCCCTTCAATCCGCACACATAGATCAGTGTGTTTTTTCTGCTCGCGATGGGATGCAACACCTCGCGCGAATCCACCAGCTGGTGCTGTACATAATGCTTGGTGCCATCCGGACGGGTGCCTTCCCTGGATATGGAAGTGAGATAGTGGAAATTGTCGTGGCGAACCGCAAGTTCGCGGAAAAAATCATAATAGAGCAGGTCGGTCCGGTAGGGACTGCCAAAAATGAGTGCAGCCTGGTTGGAAAAACCGTTTTCCAGCAGATCGCTGATCATACCCCGATAAGGCGCCACACCGGTTCCGGTCGCGAAGAACAGGTAGTTGAAATCGCCGGCGTTTTCGGGCAGGACAAACCGCTTGCCGCTCGGACCGGTGATCTTGACCAAGTTGCCCGGACTCAGGTTGCTCAGGTAATTCGAACACAGCCCCAGGAAAAGGTTGTTCGTGGTGAGGTCTTCCTCGATAACACGTTTCACGGTTACCGAGACATGCCGGCCCTCGCCGTCTTCACCGCGGCTTGGGGAGGATACGGAATAGAGCCGCACCTTGGCCGGCTTGCCGTCCCGTTCTGTAAAACCTTCCGGCAGACAGCCGATGCTCTGTCCGGACCGGACTCGCCCTTCGAGTTCCGTCCCGCTTACGTCCATGGTAATATGCCGGATGATGTTCGGACTAGTCTGCACGGTAGCCAGGCGGTTTTCGATCACCGGCACTGTAACAGGATTGGCCGGTTTGTACAGGTTCACTGCCACTTCGGGATATATGATTTCCGGATGGTTTTTTGCTTCTATACTCATACTTTGGACAACGGATTAAGAAAACGTTCGGCGGTCACACCAAACTTCATGTCATGGAAAACGATAAAGATAAGAAAATTTGCTGGGGTATCATCGGGGCAGGCAATGTTTGCAACGTAAAGAGCGCCCCGGCCATGAACAAGATCCCGGGATCCCGCATCGTGGCCGTCATGCGCCGCACCGGGGAGAAGGCCCGGGCTTTCGCCGCCCTGCACAATATCCCCAACTGGTATGACAACGCCGATGCGCTGCTGTCCGATCCCGCAGTCAACGCCGTCTACATTGCCACCCCGCCCGGTTCCCATGCTGAACTGACCAAACGGGCGGCCGCTGCCGGCAAGCCCGTCTACGTGGAAAAACCCATGGCCCGCACCTGGAGGGAGTGCCAGGATATGATCGAAGCCTGTGAGCAGGCCGGGGTGCCGCTGTTCGTCGCCTACTATCGCCGGATGCTCCCCAACTACCGCAAGATCCGGGAGCTGGTGGATGCAGGAGCGATCGGTGAACCGCGGTCGGTCCACATACAGATGAACCGTCCGCCGCAACCTGAATTCGATGCCGATCCGGCCAACTGGCGGGTGGATCCGGACCAGGCCGGCGGAGGCTATTTTTACGACCTTGCCTCGCATCAGCTCGATTTCCTGGACTACCTCCTGGGTCCGGTTACCGATGCGTGCGGCTTTGCCTCCAATCAGGCCGGAAACTACCGCGCCGAGGATATCGTCACCGGCTCATTCCGCTTCGGAAACGGAGTCCAGGGCACCGGCAACTGGTGTTTCAACACGGCCAAAAGCGCAGCCACCGATCTCACCGTCCTCACGGGAAGCAAGGGGACCCTTTCCTGGCCTACCTTTGAGGACTACTACCTGGATCTTGAAACCGATCCGGCAACGGCGGCATCCACCGTAAAAACCACTGCAGGAGCGTCTTCCTCCGAAACCGCCAGCGGAAAAACGACCTCGTCCGAATCCACAACAGAGAGAAAAACCGGTGCCGGAACCTCAAGTGAGGGAGCCTCACATGTTGAAGCCTCAACACACAAAACGACCGGCCCCGATACCCGAACAATCCGGTTCCATTTCGATATGCCGGAGCATATACAGCAACCACTCATCGAGACGATCGTGGAAGAGCTGCGTGGAGACAAACAAGGCCGTTGTCCCAGTACCGGCGTGACCGCCGCACGGACCAACCATGTGATGGAACAGCTCACCGGCACCGGATAAGACAAGAGTAATCAAACTATTAAAAGGACTTTATTATATTGTTTTTTCTCGAAAAAGTTCATTAATTAGCTTTCATCTTGACCTGAATACAGGTCTTTCAGCCGCTTTCCAATAACAAATTTCAAGGGGTATGTCATGAACTCATGCTTACGGAAGTATGCAGTGCCTTTCTTTCTCGTTTTTTTGCTCGTCCTTGGCCAGGAAAACGCCTCCGCCCAGCTGTCTCAGGGTGGAGTACTGACTGAAGACACCACCTGGGATATCGGCGACAGTCCGGTCACCGTCACCGATTCGCTGACCATCGCCGAAGGGGCCACGCTGACCATCGATCCGGGTGTCATAGTTCGCTTTGAAACACAAACCGCCCTTGTTGTAGCCGGTGTACTGGTTGCGGATGGTATCGGGCCCGATCCCATCGTCATGACCTCGGCGGCCGCCAGCCCCGAACCGGGCGACTGGGGCGGTGTTACGTTCGAGAACCTGAGCGATATCGGATCCGTTTTCCGGTATGTGACCCTGGAGTATGCCGGATACGGCGCCACCAACAGCGGCGTCTACTACCGCACCGGTGCCTTCGGTGTGCCGTTGAGCCACGCTACCATCCGCTTCATCGACGGCAACGGCATCGACACCCGGGCGTCCAATCCGGTAATGGAGCATCTGACCGTGACCGACAACACAGGATTCGGCGTATTTTCGGATCTGTTTTCCAATTTTGAGCTGCGCAATTCCACCATCACGGACAATGCAGGCGGCGGGATACGCGTCGCCATCAACACCACACCGTTGATTGCTGACAACCTGATCCAGAACAACGATATCGGCATCTTCAGCAGCGACCAGGCCGCGCCGACCGTCACCGGCAATGACGTGCTGGACAACCGCATCGGCATGCACTTCGTCGAGCTGGGCACCACGCGCCCCTTTGTCCGCAACAACACCATCGCCGGCAACAGTGAATTCGGTGTCCGGAACACCACCACATCCGCACGCGCACTGGATGCCACACGTAACTACTGGGGCGACGACTCCGGTCCGTACAATCCGGCCGCCAACCCCAGCGGACAGGGCGACCGGGTCAGCGCATTCGTTGATTTCGATCCCTGGAACATAGAAGCCGATGATCTTGCGGTCACAGAGATCACCAGCGATATCACCACCGACCAGACCTGGAGCGAGGGTGTCTACTGGATCCGTAACAACATCGACGTGGATGCAGGCAATACCCTGACCATCCAGCCTGGCGTCATCGTCAAATTCGGCAGCAATGTCCGCCTGCAGGTATTCGGACTGCTGAACGCGCAGGGCACCGCCGATAATCGCATCGTCTTCACCTCAGAAAAAGACGACAGCTTCGGCGGCGACACCAACGGCGATCCCGAAAGCGTGCCGTCATCCGGCGACTGGAGCCAGATCTACCTGCGCAATCCCGGCTCGGTCATCGAACATGCACTGATTCGCTTTGGGGGTGGCAGCTCGGCGGCCATTCTTGCCCGTGACGGGAACTATACGCTGAACCACCTTGAGATTATCAACAGTGGCAGTGACGGCATCTACTTCTTTTCCGGGGATGCCACCGTCTCCATGTCAAACATCATCTCCAACAACAACAGCGGATCGGGTGTCCGGGCAACCGCGGACTACAAGCTGGAGATCATCGACTCCGATTTCCGGTCCAACAACAACTACGGTATTGATGCCAGTTCGAGCAACGCCGTCCTCCGGCTCGTTGAAAGCACCCTCGTCGCCGAAAATGGCAGCGGCGGCGTCACCAATACCACAGCTTCCGGATCACAGGTATTCCGCAGCAATTTCATCCGCGACAACAGCGGCTTCGGTATGCGCATCGACAACAGCGATACCGAAATCCTGTTCGATAACAACCTGGTGGAAAACAACAGCGGTGACGGTATCATCAGTTCTGCCGCCAATTTCCAGAGTAACTGGCTGCGGGACAATCGTTACGCCATCGGTGTGGTCGGGCGGCTGGGCAACACGTACACGGACGACCTGGGTGATGACACCAATGTCATCGATGGCAACACGTTTGACAAGGCCATCGCCGTCTATTCCGGAATCCGCGACCATATGCAGACCGTCTTCCCCGAAGCCATACCCGAACCGGTGTATGTGGCTGTTGAAGACATTTCACTGAACAACGGACTCCAGATCGATCCGGGTGTGATCTTCAAGATCCAGGGATCAAACTACATTCGGGTCTTCAGTGAGCTTCACGCCGTGGGTACGGCCGAGGAACCGATTGTCTTCACCTCATGGCGTGACACGGAATGGGGTGGATGGACGCGCGCCGCCGACGACAACGAGGACCCGAAGCGGGGCGACTGGAATCAGCTTGACTTTCAGAACGGATCGGAAGATTCCCGCCTGGAACACACCGTTCTGGCCTACGGCTCCACCAACCTCATCGTCCGCACAATCATGAATAACGCCGTGCACCATATGCGTTCGCATAATTCGTCACAACGAGGCGCCCAGGTACAGACCAGCGGACGTGTCACCTTCGTCAACTGCGTGTTTGAGGACAACAGCTCCGACGGCATCTATATCTTTGGCAACAACGAGGCCACCGTCCGCAACAGCATCATCCGCAACAACGGAAACGACGGACTGCAGGCCACCACCGGCAGCGCCTTCCGGGAGGTATCCAACTCCACGATCGAAAGCAATAACCGCCATGGAATATATGTCCCCGATGCGCGCATCCCGCAGACCTTCTCGGGCAACATCATACAGAATAATGGCCAGA
This sequence comes from Cyclonatronaceae bacterium, assembly GCA_046483675.1. Lineage (GTDB taxonomy): Bacteria > Bacteroidota > Rhodothermia > Balneolales > Natronogracilivirgulaceae > SKNL01. The sequence continues at coordinate 6,079 of JAWOCT010000088.1, forward strand.
CCGGCATCTGGAACATCAATTCCGAGGCGGAAACCGGTGATGTGCAGTTCATCGGCAACCAGGTCAGGGACAACGGCACCGAGGGCATCGTCTCCTCGCGTGCCCGGTTTGTCGACAACACGTTCCGCCGCAATCGCTACGCAATCGGCGTGAACGGCCGGCTCGGCAACATCTACACCGACGCCAACGACGATGACGGCAATGTAATCGAGGACAATACCTTTGACCGTGCCATTGCCGTCTACTCGGGTATCCGCGGACACATGATGTCGCTTTTCCCCGAGGCAATACCGGCACCGGTTTATGTCGCGATTGAAAATATCTCCGTGAGCAACGGCCTGCAGATCGATCCGGGTGTGATTTTCAAAGTGCAGGGCTCCAATTATATCCGGCTTTTTTCGGAGCTTCAGGCTATTGGGACCGAGGAAGATCCGATCGTTTTCACCTCCTGGCGCGACACGACCTGGGGTGGATGGACCCATCTTCCCGATGATGACCAGCCCGCGGCCCGGGGCGACTGGAATCAGCTTGATTTCCAGTCCGGATCCGGGAGTTCCCGCCTGGAACATGCCGTAGTGAGCTATGGAAATATCAATCTCATCTTTCGCGGGGTGATGGAGCATCCGGTCAGGCATGTCCATGTCCATAATTCCTCGAACCGCGGCGTGCAGATCCAGAGTGATGGCCGTGTAACCCTCGAGCACCTCACCATAGAGGACAACAGCCGCGAGGGCATTTACATATTTGGAAACAACGAATCGACGGTGCGCAGCAGCCTTATCCGCAACAACGGCTCGAACGGCCTGTCTGCCACCTCAGGCAGTGCGTTCCGCGAGGTCAGTTCCACGGTCATAGAGGACAACAGCGGCGACGGCGTGCTCATTCAGCGCGGCGAAATCCCGCAGACCTACTCCGGCAGCACGATCCAAAACAATAACGGACACGGCCTGAACATCAACAGCCTCAACGACAGCGCCGACACGCTGCTCGTGATCACCGGCAACCAGGTGCTCGACAACAGCGAAGTCGGCGTGTACACCTCCAGGGCGGTGATCACCGACAACACCATCTCCGGCAACCTGTTCGGACTCGGTGTGCAGAACCAGCTTTCGCTGGAGGACAGCGGCAACCCGGACGGTAACATCTATTCGGGCAACAGCATCAGCGGCAATACCTATCCCGCCAATGCGATCATGATGTCCACCAACATATACGGGCGCATCGGTTATACCGCCCCGCAGGATATCGACCGCGAGGCCGGCGAGCGACCTGTCTTCGTCACCCTGAACCATGATGTCTTTGTAAGCGGCAGTCGCGAGCTGGACATCGCCCCCGGCACCATCTTCAAGCTGGACGGGCGACGCCTGCAGTTTGACGGGAAACTGACCGCAGCGGGCAAGGCCGACGACAAGATCGTCTTCACCTCCTGGAAAGACGACACCTACGGCGGGGACACCAACGCCGACAGCACGGCTACCGTACCTGAACCGAATGACTGGAGCACTATACGCCTGCACGGCAGCGTACACGACGAGTCGCAGATGGCCCATGTCATCGTGCGCTATGCCAACTGGAATCTGGATATCCGAGACAACAGCATGGTCATTGATTCGCTGTTTTCCTCGCATGCCAATTCACGGGGTATCTACATGGACGATGCGTCGCCGACCATCAACTACTCGGAAATCCATTCCAATCCAACCGGCATCTATATCATCGGCAATTCCAGTCCGGTAATCCGCTACAGCAACATCCGGGACAATAGCGACTACGGAATCCTGAGCGGCTCCGGTTCACCGGTCACGGCCACCAACAACTACTGGGGACATGAAAGCGGACCCAAGGTGACAGACCCGCGTGCACCGAACGCGGACGGACTGGGCGATGAAATCTCCATGGGCAGCGGGTTTGTCTCTTACGATCCGTGGCTGACCGACCGCACCGGCATCCTGCTGGGTGATGTAAGCGAATCGGGCATGATCTCCGCGTTTGACGCCTCGCTGATCCTGCAGTACCTGGTCGGGCTTACCGACCTGACCGGCTCGCAGCGGCAGGCCGCCGACGTGATGGGCACCGGCACAGTGACCGCCATGGATGCCTCTTACATCCTTCAGTTTGTCGTCGGCAACATCAGCGGCTTCCCGGGCATGGGCCGACGCGTCATCGAGCAGGACCTGCTGGGCGGACTCACCCTGCATCTGGAAGGAACCGAATCCTACCACGACCTCATCGTCGAACTCGACGGCGAGCGTCCTGCGTATGCCCTTGAGCTGATCCTGGATGTGGATGACGCGGCCATCGCGGACATCGAGCGGCTTGATACGCCGACCGGTGACCATCTGCAGCTGCTGACCAACCGCAAGGACGGCGAGTACCTGCTGGCGGGAGCCACGGCCGATCCGGTTACCGGGGGTGGCACCCTGCTCCATCTGCGCCTCCATTTCGATCCCGATGTAGAGTTGCGCGGACGCGAGCTCTTCTCGCTGGGGCATTTCCGTTTCAACGAGCATGACCTAACCTCGCTGCTCGAGGCATCGGTCACCTCGGCATCCGAAGAGCTGACCAACCTGCCGGATGAATTCGCGCTGGGCAGCAACTATCCCAACCCGTTCAATCCGTCCACCGCCATCCCGTATCAGCTTCCGGTGGAAGGTAATGTCACCCTGACGCTCTACAACCTGCTTGGCCAGCGCGTGGAGGTGCTGGTACAGGAGCAGCAGCGGGCCGGCTTCCACCAGGCCGTCTGGGACGCGTCGCGACACGCCAGCGGAACGTACATCTACCAAATCGAGGTGCAAGGCAGCGGGGGCGAGACCTTCCGCGATGTTGGAAAAATGATCCTGATCAAGTAATCGAAAATCCAATCCTAAAGGAGGTTCATTATGATGTTCAGGATCCCATATCAAACCAAGCCATGCATCAGATGCATCGGAACGAAGGCTGGTAATCCGCTAAGGACACCACCGGTCAGGGGGTCGGGGGCTCTGCCGGTCTTCATGCAACAATCCAGGACAAGGGCCTTGCCCGTTCTCCTGCAGGAGTCCTGGCGAAGGTCATTGCCGGTTTTGCTGCTGATGCTGCTGCTGACAGCCATGGCATCGATGACGCCAGCGGTCACGACGGAAGTACGCGCCGAAACCGTGAACATCGCCATGCCGGACACCATCCTGCTGCCGGGCGATGAAGTGCTGCTCCCGGTCGCCGTGACGGCTTTCCCGGTTGACCCGCCGGTCTATTCCGGGGAATTCATGCTCGATTACAACCGATCGGTGATTTCAGTCGATGCAGTCGAAACCGCTGGTACCCTGCTGGAAGGAGCCGGTGATGTCATATATAATATCACGACCGGCCGCATTGCATTCGCCGCAACCGAGCCCTTGTGGGACGATCCCCCGCCGGATGCCGGTGTGCTCGTATATCTGCGTATCCGGATGTTGGATGATGCAGCTCCGGGCACCGAAACCGACCTGACGATGCAGGCCATGTTCAACGAAGGGGAACCGACCGCCCAGGTGACACCCGGATTGCTCCGCTCGCCGCAGATCAGCATCTCGCCGCAGCGGGTGCGGGTCATTGAGGGCGAGCAGGCCCAGTTTTCCGTGAGCGGAGATGTACATCCGCCGGTCAGCTGGTCGGTCACCAGTGAAACGGTGGCCACCATCGACGGGGACGGCCTGCTCACCGGACACCAGCCGGGTACCATCCGGGTGTTCGTCGAGGACCAGATCGGCCTGCGCGACTCCACGGAGCTGTTCCGGATCGAGCCCGAGCAGTTCCGGCTGCTGACCGTATCCACTCCCGATACCAGCGTTCGCCAGACACGAGAGTTCTGGTGGCCGATCCAGGTAACCGATGTTACCGGGCTGGATGTCACCTCGGTGCAGTTCGACCTGCGGTGGTCGGCTTCGGAGCTGGAATTCAGGGGGATTTCGGCCGATAACACACTATTGGAAGAGGCGGGATTCGGCCCGATCGAGTACAATGCGGCCTCCGACCGGGTGGTAGTGGCCGTCCCCGGCTTGGAACCACTTGAGGGGGAAGGCCCTCTGATCTACCTGCAGTTCCGCGTACGACCGGATGCGTCGGGCAACCTGACCCCGAACTTTGCGCAGATCCTATTCAACGAGGATATCACGCCGGATGTGGAAGCCGGGCAGATCTCGATCCAGCCGGCGCCGGTGATCGAAATTTTCCCGGATGAGGTCGAACTGGCCGTCGGCGAATCGCAGACCCTGTCGGTTACGCAGGGCGGCTCACCGCCGTACACGTGGGAATCCGCCGATGAAAACGTGGTGGTCATCGACGAAGATTCAGGCGAACTGACCGGCACGGGCCGAGGCACGGCCGAAGTGTATGCGCTGGACAGCGAGGGCTTTCCTTCTCAAAGTGCGATAGTGACCGTCTATGACGTGAATATTCGTATCGCTGACAATATTCTTGTTTTTGGCGAAGAACTGGCCCTGCCCGTTACCAGCGACAATCTGGCAGGGCTTGACGTGTTTGCGTATGAAATGGACATCGCCATCGACACCACCATGGTGCAGTTCGGGGGCGTCCGGACCGACGGTACGCTCAGCGAAGGCATGTCGGTCAGCTCGAACGTGCAAGACGGGCTGCTGCGTGTCGCGGCGGCCGGAACACAGGCGCTCGGCGGTGATGGCACCCTGCTGGAGCTGCGTTTCACCACCGCGGACAGTGCGGACGTTGATGATCTCACCCTGCTCGGTTTTGAGCGGCTGGTGCTCAACGATCCGGGCATGGACGGACCCACGGCGCGTCCGCATGACGGTTCCATTACGTTTGCGCTGCCGGAACCTCCCGGGATCCCGGTGCTCATCGCTCCGGAAAACGAAGCGATCGACGTCGCGCTGCAACCCGAATTCCGGTGGGATGGCGCCAACGCCCAGACCTTTGACCTGCAACTCTCGACCGATGAAGGATTCGACCTGCTTGTGGCGGACCTGACCGGGCTTTCGCAGAAAACCTGGGTGCCGGACTTTGCCCTTGATGAGGAAACCACCTACTGGTGGCGGGTCCGGGGCGTCAACATCATCGGCGAAAGCGACTGGGTAGATGCCTGGCGGTTTACCACCCAGGACGATTTGGCGCCCCCGCCCGATCCGCCGCGTGACCCATCAGCGCCCGAAGACGGTGCAGAGGACGTACCTGTAGAGACCGTTTTGAGCTGGTTCGCCGTGGCCGATGCCGACAGCTACAGGGTGCAAATTGCCCTCGACGACGGTTTCAGCGATCTGTTCCTGGACCAGGGCGGCATCACTGACACCTCGCTGGCTGTCACTGGGCTTGATTACCTGACCACCTACCACTGGCGCGTGCGTGCTTATCGTGACTCCGTGGAAGGCGGCTGGTCCGATAGCTGGCGATTCACTACGAAAATCGAGACGGCAGGCGACAAAGAACCGGATCTGCCGTCTGAATTCATGATGAGCCAGAACTATCCCAACCCGTTCAATCCATCCACACAGATCCGGTACACCCTGCCCGAGGCGTCGGAAGTACGGCTGGAAGTATTCAATCTGATGGGACAGCGTGTCGATGTACTGGTGGAAGGGCAGCAGCAAGCCGGGGCGTACGACATCACCTTCGATGCTTCGCATCTGTCGAGCGGAATTTACCTGTACCGCCTGCAGACGCCTGAAATATCGATCACCCGCCGCATGATTCTCTTGAAATAGGGTAATAGAATGATCAAAATATCAACCTGACAGGTAATCAGGTAGTATCCGGAATGAGATAGAAAACGCAACAAAAATAAAGCAGAAACACCGAGCAAAAGAAATTCAGCCGGATCGGATCTCGTAAAACAGGGACACGATTCGGCTGTTTATTCGGGTATCCAGCTGTTATTCAGAGTCCGGGTGTTATTCGGATACCCAGGTGTCCTGGACCACCACATTGGTGGCGGTATTGTTGAAAATATTTTTGGTGAACTGTCCGAAGCGGCGCTGGCCAGCTTTCAGCTCCTCACCGGAAATATCATAGAAAAACGAATCGCCGCCGGTCAGGATCTCGAAATACACCTCATACTCGTCGATGGCAGCCGATTCTCCAATATTTTTCACACTGAATTCCACATCGACGAAGGTGGTATCCCCGTCGGCCCGGTTGAACCAGTTGGTCACTTCGGCCTCCAGGTCACCTTTCGATGCCGAGGTGTCCTCCTCGATCGGTTTCATCACGATCTGCGCGGTGGCTGTGCGGTCCTCGCGCACGGCCACGCTCACCGAGGCATTGCTGAACCCGTCCTTGCGGGCCTGGATATTGTAGTTGCCGGTAGGCACCTCACCGATGAAAAATGTCCCGTCCTCTTCCGTCAGGATGGCCACGGTTCCCGGCGAGGTCGATATGCTCACATTGCGAATGGGTTCCTCGGTTTCCGAGTGGATCACTGTTCCCTCGATGTCGCCGAATACCTCGGTCATTACCGTCTCTTTGGAGCAGGAAAATAGAATAATGGGTACAAGCAGTGCCAGGACTGCCCAGGATGTCCGGTTAAGCATGAGTTTCTATAGATAAAGGGGTAACGCCGATAATGTAATAAATATGAAAAACTGTTGTCAGTGATTTTCAATGATAACAGTTGCCCCGTCGCCGGTCTGAGTGACGGTCATGGGCGTGCCCACTCCGTTGAACTCCAAAGTCTGGTAATTTCCGTCCTGCAGAAAGGACTGTTCCAGTCCGTCGCCTTCGTAGTTCAGCCTCAGCTGGTTGAAGTCACCGCGTTGTTCGCCGGTAATCCGGTTTTGATTGCCGGTCAGTTCCACGGAAACCCAGTTGCGCAGTCCGATCTGGCTCCAGTCGACATGGTTGAAACTGCCCTCGGTGGTGATATTGGCATAATTCAGCTCGCCGGTCTGGTTCAGCAGCACCATGTTTTCCATACCAAACTGGTTGACGATCGCGGTCTGAACGGTCACTTCAGGCGGCTCATCGTTTTCGGATAGGGAGGATGCGCTCATCGTCACATAGTCACCGCTGAAGCTTTTCACGGCCTGGTTGTGATCGATTGAGACCTGCTCGGGGAAAATCTCACGATCAACACTTTGAGAAAAAGAAGTGCTTGTCCCCAGAAATATGAGTATCACTATGGTCAGAAGTGTTTTCATAATATTCAATATAGGGTCTTTGGGAAAAATTTGTTAAAAAATCGAACGCATCAGGAACATTCATCGGTCCGATGGTCGGACAAAAAATCGCAGCATTCTTTATCGCATTTCCGATCCTTCATCAATTCCTTTGAATGATCGTTGCGCGGTTGTTTGATCCGCGCTGTTCCACGTCGGCCTTGCTGCCTTTGCCGAGTGAATCGGACTGCATGATCCATATCCTGTTGCTTTCACCTTTTTGTCTGAATCGAACGAGATCCTGCTCGTTCTGCTGAATAATTACGGCCTCGTTGTCAGTACCGTGCTGTTCAAAAAATGCAGGCAGCACCCGCTCTTTTCCATCATCCTCAATCTTCACGAGATAAAAAATTCTATTTCCGCTTGGCGTCATTTGCTCCACATAGCTCCAGTTATTACTTAACACCACCCTGCTCATATCCATCGAATACACCTCACTGCCAGATGCATGGTTGCAACTCCCGGTTGAGTCAGCCGATTGGATAAACCCCAACATGAGCAAGGCATATATCGTGGTTAGCGTAAACATTTGTATAGATCCAGATTTTCACTTATCCAAGTAGTCCCCCGGCATTATGCCGGGGGATTTCTTGGATCAATGTTATGATTTCAGTTGCTTTGGTTTACGGTAGCGCTATTATAGTTCCCGTTTTGCGTGACAAACGACCAGTGACCGCTTCCATCCTGGCCGATTTCTGTCACGTTTTCACTGCCATGTTGCACAACGATAATAGTATGACCGTCGCCGTCCTGATACAATCTGGCGATATGGCTACTGCCTTCCTGCCAGACGTCAATCAGGTTTCCGTCACCATTCTGGATGTAATCACGATCATCCAAGGTCGTAAGCAGATGTCCATCAGTTCCTCCAATCTGCACAGAGAACAACTGGTTGTTGTTTCCTGATTGGAAAATCGAGTGTTCATCATCGGCTGCAAATCCAACAAGATGATCGGATGTGCCGAACTGACGGATGTCGGCTGTGTTGTTTTCACCCTGCATGGAAAACTGAACATTATGTCCGTCTCCCTCCTGCACGATGACAGATATATTACCAATTCCTTCAACGTTGATTACACCGGTATTATCGTCTCCAACCTGACTTATGAATCCTGTATGGTTATCACCCACCTGAGTCAGACGGGCGTAATTTCCTTCAGGACCTTCACCTTCCTGGTATATCCTTCCAGCATGATATCCGGTCTGATTTATAGTGGCTTCATGGAAGTTTCCTATTTGTTCAATGAAGGCCCCTTCATCAACCGTAATATCCCCAGGGATAGTAGACTCGGGTCCCGGCGGCATTTGCGCCACTGCCAATCCTGAATAAATAACCATCAAAAATAATGCAATGATAATTTTCATTGTTCATCCTATTCATGTTGTTCCCAGAACCGTTATTTCGAGGATATCCTAAAGTTACAACTCAATTGGTTTGGAAAATGATTTTTTGATGATTTTGATAAACCCGATGACCTGCAAAGGACATCGGGTTTATTAGATTAGCTGGATTAATTTTGAGTGATTGTCGCTGAATTAAAAGATCCATCAACATTCACAGTAGCAGAATTTGAATCCATGGTTTGAGTGACGCTCACACCGTTTTCATTACCAAGTATATCAATTGTAGCAGTATTGAAAACTGTATTATTTCCAAGTTGAGATAACGTTACGGTATTTAAATCACCCTCAATGTCTACGTCTCCGATTCCACGCTCTTGTTGCATACCCACGGTGTTTTCACTTCCGAGGATGTCGAGGAAAAACTCATTATTGTTCTTTTGAGCTTCATCACGCATAGAATAGAGTGTGTTATCATCGCCTTCCATATACACTTCAAGAATTCCACCCGGCTGATTTTGATAAAAGGCACTTGTCGCTGAAGTTCCTTCCACGCTGTTGCCATCACCTATTTGTGTAATGGTCGCATGGCTTTCGTCTGGAAATCCATGAAATGCCCTTTGAAGAAGGTTTACATAATTATTATCTCCTTCTTGTAAAATATCAGCAGTAGCATCACCATTTGATCCACCATCTGTTTGATCAACATAGGCGGTGTTGCTGAATCCAATCTGGTCAATCATGGCTTCATGGTCGTCTCCAACCTGATCAATTGTTGCGTCATTATCTTGCGCAAACGTCATTCCTGCCGTAAACAGGATCGCTATGAGTAAAGTTAGTACGTTTTTCATTGTTGGTCACCTTTTTTGCTTTTTGTTTGTGAACCTCCGCTGCACCTTGCAACGGTGTTCGTTTGATTATTAGAGTTGTCCATTCCGG
>JAWOCT010000106.1:0-3826 GCA_046483675.1 Cyclonatronaceae bacterium
GCTTATTGGATAATTACGGGAGTTGATATAAATTAAGCGAATTGTTTGTGGTATACCTTATTCACTTCATCAATAAACCCTTTATAAACCGTTGAGGCTTACCATGAGATCCATCTGCTACGCCGCCCTGATTATCCTTTTTGTCTTCGCTGCGCCGCTGTTCACCGTGGCGAACGCTCAACAAGACGAAAGCAACGACCACCCGCTTGACGGGTTTGAAGATTTTCTCAGGACCGACGAAATGGTCCTGTTCTGGACCGAGGATGTCTACGATATCGACACCGGCGACACCCGCAGGAAACTCTTCTCCCAGATCATCTACAGCAACAAGAAACCGGGAATCGACGAGCTGATCTTCCAGCAGCACAATACACCTTCGGGTACTCGTTTTCACGAATACAATACCACCGGCTTCGAGCCGCGCTTCTCCTTTGACGACTTCCATCGGTCTCCGGTGGATGTGGTTACAGGCGATTTCAACGGGGATGAGTACGAAACCTTCGTAGGTGCCTATGCCGGCAACGGGGCCATCCACCTTGTACTCCACGAGCTCGACCCGCAACGTCTGACCGGTGACGAGGTAGACAACTTCGACATCCAGATCTCTGACTATGCCATCCGCACTGCCACTGACAGCTACAGGGGCGGATTGTTCCGGCTGGCCGCCGCCGACCTCACCCGTGACGGACAGGACGAGATCATCCTCGCCTACCGGAACCAGACAAACTACATGATCGATGTCTTTCGGGTCACTTCAGACCTGAATCTTGATAAAATCGCTTCCCGGGACGCAGGCCCTTTCCCTGCCGGTTACAGTGCATTTGACATCGCCGCCGGCAAGTTGACCCCGAACAATTCCCGCGAGCTGGTCTTCGCCTTCGCCTCTCCGGAATCGACGAACGGCAATGTCCTTGTCGACACACAAGTGCTGTTCACCGAGGCAAACGGCTCCCAGCTTGCCATCACGCCTGGTGAAACCCGCAGGGTGTACAGCGGCTCCGTCCTGGGTACCGCCATCACGATCAACACGGTCACCGGTGACTTCACTGGCAATGTGATCGACGAAATCGGCGTCGGCTTCAACATCTGGAAATCATCCCAGTCCGGCCAGAGCGACGACAATGTGTTCGTGCGGGTGTTGGATATGGCCGATGGCAACCTGGCCGTCTGGCCCGGTTTCGATTTCGAGGCCAGTATAGTGAATGAGCTTTCCGCTTTCTCCATGGCATCCGGTGATATCGACGGCAGCGGGCAGGACGAGATCATTATCACCAATGACGGTTACGCCCTGTTGCTCAAAGCGCCCGTTCGGCCCGAAATACCTGAAGACTTCGATCTGATGGACGAAGATACCTCCGATGATGACCAACCCAAAGAGCTTGCCATCTATATTGACCAGCAACTCGACTTCGATGTCAGCGAAGAGACTGCCCGCAATTCATCGCGCTATATTGCCGTCGCTGATGTCAACCAGCGCCGTGACCTGATTCTCACCGGTGATGGCGGCTTCACTACGGAAATCATCGGCGTCGGCTCCGGAAACCCGGAATTCCTCAGCCAGAACAGCAACTATTCCTTCTGGATCGATGTATTCGGTATTGGCAGCTCCAGCCAGACAAGCTTGTCCAACATGTTTTCAGAATCTTTTGAAAACCGCGTCAAAGAAAGCGATGAAAAAGCCCGATCCTTTGCCGTTGCCGCCGGCGACTTCACGCTCTCGCGCATTCGCTACCTGAACCCGCGCCGTTCACAGCTCACCGAAATCCGCCAGCCGTGGATCATCCTCAAGGCCCCGCCCACTCACTTCGACATCTTCGGCGATGATGTCTTTGATGTAAACAACTTGTACCCTTGCTCGGGCATTGATTGCGGATTCCGTGCGACTTTCACATCCACCGAAACACAGGGCACCTCCGTAACCACTTCGGTGGAAAGCGACTGGTCTGTATCGGCGGGCGCAGAAGGCATGGTCAAGATGATCTCATTCGGACTCGATACCAAATACGGCAAGGGTTTTGGCCATTCCGAGTTCCGCGCCGAGAAAGAGACGTTCACCCAAAGCCGTACAGCACGCGACACCGACCAGATCTACGCCGCCGTCAGCACCTTTGACCTTTGGGAATACGACGTCTACGACTCCGAGGAATTCGTGGGAACCGTTCTGGCCGTTATCCCTACCGGCTCCAGCAACACCTGGCTGTCTTCCGACAGTTTTTTTGGATTTGACTTCCGGTCCAGCACCGAAGAGACCAATCTCCTGTCCTACCCGAGAAACGATGTCGTAATGCAGGACAATGACATACAGGTCCTGCTCAAGGGACTGCGCGAAACCGATCCCAGTTACAGTATCGACGGCAATTCCAGCACCACGTGGTCCCTGGAGTTCGAGGACTTCCAGGAAGAGGAAAGTTACAACCGCACCTCTTTTTCTCTTGGCGGATCGGTCGGACTGCCCAAACTCGGCCTGAACCTGTCCGGCGAATATAACACCACCACCATGGAAACCAACAAGATGATGGTGGGCGAGACCATCAAGATCGATGTAAACCTGGGTGCCCTCAGCTCGCAGTTCCCTACTGCCAAATACATCATCTACCCCTATGCCTACTGGCACGAGGATGGGCCCCTCGTCATTGACTATGCTGTGCGGCTCGACAAACAGCTCCTCGGTGGTCCGCGAAGCTTCTGGGACGACTGGTACGGCACCAAATCCGATCCTGCCCTGAAGCTGCCCTGGCGCCACCTGGAGACCAAATCCGTCCTGCGCTCCGGCAACGATAATGTGGAGTTTGACCGCGACATCATCGAACTCACCAAATCCATCCGGTACTTCCCCCCGCGGGTAGATCCCGGCGACACCGTCACTGTTGAAATCGATGTACACAACTTCAGTCTAGTGGAGCTGGTACAGGAGGTGGATGTACATCTCTATCTGGGTCATCCGGCCGGCAGCGGACAGCGCCTCACACTGCTCGACGGCAGCGACGTACTCCAGACCGAGCCGCTCATGCCCATACGGGGACGCAATACGGTGACCGGACAGTTTGTGATGCCCGACGAAGTTTCACAACCCCGTCTCTACGCCGTAATTGACCCCGAAAACAAGATCGACGAAATCCACACCGGCAACAACCGCGGCTACGTGCCCATCTCAACCACGGCCACGGTGGTTAGTGCCGGAGATGAATCAGTCGCCGCACAGACCCCTGCTGATTTCCGGCTCTATGGCAACTATCCCAACCCGTTCAACCCCTCCACGCGTATTGCCTTCACCCTGCCGCGCGAGGAACATGTGCGGCTGGAAGTCTATGATGTGCTCGGCCGCCGCGTGGCCCTGCTGCTGGATGAGGCTCGTCCGGCCGGACAGCATGCCGTCGACTTCAATGCCGGTTCCCTGGGCAACGGTGTCTACCTGTACCGTATCACCGCCGGTGAGTTCACCCGATCACGCAAAATGATGCTGATGAAATGAGCAGCAGCTGCAGGTTGTACCGCACAATCCACCAGGCCACATAGCACATAGCGGCCTGAACAGCAATAAAACGGTATGATCCGAAACATGAGGGATAATCCGAAACATGAGGGATAATCCGACACATGAGGGTCATACCGTTTTTTATTGGCTAAAAGAATCGTCAAGGGCTAAAAGTATCGCCAAGGGCAGAAAGAATCGCCAAAGGCAGAAAGAATTGGCGAGGGACGACAAGCCAAAAATTTGATTTTTCATTACTTATTATATTACAGTAACTTGCGTTTATGCTAAATAATACTTGCAAACACCTTTTGACGGAGGGAATTATGGTCGCAGTGAAAAAGACAATATGTA
>JAWOCT010000138.1:0-33192 GCA_046483675.1 Cyclonatronaceae bacterium
CATCCGCCCAGCTCAGCATGTTAATAAAACCCGGTGAGACCGCCATCCCGGCAGCATCGATCCGCTCGGGAGCCGTGAAGTCCGCGGACAGATCACCGACATGGGTGATGCGTCCATCCCGTATCGCAACACCTCCGGGGTAAGGCTCACCGCCCAAACCGTCGTAGATTACGCCATTGGTGATGATTACATCATGGCTGTGGCGTTCGCAGGAGGCGACAAAAACGAGTATAGCAAGCAGGAGCGGCAGCAAGAACGGCAACATCAGGAACGGGCGCATGGCTGGAGAATGGCTGCAGGATGATTGGAATGAAGGGCCAGGGGGCAGATTGCGTGTATGCGAGGGGACTAGTGTCATCATTGCGTAAAATCCAGTAAATGGTTTCAGTGTGCAAAATACATCTTTCTGCAAGAAATATTTTCCTTTTCCTCAATTTCTATACATCTTGAAGTACATCAATTGTTTCACCGGGAATCTTAACGGAGAGGTGAATATGAGAATGAGACTATTTGCACTTCTTGCCTTGCTGCTGGTTTTTGGATCTGTAACCGGAACAGCTTCATTGGATGATGAGGAATACTCGCAGCGGTTCGAACGTATCATGGACCATTACATGAACACAAAGGATGGGCTGGTGCACAACCGGATGGATCTTGCCCAAGCCTGGGCGGAACGGCTTGAAACATCGTTCAGCACCATACCGAATTCCCTGTTTGAAGAAGACGACGTGCCTGTTTGGCTGGAACTCCGGGAAGTGCTGGTACAGTCGGCTGGTGATATTGTGGACGCTGAAAACCTGGATGAGCAAAGAGAGGCCATGGCGCAGTTGTCCGATGGCCTGAAGGACTTCATCGAACATTTCGGGAATCCGGGCGAAACGATTTACATATTCCGATGCCGGTATTTTGAAGAGGAGGATTTGGATGCGATGTGGCTTAACAGGACAGAACGGGTCGCCAATCCGTATCACGGTCCGGAAAATATTGAATGCGGGGAAATTGTAGGGGAGCTGTAGCAGTAGCATTGCAAGTCAAGGAGCCGTTTCGGGATCGCTGACTCCTGGACCGCTGAAAGTGTGATTTCCTTGAAATCCCGGATCTGCTTTCCGGGCGGGGCGCAGAATTCATGTATGTCTTTCATCTTGTTTTTTTATCTTGCAGAATCAAGCCAAGGCAAAAGATATGTATCTTGCCGGTCAATTGTACAACCCCATATTCTCTCACAATATGAACGATATGCTTGCCAGAAAAAGTCATTCCCTGCTTTGTATGGTGCTGTGCTCCGGTGTATTGCTGTTAAGCGCACTGATCGGCACGCAGGCCCGGGCCGCTGATGAAACCCGATTGCTCCGGTTTCCCGCTATCCATGAAAACCAGATCGTCTTCTCGTATGCCGGCAACCTGTATACCGTCCCGGTAAATGGTGGTACAGCGCGGCGACTGACCGGCCACGACGGGTATGAAATGTTCCCCCGGTATTCCCCGGATGGACGATGGATTGCGTTTACCGGTCAATATGATGGAAGCACCGAGGTTTACCGCATCCCTGCCGGCGGAGGAGAGCCCGAACGGATGACCTGGACCCCGACGCTCGGCCGCGATGATGTGGCCGATCGCATGGGTCCCAACAACCTCGTCATGGGGTGGACACCAGACGGCACACAGGTCCTCTTCCGCTCTCGAAAAAGGGAATTCAATTCCTTCAAGGGGCACCTGTATCTGACCCATCCTGAGGGCGACATCGCCGAGCAGCTGCCGCTGCCGCGCGGGGGATTCGCCTCGTACTCGCCCGACGGTTCGAAACTGGCCTATAACCGTATATTCCGTGAATTCCGCACCTGGAAACGATATCGCGGTGGCATGGCCGACGATATTTGGGTGTACGATTTTGAAACAAAAGAGACCAGCCGCATCACCGACACGCCGGCCCAGGATATCATCCCCATGTGGCATGGAGACCGGATCTATTATATCTCGGATCGCGGGGAGAGCGGCCGGATGAACCTCTATGTCCATGATCTGCAATCAGAAGAAACTCGAAAGCTCACAGATTTTACCGATTTTGATATCAAGTTCCCATCCATCGGACAACGGCATATCGTCTTTGAGAACGGCGGATATATTTACCGGTTCAACCTGGCCACCGAGGAGTATCAGCAGGTGTCGATCCGTGTGCGCGACGACCGGCTGACCGGGCGCGGCGGCCTTACCGATGCCTCGGAGTTTATCCACTCCATCGATGTGGCACCCGATGGAAACAGGGCGCTCTTTGGCGCTCGCGGGGACATCTTCACTGTTCCGGCACGTGACGGTATCACCCGCAACCTGACCGGCACCTCTGGCATACACGACCGCAATCCCGTCTGGTCACCCGACGGACGGCATATAGCCTTCATATCCGACAAAAGCGGCGAGGACGAGATCTACGTGATTCCGCAGGATGGATCCGGTGAGATGAGACAGGTCACGACCGGGGCCGATACCTACAAGTACCGTATCGCCTGGTCGCCTGACAGTGAAAAGATCCTTTGGGCAGACAAAAAACTGCGACTGAACATGGTGGATGTGGCCAGCGGTGATATTACGGTGGTGCGCCAGGCCGAGGCCTGGGAGATGTCGCAGTACACCTGGTCGCCGGACAGCCGGTGGATTGCCTATACGCTGCCCGAGGTGGAAAACATGCAGCGCATTTGGCTCTATTCCGTGGAAAGCGGTGAGCATTTTAGTGTTACCGGCGGCTGGTATTCAGCCGGAAATCCCGAATTCAGCCGCGACGGGAAGTACCTGTTCTTTGTTTCCAATCGTGATTTCAACCCGATCTACAGTCAGACCGAATGGAATCACGCCTATGCCGACATGCAGCGCATCTATTTTGTGACACTGCGGGAGGATCTGAAATCACCCTTTGGACCAGAGAATGATGAAGTAGCCATTGGAGATGATGAAAATGCGGAAGAAAATGATGAGAGTGAGGCATCCGATCCGATCCGCATCGATACCGAAAGACTGTCGCATCGTATCATCGACCTGCCGGTGCAGGCGTCCACCTACGGCAACCTGCAATCCACCGGATCCCGCATCTATTATCAGCGCAACGGCCTGTCCGACCAACAGACCATGCTGCTCTATTATGATCTGGATGAGGAGGAAGAACAGACCATCGGTGCCTACAGCAGCTACCGGATTTCCCGTGACGGCAAGAAGATGATGCTGGCCCGCGGCCAGGATTATGCCATTGTGGATTTGCCGGCCAAGGAGACCGAACCCGATCCCAAACTTGACCTGTCCAATATGAAGGTCAGGCTGGACCGCACGGCGGAATGGCTGCAGATATTCAACGAAAGCTGGCGTCAGATGCGGGATTTCCTCTACGCACCCAATATGCACGGGGTGGACTGGGAGGCTGTACGGGAGAATTACCGCCCGCTGGTAGATCATGTGGCGCACCGCAATGACCTGACCTACATCATCGGCGAGATGATCGGGGAGCTGAACGTGGGTCACGCCTATGTCGGCGGCGGTGACCGCCCGCAGCCCGAGCGCATACCGATGGGGCGCCTGGGAGCCGAGCTCGCCCGCCATGAAGATTCCGGTTTCTACCGGATCGCCCGAATATTGGAAGGGGAGAACTGGGTTGATTCCCGTCGTTCCCCGCTGACCGAGGTAGGGGTCAACGTAGAGGAAGGCATGTTCATCATCCGGGTGAACGGCAAACTGACATCTGCAATGGGAAATATTTACGAATCCCTCATTGACAAGGCTGATAAGCCGGTGGTCTTGCACGTAAATGATCAGCCCGCTATTTCCGGTTCGGAAGAAGTGATCATCAAGCCGATTGCTGATGAAGCCGATCTCTACTACTACAACTGGGTCCAGGCAAATATTCGCAAGGTGACCGAGGCTTCGGATGGCCGCATCGGGTACATTCACATACCTGACATGGGTCCGGGCGGCCTCAATGAATTCGTGAAGCATTTCTATCCGCAACTGCGGAAAGAGGCGCTCATCATCGATGTGCGTGGCAACGGAGGGGGCAATGTTTCACCCATGATCATCGAGCGCCTGCGTCGCGAGTTGGCCATGGTGGACAAAGCCCGCAATGCCGTGCCAGCACCCGATCCTTCCGCCATGATACTCGGGCCCATGGTCACCCTGATCGATCCGTTCTCGGCCTCGGACGGCGACCTGTTTCCGTACCGCTTCCGCAAGCACGGGTTGGGCAAGCTGATCGGACAGCGCACATGGGGTGGCGTGGTAGGAATCCGGCAGAGCCTGCCTTTTGTGGATGGCGGCTTCCTCAATCGACCTGAGTTTGCATCGTATGATACGGAAGGCACCGAGTGGATCATCGAGGGTCAAGGTGTGGAACCCGATATCCCGGTAGATAACGATCCTGCCAGGGAATATGCCGGCATTGATGAACAACTCCAAACAGCCGTGGAACATCTTCTTGAGCTGCTTGAGGACATGGATGTCGGCCTGCCCGAACCGCCGGATTATCCCGTTAAGAACTAGGCGGGTTGTTCCACCAAGGACCATGCACGATTATCCCAGTGGGGATCAGGAGGGATTATCCCATCGGGGACCAGGCAGGAATATCCAATCAGGAATTAGCAGACATGAGCCGGAGCCGGGGTGGATTGAACCCCCGGCTGGCACAATAGAGATGCTGGCCGGCGCCTGGCAGGGTTGTCGCCTTGATGCAAATGGATTGTTGAAGCACAGGATTGAAGAGGACTGCGGTTTTTTTTGGCGATTGGAAGGAGAGATGCAATGGATTGCCATCCAGCAGCTTGCATTCATCAGCAAGCTGATCCGTGCCCATTCGGAGGCATGCCGGGAGTAAAAAAAATCCCGTACCGGGAACGACCTGAAGCTTTTTGACCTTTTGCAGGTTGTTCGCAGACGCAATAAAGACAGCAGCACATTCAAACAGATGAACAGCAGATTTCGACACGGCGATATATAAACAACAGACAACAGACAACATTCGCTGGGTCAGAAATAGAGTGTTTTGCATTGCAAGCGCTGCTGAATTAAAAAACAATCAATCAACAACCAAATACTGGAACCATGAAAACAAGTAAATTTTCACTTCTTTCCGCACTACTGATACCTGCTCTGCTATTGGGTGCCTGCTCCGATGATTCCACTGCAGGATCCGAAACGCAGGATCCCAGCATTACTGAAATCGCCGTAACTAATTCACAGTTTTCCACGCTTGTGGGAGCTCTTCAGACCACCGGACTGGATGCAGCGCTTGATGATGACGGTGAATTCACTGTCTTTGCACCCACCAATGATGCTTTTGATGCGCTGCCCGACGGAACATTGGAATCCCTCTCTGAAGCTCAACTGGAAGAAATCCTTCTGTATCATGTATTGGGCAGCGAGGTTTTTTCGGGTCAGCTTGGAGCCGAGCAGGCGGTCGAATCGCTTGCTGGTGAAGAGATTTTTGTGACGGCAGGAAGTGAAGGGGTGACCGTCAACGGCGCCGCTTCCGTCACCAGTGCCGACATCGAAGCTCGCAACGGAGTAATCCATGTAATCAATCAGGTTGTCCTACCCGATGCTTACGGAACGATTGTGGACAACGCCTCCAAACGGTATTTCCTTTCATCACTGGTCGATGCCGTTGTGCAGGCTGATCTTGCAGATGCTCTTCTCGGAGATGGTCCTTTCACCGTCTTTGCCCCCACAAACGAAGCTTTTGCAGCCATTGCTGACGTGGCATCGGATCTCACCGTGGAGCAACTCTCCGATGTTCTGCTCTACCATGTGATCCAGGGCGAGGTGCTTTCCACGGATCTGCAATCTGAGCAACAGGTAACCACACTGAACGGTAATCAGATTACCATCGAAGTGTCCGGTGGTGCAGCAACGATCAACGGAAGTGCCGGTATTACGACCGTCGATATTGAGGGTGTGAACGGAGTGATTCACGTAATCGATCAGGTCCTGCTCCCTCCGACCGAATAATCGCCCAAACTATCCAGTCTCTCATATAGAAGACGGATGAATTCCGAGGCCATGGCTGTGCAAGTGCACGGTCATGGCCTTTCTTTTTTTGACCGACCGAAGCGGAACGTCAACTCCCCGCCCCTTTCC
Source organism: Cyclonatronaceae bacterium (assembly GCA_046483675.1). Classification (GTDB taxonomy): domain Bacteria; phylum Bacteroidota; class Rhodothermia; order Balneolales; family Natronogracilivirgulaceae; genus SKNL01. Next base: position 6,109 of record JAWOCT010000138.1, read on the forward strand.
GAAAGTGTTACGTTGCCGCCCTGCTGAAGCTTTCCAAACAGCAATTCGTCCACCAACCGATTTTTGATGGACTCCTGGATGACCCGCGCCATCGGTCGCGCGCCATAGGCCGGATCGTACCCTTTATCCGCCAGCCAGTCCACCGCTTTGCGTGTGAGCTGAATGGTTACTTTCCTGCTGCTGAGCTGGTGCTCCAGTTCCCGGATAAATTTGTAGACGATACTTTCCACCACGGTGCGGTCCAGATGGCGGAATATCACGATATCGTCAAGCCGGTTCCGGAATTCCGGATTGAAATGCTTTTCGATCGCTTTTTTGGGATCTCCGCCCAGCTTTTTGGCCTTATCCTCCCCGAAACCGATCTGGGCACTGCTCATTTCACGGGATCCCACATTGGATGTCATGATCAGCAGCACATTACGAAAATCGGCTTTGCGTCCCGTGTTGTCGGTAGCCGTGGCGTAGTCCATAATCTGCAACAGGATATTGAAGATGTCGGGATGAGCTTTTTCGATCTCGTCGAGCAGCAGGACCGAGTTGGGCTGCCGGCGAATGGCATCGGTCAGCAGTCCGCCCTGTTCAAAACCCACGTATCCGGCCGGAGCACCAATCAGTCGCGAAACGGTGTGCTTTTCCATGTATTCGCTCATGTCAAACCGGATGAGCGGGATGCCCAGTTGCTCGGCGGACTGGCGGCAGAGCTCGGTTTTGCCCACCCCGGTCGGCCCGGAAAACAGGAACGATCCGATCGGTTTGCTCTCGGCACCCAGTCCGGCACGGCTACGCTTCACTGCGGTCACCAGCGCCTTGACCGCATGATCCTGTCCGTATACATGCCGGTTCAAATCGCTTTCCAGATCGCGCAGGCTCTCTTTTTCTGCTCCGGCAAGCTGATGCACCGGCACCCGCGCCATCCGGGATACGAGCAGCTCGATGTCTTTGGATCCCAGCTGTTTTCTTTTTCCAGGCTGCAATGATACCCGGGAACAGGCTTCGTCGATCACGTCAATGGCTTTGTCCGGCAGGCGCCGCTCGGTAAGGTATTTTGCTGATAGCTGTGCTGCCGATTCAAGGGCAGCCTGCGTGATTTTCAGCCGGTGGTACTCCTCGTAAACCCCTTTCAGCCCCTTGAGGATGTCAACGGTTGTATCGACATCGGGTTCTTCGATCTCTATTTTCTGGAATCGTCGGGAAAGGGCGCGGTCCTTTTCGAACAGGTTTTTGTATTCTTCGAACGTTGTGGCGCCAATGCACCGGATCTTGCCGTCGGCCAGCAGCGGTTTGAGCATGTTGGATGCGTCCAGGGTGCTGGATCCGGCCGCGCCCGCCCCGATGATGGTATGGATCTCGTCGATGAAGAGAATGACGTTCTTGCGTTTTTGCAGGGATTTGAGCACCCCTTTCAGCCGTGCTTCGAAATCGCCGCGGAACTTGGTTCCGGCTAGCAACGCACCCAGATCCAGTGCGAAGATGGAAAAGTCACGGATGCGTTCGGGCACCTCGCCGGCCACGATTTTCTGGGCCAGACCCTGTGTTATGGCTGTCTTGCCCACGCCCGGATCGCCGACATAGATCGGGTTGTTCTTTTGTCGCCGGCACAGGATTTCGATACTGCGTTCAATCTCCAGATCACGACCGATGACCCGGTCAAACTGTCCCTCCCGGGCCCTTGCGGTCCATTCCTCGGTATAGAGCTCAAGCAGATCGGTTTTCGATCGTTGTTTGCGGGTCCCGGGTTGCTGTCCTGGCTCCCTTTCCGATCCCGGCTTGGACGGCCTGGAGTGGTAGCGTTTATTTTCCTCGTCCGGTTCGTCCGGAATACCGAAAACGTCTTCCCCATGTTCGTCATCGGGGTCGCCCTCTTCATCATAGTCCCCGGAAGCATCCATTTCATCGAATTCTTCGGGACTTCCGTTGTCACCCGGTTCTTCGCCGAAGGCATTCCCTGGTTCATCGCGGTCCCGATCGGGTTCTTCGTCGTCTTCTTCACCGTACTGTTCAAAACCGGGCTTTGTTATGCGATGGGCGACATAATTGAGCACATCGAGCCGGGTGACCTCCTGTTTTTCCAAAAAATAGATGGCGTGGCTTTCCTCTTCGGCGAACATCGACACGAGAAGATCCCCGATCCCGGTTTCCTCCTGCTCGGCGGAACGGCTGTGGATGAGGGCGCGCTGCAGCGTGCGACGGAAGCCCACGGTGTGGATGGGGTCCGTAGATTCGTCATGACGATGGGGGATCCTCTTGTAATAATCCTGAAGATCCGATTCCAGCATCTTCATATCCAGGCCACAGCTTTTCAGGATGCGGGCCCCGGCCGGTTCTTTTGCAATGGCATGGAGCAGATGCTCCAGGGTCACCATCTCGTGTTTGAGATGTGTTGCCATTAGAAACGAATTGCGCAGGACCTGGTCCAGTGGTTTGCTGATCATCAGAGCGTATCGGTAGAGGTTTGTCAGGCCGGTTCCATGGTGCAACGGAGTGGAAAGCCAGCTTTCTTGCTGCTGCGGGCCACCATGTCCACTTTGGTCTCGGCAATGTCACGCGGAAAAAAGCCGCAGACACCGGTTCCCTTGCGGTGTACATCATTGGTGATGGTGACTGCTTCCGGAACGGATTTACCGAAGATACTGGTCAGTACACTGACGACAAAATCAAAGGTTGTGTAATCATCGTTGAGTAGAATGACTTTATAAAGCGACGGCTCATCCACCATTTCCTTTTTCCTGGTCCGGGTAGCCGACTCTTTTTGGAATGCAACATCTGACATGGTATCCTGTACCTTTGTTTCTTATATTCCGGCAAATCTTTTACGTATATATGTCCTGTAAAATTATCGTTTAGGTCGTCACGTTGCAATAGTGAAACCTTTTGCGAAAAGCGGTTCCCCGGCTGTCGTAAACAGACTTTGAACGGGTAAGAACTTCTTGCACGAGAATAAATTGCATTCGGACTTTTTAATGCCGCATTGCCAGTTTAAAGTGTGAGAAGGGTCAGATCCGTGACGCCCTGTTTTTTCTTAATACAATCTATGGGTTACATGAGTGAATCGGAAAAACCATTGAAAATTTTCAATCTGGATTTTGAGGTCGAAGGTCCGGTACGCCGCAACCTGCTCCGCGTGGCAAGGCGGCCACTGGAGAAACTGTTGTCATTCCAAGGGTTGAACAATCTCTACAATGAAGCCCTCAGCTACCACACAGACCAGGCTTTCTACGACCGGCTGCTGGAGCGCATGAATGTCAATTACCATATCTCGGAACGGGATATGGAGCGCATACCCAGTGATGGGCGGGTGGTTGTCGTGGCCAATCATCCGTTCGGGGGAATCGAGGGGGTTATCCTTGCTTCGATTTTGCGTTCGGTGCGCGAGGATTCAAAAATCCTGGCCAATTACTTGCTGGAACGCATTCCGGAGCTGAGGGAGGTATTCTTTTTTGTGGATCCTTTTGGTGGCCGCGACGCGGCCCGGGCCAATCTTGCCACCATGAAAAAGTCGCTTCAGTGGTTGCGGGACGAACACGTGCTCGGGGTCTTTCCCGCCGGTGAAGTGGCCCATTTTTCCATGAACAAGCGGAAGGTAGTTGAGTCGGAATGGAACATTTCTGTGGCGGGGATCATACGAAAAACGGAATCTCCGGTGCTGCCTGTCTATTTCGATGGTTTCAACGGGCCGCTGTTCCAGCTGGTGGGCATGATCCATCCCAGATTGCGGACGGCGATGCTGCCTAATGAGTTCCTCAATAAAAAAAACAGAAATATCGATATCTGCATCGGCAAGGTAATCAACTATAGCAAACTCTCCTCATTTGACAGTGACGCGGAAATGATGAGTTACCTGCGTCAGCGCACCTTCATGCTGCAGAACCGCAGTGGCAGTGATGCTGATTCGGAGGCATCCATAACCGTGAATATAACCGGTGAGACCACCGAACCCGTCGTGGATCCCATACCGCCGGAAGAATTGGAGCAGGAGATAGGCGCCCTGCCCGAAAGCCAGAAATTGATGGAAAACGGGGAATTCGAGGTCTATCATGCCGTGAAGAAGCAAGTGCCCAAAGTACTGCATGAAATAGGCAGACTCAGGGAGGTGACCTTCCGTGGCACGCAAGAAGGCACGGGCAAGGAGATCGATCTCGATACATTCGATGATTATTATGTACACCTGTTTGTCTGGAACAGGGAGAAAAAGGAGTTGGTCGGTGCCTACCGCATCGGGCGTACTGATAATGTGATGAAGCGGTTCGGGAAAAAAGGCCTGTATACCACCACGCTCTTCAATATAAAAAGCACCCTGTTCGACCAGATCAGTCCCGCACTGGAGATGGGACGCTCGTTTGTGCGGCCGGAGTATCAGCGAAGCTTTGCACCGCTGATGCTGCTCTGGAAGGGTATTGGGCATTACGTGGTAAAATATCCCAAGTACAAGGTGCTTTTTGGACCGGTGAGCATCAGCAGCGAGTACCACTCCATGTCGCGGCATCTAATGGTGACATTCCTGAAGCTCCACAATTTCCTGCCCGACATGGCCCGCATGGTGAAGCCGAAAACACCGTACCGTGGACGGAGTGTGAAGGGAATGGATCCTAAGAACCGGACCATGATCCGCAGCCTGGAAGATGTTTCCGAACTGGTGAGCGAGTTCGAAAGCGACAATAAAGGAGTTCCGATCCTGCTTAAGCAGTATCTCAAGCTGGGAGGCAAGCTGCTGGGCTTCAATGTGGATCCGGATTTCAGCGATGTGCTGGACGGATTGATCCTTGTGGATTTGACCAAGACCGATCCCAAGATTCTCAAGCGATATATGGGAGATGAGGGACTAGCCTCATTCAAGGAGTACCACAGCGCGGAAAAAAAACAGGAAATGCCTGCCTGATTCTACCGGGGAACCATAGAGGAGGTGTCCGCAGAGGAAGTGTTCAGCCGGTCCAGAAAGTCGAATTCCGGTGAAAGCGGATCACCGGAAAACTCAAAATAGAGCTGTCCGTCGTTGCGAGGGAGTTCGATTCGGAACAGCCCCTCGACCCCGTCAATAAAATCATTGAAGGCGGCACTGGTTCGGGTGAAGGTTACGGACCCATCCAGAATGCGGCTACGCTGTGCGGGCGGCATGGCCACTACGGCATCCAGCGTGGCATCGAACGGTTCCGTTGAGATCTCACTGTCTTTGAACCGGAGCGTATCCTCCCGGTTGCTCCAGGAGGCCCGGATCGACTGGACCGGCAGTTCGCTTTCAGACAGGCCGAACATGCCGAAGATGAGGCCGTACTGCTCTGTCAACGCCGTGGATGGGTACCACCGGATATCGCCCAGATACACGTAAGTCTCACCGGGAAGGGTAAAAGGATGGCGGTGGCGCAGGGTATGGTCAAAACTGATGGTACTGTTCACTGAGAGCGTATCCATGACAAACCCCCCCATTTTTCCGGGCAGGGGCAGACGAGCCAGCTCATACGTGGCGGCATCCAGCTCGTAATCCAGCTTCCAGTGTTCCGGTCGATCGGGCCAGCCCTGTTCGCCATAGATCAGATCTCCGGAAGTGCGGAGGTAGAGACCGGGGGTATCGATCCGGAGTGAGGTGAGAGAGGCCGTATTCTTGTGGGCGCGGTAACGGATCTGCAGGGTCAGCTGATCGATGAATTCCGGAAACCGGTATCCGGAAAAAACGGGAAGGGAACGGAGTTGTTCGGGAATCTCTTCATGGAACAGGATCTCATCCAGGCTGATACTCACACGGTGGTTGTGTTCCGGCGGGCGGGTGCGCCCGGCCAGTTGCATCAGTTCATCCATGTTTCCGTTGTACAGAATGTTGACCCTGTCGATCATCACGCTCTCACTGAATGGCCAGAGGGAAATGTCGTCGGCATGTGGGGGCTCAGGTGCATTATCTGCGTCGGTAAGTTCCATGATGGCAATTTCTTCCATGCGGATCCGGAATGAGCGGATTTGCGGCAACGGATCATGTGCACCTTTGCGCAAGACCCGCCAGAGATCGGCATGGGTCAGGGATCCGGTGATTCGACGGGCTTTGATCCAGGTATCTTCATGCCGGATACCAAGGCTGTCAATGGTCAAGGAGCCGAAAGCGGGATTCATGTCGACGGAATCGTACCGGTATTCCACGCGCTCATCGACAGCCGCCATCCGGTCCAGCTGATGTGTGACGAGCGACGCCAGGTAGCGACCGGCAGCCCAATTAAGGAGGAACAGCAGTCCGAACAGCAGGATCACCCCAATTATCAGCTTGGTTCTCATATCCGACCGTCAGGTCTTGTCAATGGTTGATGGATCATATGTGCGGCTGATATGCGGCTCTTCACGATTTGGCTACTGAGAAAGCACACGCCCTGCAATGTCATCACCGGATACTTTTTCTTCTTCACTTTTACCCATATCACGCAGTGTAAACAGGTTTTCGTTCAACTCCTGTTCCCCTACAATAATCGCATACCGTGCCTGCTGACGATTGGCGTCTTTCATCTGTGCCTTAAGTGAGCGGCCGGAATAGTCCATAGTACAAACGAGTCCGTAATTTCGCAACTCCGGCATTTTCTGCAGCGCCCACTCGGCTGCATCGGTACCGCGGGTCACGAAATAGATGTCCGGACCGGCAAGCTCGGCCAGTGAGATGCCGAGGGATTCGCAGGCGATCATGAGCCGCTCGATGCCGCAGGCAAACCCTACTGCGGGTGTGGGCTGCCCGCCCACCTCCTCGATGAGCAGGTCATAGCGGCCCCCGCCTCCGAGCGCGTCCTGCGATCCAAGGTCGGGACTGATGAGTTCGAATGCCGTTTCGGTGTAATAGTCAAGTCCGCGCACCAGGAACGGATCTTCTTCGTAGGGAATGCCAAGACGATCCAGCATGGATTTTACCGAGTCATAATGGGCAGCAGATGCATTGCTGAGGTAATCGGTGATCTTCGGAGCCCCTTCCTTGATCGGCTGGTCCTGCTCCTCCTTGGAATCGAGTATACGCATGGGGTTGGTTTCCAACCTGTTGCGGGATACATCACTGAGCTCACCGGCCAGGGGACGGAAATAATCCGATAGCGCTTTGCGGTAGGCATCACGGGACAAGGGATCCCCGACAGAATTGAGCTTGAGCCGGGTGTTGCGGATGCCGACCTGTTGGTAGATTCCGCCCATGAAGGCAATGATCTCCACATCGGCAAGGGCACTGCCCGCTCCGATAAGCTCGGCCCCAAACTGATGGAATTGGCGCTGCCGGCCTTTCTGGGGCCGCTCGGCCCTAAAAAATGGTCCTATGTAATAGAGCCGCTGGGAACCGCCCCGCTGGCCGAGATGATGCTGTACATACGCCCTGGCGACGGGTGCTGTGCCTTCCGGACGAAGTACGTAATGGTCGTCCCCACGGTCGAAAGTGAACATTTCCTTGCTCACGATGTCGGTCAGCTGCCCGACACCCCGGGCGATGAGCTCGGTCTGCTCCAAAACGGGAGTCCGGATTTCCTGGAAATGAAAACGGCGCGCCGTTTCATGTATGATGGCTTCCAGGGCCTGCCACTGGGCGGTCTGATCAGGCAGGAGATCCGTCATTCCGTGATGGGTGGAAAACGTGGTTTTGCTCATGGGTGCGACACAGATCTACACATAGGTTCGGAGGGTTCCTGCGAAGGGCAGGGCGGGAATGGCCCAAAGATAAGGGAATCACAGCAAAAATCCTTTTCATCGGGGGCTTTCAAAAGCGCTCATACAGAGACAATCTCAGAGGAGTACTCACAGAGAAGCACTCATAGAGAAGCACTCACAGAGAAGCACTCTGCTCAAGCGGGAGAAATCGACGAGGCATGGTCGATGCAGATGGGGTAGGTGTGGCCGGTATCTACCGGTGGTCCCTGCGCAGCAGCACATCCACAGACCGCCTGATGAACGACTGGAGGTCTTCCGACAGATTCAGTACGAACAGGCCGGTAATTAGCACGGCCAAAGCCACAACGGACCGCAAGATCAGATCGGCCGGCCAAATTGGCAACGTTGGAATCCCCCAGGAAATCATCAGGGCCATTATCAGTATCGCGATACCCGAAATGGTTTTCCTGCTGAACGGATGGATGTCCATCCGGTATCTCAGATAGGCAACGCATACGGTGTTATGGATTAGCACCGAAAGTGCCGTTGCCATGGCAGCTCCTGTGATTCCGAACAAGGGGATGAAAATGAGGTTGGTAGCGATGGTAAGGACTACAAGCAACAGGGTCGCATACAGATCGAAACGATACCATTCAGATGTACGGATGATGGTGTTGTTCAATCCGGAGGTCATGTCGACAATCTTTGACAACCCGATAAACAGAAACACGTAGGTTCCTGCATGGTAATTTTCGGGAAGGAACTGATATACATGGTTGAGGTTGATCCCGATAAGGATGAAGATGGTACCGCCTACCAGCAGCTGGTTTATGGAGCTCTTGGAATAGATCAGCGATATGGTCGGGATGTCACCCTTATACTGGGCCTCGGCAATCAGCGGGTAGGAGATCTTCATCAGTGCCTTCGCCGGGATCTTGATCATGCTTGCCAGATAGAGGCTTACGGCATAGACTGCTGTCTGGGCCAGGTCGGTCATTCCGCCTACCATGAGCATGTCGATGTTGCCCAGGGTCATGGCTGTCACGCTTCCCAGGAAAGCGTAGGCAGCATAAGAGGCCATGCTGCGGATGCGGGGGCGGGTCAGGATGCTGAAATCGGGAATAACGAAGAGCTGACGCTGCAGGCCGATATACAGGAGCATGAGCAGGGTTTGGAGTCCGAAAGCGCCCACGAACATCCACATGAACATGCCGAACGGGATCAACTCGAAATAGTAGATCAGGACCACTGCCGTCTGAAACAGCCGCAACAGTATATCCTGGAAGAAGGTGGCTACAACGGTATCAAAAAGAGAGCGGATGTAGCTCTCAAGGATATGAAAATAGAGGATGAAGAACAGAAGTGGAAAGAGCAGGGGGTAATAGGCCCCGAACAGGGCGCTGTCATCGGCGTAGAACCGGATGATCGGGGACTGAAAAAGCCACCCCAGCAGGCTAAGCAGGAGGAAGCCGGCCAGCGGGATGGTCACCGCAAGAAACAGATATCCGAAATGGTTTTTGCCGGGATTGCGGAACAGAGGGAAAAACCGCAGGGTCACGTTTCCCATGCCCAGACTGGCGACCTGGGCTCCGATGATGCCGATGGAGATCATCACGCGGGTGAGCCCGAATTGCTCCGCTTCCAGGACAAACGGAAACAGCCAGATTACGTTGACGAAACCGATCAGGGCTCCGATATAGGAGTATATCGTATTGGTAAAACTTTGTCTTAGTACTACTCCCATGAGCGGCTAACAGGTTGCAGCATGATTTTTTTCAGCGATTTATCTGGTTGTACAGCTTCAGGCACGGTTACCTGATATTTTTTTGCGCATCCGGCGGTACCTCAGCTTCCGGATAAATATACGTTGCGAGGGGGTAACATACTGCCCCGGTTTTCTGAGTGCCGATCGAAGGTAGCCCAGGTAACTCCATACGGACGATATAAGGACGGGTTTCATGCTTGCGCGTTTGATCGAGGCCAATAGTGAAAGTACGGGACCGTACCCCATCCGGTAGAAAAGATCACCGGTCATGCGGTGCAAGACCAGCGGCTGCGTGCGGATACCGGTGGCTGCACGGTGTTCCGCGACCTGGTCCGTTAGCACCACGGTTTCCCAGCCGTAGTATGCCGCCAGCAGTTCGTCCAGTGTATCCCATCCGTAGACCGGACGAATACCACCGATCTGTTCGTAACATGACCTGCGGTAGGCCTTCAGGGCCCCGCGTACATGGTACCGGTCGGTCAGGCTTTCCGGTATCAGTTGGTCATCATGGCGCAAGGCGCATATTCCGCCGCATATGCCGGCGGACGGCTGTTTCTGGAACACTGCGAGTACAGCTTTGAAATAATCCGGTGGGAGGATGAGGTCGGCGTCCATTTTTACGATCACATCCCATGGCAGGTTTTCATCGCCGACGTGCTCCAATCCAAACAGAAACGCCGAAGCGACTTTAGATCCGGTTTCATGGCGTGGCCGGGAGGTACGGTCGATAACCGATATCCAGTCGTGATGACTGGCAATGTTGCGGGCGACAGAACCGGTATCATCTGTTGAATGATCGTTGACAATGATCATAAAAGCCGGCTGAACGTTTTGATGGATAACCGATTGCATGTAATCGGTTATCCGCTCGGCCTCATTGTGAGCCGGTGTAACGATGCCGTATTGCATAAGCCCTGCAAATTCTGATTGAATGATTCCACGCAAATTTATTGATTTCCGGCAAAACGCTTGAAAATCATTTCGGGCGAAAGATACCCGTTTTCATACAGAGTACGAAGCAGTTCCAGTGACTGGAACGAATTGATGTTCTCCCGGCCGGTGAAATGGGCGTGGAAGTCTCCGCGCTCCATGATGCCGTACCATGCCATGGGATGACGGTCGTACTCCCTGCGTTTCCTCCGGCCCTGAACCCAGCTGGTGTAAAAGGATTGTGCCGGCCGGAACAGCAGGGTCTTGCGAACGGCTTCCCGGATGGCAAGAATGGGTTTTTCGGGCTGGTGTGTGGCAATCCTGAAAGGGGCTTGCCGGTCGATGTAATCCGTATACAGGCTTTTGTCATGGCGAAATGCCAGTGGCACCGTCATCCAGAAACGGATGTAATCCTGGTCGCAGTACGGCATCCAGGCGTCGTATCCGTAATAGGTGTACAAATGGCGGATTGGGACGATGAACCGCGCCTGTCGCTGACGTATGTTCCACGATTCGCAGGCCGACGGGCTGTCGGGGAAACGGGCAAGCTCCGGAAGGCCGTCGAGTATTCGCTGTCGGAAAAAAGGTTCCAGCCTGTTGCGCCAGCCGGACCAGTCCCAAAGGTTATGGTGATAGTGGTATACATGACGGAGAATGGTTTCCGCATCGGTTTGGGGACGGTCCCGGTAGGTGTGACTATCATAGATACCGCGACCGCCTACCAGGGCCCCTCCAAAGTGTCCGCTCATGATCACACCGTTATCAGGCACCAGGCCCTGCTCTTTCAACTCTGCAATGGCCACCAGTTCCTGGATGTTCGGAACTCCGGCCTCGCGACCGGCCAACCGGTAGTAGGCCTTACGGTCGGCGCTGTGGAACCGTTTGCGCCATTTTGAAGCCGTATAGTGGATACCGGTCCAGCGGAACCCGAGATCACTGGCAATGTGCCGGCCCACCTCCATTTCAGCATTGCCTTTTTGCCCGTAACTGTAACAGTGCACATCGCTGTACTCCAACCGGGCCAGGGTCATGGCGAGAAGTCGGGAGTCGTACCCACCGCTGAGGGGCAGTACGATCGGGCGTCCGTCCGCGTACCGGATCGCACGCTGCACTGTCTGCAGCACCACATCGTCGAGATGCCGTGTGAAGTGCTCGCGCGGGGCGTCTCTGTAGGTGTGGATGAAATCCCAGTAGCGTCGCACGGACCGGCGGGGAGGTTCACCTTCGGTATCCTCTGCTATTTCCACGATGGTCCCGGGTTCCACCTGATGCAGGCCACGGAAAAGGGTGTCCGGACCAGTCACATAACCCAGCACCAGGTACTCGGCCGCGAGAGAGGGATCGATCTCCGTGTCGGTAGATACCTGAAGGATGCGGTCGGGGATGTCACTGATCCAGATCCGTTGCCTGTCCATCGCATAAAAGATAGGCTGCGACCGTAAATGATCAGCAGCAAGCCAAATCTTGCCGGGCTGGATCCGCATCCAGCCAAAACGGCCCGTAAGTTCAGAGCACAACCGGGCTGCATCATCCAGGGTATGGATACCCTTAAACATTGGGGTGATTTGCTCGTCCCTCAGAAAACAGTTTCCATCCCACAGATCACCCCGGGTGAGATCATGACCGGTTTTCCGCCACGGGCTTTCAGGATCGAGCAGCAAGTGAATTTCCATGGGCATCCTTTAAATTCCGTTCAGTCAGGTCCTTCGGATGTACCGGATTGGCCGGGTGTTTGCGGTTTGGATGTCAGACGTGATGAAAAGTGCGGTGTCAGAAGCCGGGACAGACGACGGGTCAATTGCAGCCTGCTGTACAGGGCAATGGCTTCCGGATCGGGGTGGATGGTTTCCTTCTCTGCGTCGGCGCCGGTGAGCCGGGCGATCCACCGGGCCGGTCCGCCAGTGTCTTCATAATCAAAAGCCCGGCCGATGCGGCATCGGCGAACGATGGCAGCCGCGTCGCCATCGGGCGGACCGATGACCATAACGGGCCGGCCGGCGTAAAGATAGTCGTACAGTTTCCCGGGTATGAGGATGCGGCTGTCTTCCGAACGATGAACCACGACCACATTGAGATCGGATTGCTGCATGAGAGCCGTCGCTTTCCGGTGCGGCACATAAGGATGGACTGATACGGTATCCTCAAGGCCGAGCTGCTGTACGATTTTGTGCAGGCCGGGGTGCACCATACCGATGAATTCGACCTGGAGGCGAGGGTCGGACCGATCCCTTACGGCCAGAAGCAAATTTTCCGGGATGCAGGTCTCGGTGATGCTGCCTACGTGCCGGATCAGGAAACGGTCACCGGATTCCGTTTTTTGCGTTTTTTGTCTGGTTTGCTGCGCACCCTTTACTTCCCCACCCCGTGCTTCGCGGAATGCTTTTTGTGGTTCCATTTCCGTTTGCATTCGGTCAGTCTCTTGTGGTTCCTTTTCATGTTTCAGCCGCGTATGACCGGCCTTTTCCACAGAGATAAAATCATCCGGATCGTAGCCGTTCGGGATGGTGTGATAGGTGCGCTCCACTTTCCTGGCAAAATAATCAGCTGTGCCCGGAGCAGTGACCGTGACTTCGTCGGCTTCACGCAGGACGGATATCTCCATGCGCAGATCGCGTCTGCGTGTGGAGGGCGTTCGGGGCAGGGCCCGGTTGTAATGGATATCCGTCCATGGATCCCGGAAATCGGCCACCCAGCGTACTCCGGCCTTGCGTTTCAGCCATCGTCCGGCAAAATGGGTCGAGTGGGGCGGACCGGTGGTAATGACGGTCTCGATTCCGTGTTGCTGCAAGAGTTTGAGTGCCTTGCGCCGCACAAAAGGGACCCAGCCGATGCGGGCGTCCGGAATAAACAGGTTGGCCCGAAGCCAGCGTGCTGTCCGCTGCAGGTTGTTCTCCCAGGAGCCAAGCCTGGTAGCAGGACTGGCCGCTTCTTCGGGGCTGAGCCCGCTTATTCTTCCGTAAAAACCAAACGGCTCGACGGTCCGGGCATAATGGACAGGCAGGCTGTCGGGAATATCGGCGGTCAGTGTCGGATCCTGAATAGGATATGTGGGATTGGCGCAGGTCAGTACCACCGGATCGATACCCGTGCCGGGCAGGTACTTGGCGAATTTCAGAAATCGCTGGACCCCCGCACCGCCGCTGGGAGGCCAGTAATAGGTGATGATGAGCACCCTCGGACGTGCGGACGCGGAGGATCCGGAGGATGCGGAGGATCCGGAGGACGCGGAGAATTCCGATGTTTCCGGAGATATTTCGTCAGGACTCGCCATTCTTTATTGCAGAGTTTTTGAAATGGGCATAAAGGGCCCAGACACCGATCAGCAGGATGAGGATGTTGAAAATCCAGGAGAGCCGGCTTCCGAGGATGTGGGAGCGGGGATCGAAACGCAGGGTGAGCACGTGTTCTCCGGGCGGGATCTCAAATCCGCGCAGGATGTAATTGGTGCGCAGGATGTCGATCGGTTCATCGTCGAGCGTGGCGTGCCAGCCTTCCGGATAGTAGATCTCGCTGAGCACAAGAAAGGATGAGGCATCGGCGCTGACAGTCATTACGATCTCGCGCGGACCGTAGGATGTGACTTCCACAGACCGGTTGTTGGTCGGGGTGATATTCGGAAGCGGGTCCGTATCCATGAGAATGGCGGTGCTGGAGGCATCAAACCGGTTCAGTTCCGTGATGGCATCGCGCGGAAGGGGCGCCGCCACCAGGCTGTCGGCAAACCAGGCCTTGGGCAGCACGTTGCGGTTCTCCATGACCACGCCTTCATCGCCTTCGTATACGACGTCCAATCCGGGCAAGTTGATCGGATCCGGATAGGTCAGGAAGCGGGTATTGAGCATATTGAGCACCTGAAGGTTGAGCCCGTATTCGCCGCCATAGATGGCATGGTCGATGATGTCCTGGTAACTGCTGAGCTTGGCGCCGGAGTAGCCGCCTATCGAAGGGTAGACAAAGGCGGCCGGGACGGCATTGCTGAAAGGACTGTCGCCCAGCGGGAAACTGCGCCAGGGCCAGGATTGACCGTCCCGATTGTGCTGTTCAATATAGCGGTCGATGGACCGAACCTGGCGCGCCACTACGTCATAGCTGGAGACATGAGAGGGGACCAGGCCGCTTTTGTCCACATACCGGTTGCCGACCTGCACCAGGTCAACGGCCGTAAGAAGCAGTAGTCCGGCCAGGGTATAACCGGCCGGAACGATTCCCAGGGCGGTCAGGGTGAGCACGCCTCCGCCCAGGGCCACATAAAGGAAGAAGCGCCGGCTGTCGGACACGGCTTTCTCTTCCCGGAGCGGCTTGATGTCCTGTTCGATATAGCGGTTGACGAACTGCCGGACCTGTGGGTCATCGGGACGCATATTCTGCTGTGCGGCGACCTGTTCGGCCATCTGTTGCCGCTCGCCCTCTTTTTCGAAGCTCAGCAGGGATCCAGTGAAGACGGCAAAGAAAAGGGCCAGGCCGAGGACGATTCCGCCCGGAAGATAGAGACTGCGCAGAGTCAGGGTCCCATCCATCCAGCTGTCATAAACCCATTTCATACCCATGGCGGCGATTATTGAGAAAGAGAAGACCGTCACGATCAGCCACATCTCCGGGGTGCGGAATTTGTTAAATAGAGGCATGTAATGGAAAAACAGGTAGTTGAAGCTGAAAAGATTGTTGCCGAGCGAGAAGAGCATGGCAAGCAGGCCGGAGCCGAGGAAAACGTATTTCAACTTGTTTGGGGCGCGGACAAGGCCGATCAGGAACATCAGGAATACGATGGCACCCATATAGTGCGGACCGCTGGTAAATGATTTTGGGCCCCAATAGGTTCCGTCGGCGGATGAGCCGCCGAAACTGTCGGGTATGATCAGTGTCAGCAGTTCGGCCCGGCCCTGTGACCAGGCAAAAGCATAGTCGATGTCGAGTCCGCTTCCTGCCCCGGCATCCTGCTGCAGCTCCGAGCCGCCGCGGATGCTGTGGTGAGAATACTCGTAGATACTCCAGTAGGGCTGGATGTTGGCGGCCAGGGCCAGCAGGCCGGCCGTAATCATCAGGGCGGCGCGCCGTGACCAGACGGACAGGCTACCGGATCGCAGCGCCGTTACACTGTCATATATAAACCAGATGCCAAGCGGAAAGAGGAAATAATAGAGGATCTGTATGTGCTCGGACCGAAGGGTTAAATTCAGTGCGATGGCAAAGAGAAACAGACCGGCCAGGCGTTTTTCGCTTCGGGAAAGCATCCAGTAACCGGCCATCACCCAGGGAATAAAGGAGTAGGCAATGAGCTTGGAATTGTGGCCGGCTCCGACGATGATAGGGATATAGGTGGTCAGGCAGATACCCAGGGCGGCCAGTGCCGAGGGGAGCGGCCGGTATCCCATGAGCCAGAAGAAGAAATAGACACCGGAAAGGCAAATGATGAAGGGGAAAACGGGAATGAACAGGGCGGAAAAGGCACGCCGTAGCAATGTGTCCAGATGCGTGAACGCCTTGTTGGAGATCACCGTGTAGGAAGGCATGCCGCTGAAAATGTTCGTGGCCCATAACGCATCCTCACCGGTTTCCTCCTGGTACTCGATGACCGATTGGGCACTGGCCCGGAACTGTTCAATGTCGTGTGCCACGAACTGCTGACCACCGAAATAGACTTCACTGAAAATGAACGAGGGAACGATCAGCAGGAAGATGAGAACGATCAGATGCCGGTATTTCAGCGGAATCTTTTCCCATACATTGGTGATGGATGGTGCGGGTGCTGATTTTTTCCGTGTCTTTCGGGATGTTCTTTTTGAGGAGGTTTCTCGCCGATTTTTAGCCATAGACGGTTGAATACGCTATTGGATGAAGCGGGTGATTATGCTGTTGATATGAGTGATTATGTAATTGACAATACGAGACGGACATCTGTCAGGGTAACGGAGCCAGTGCCACGTCATGATGTCAGTCAATGACCCTTGGAACACGGAAATAGTCGGAGTCGGCATCCGGGGCGTTTTTAAGTGCTTTTTCATGATCCAGCGGATCATGGGCCTTGTCGGGTCGGAACCCGGCGTCGGTATCGGCCACATGCTCCAGCGGAGGCACACTGGAGGTATCGACCTGGTTGAGCAGTTCCATATATTCCAGTATGTCGTTCATATCCTTGACGAGGGCTTCGGATTCGTCCCTGGTGAGTTTGAGCCGGGCCAGGTTGGCCATGTATGTCACATCGTTGAGAGTAACCGACATTGGGTGGTATGATATTATTGGAAGTTTTGTAAGGAAAAAAGCTTCATCGAAAAGTAAAAGGACTATCAAACGAACCAAGTTACGAAATGTGGCATCAAAGTGTAACTTTGGCAGGCTATCGGCATGAACGGTTATGACCTGCAGTGAATGACAGGTATTGCAACTGGTTGCAGTTCGATATAATCCCTATCTTCCACGATGAAATTTGGCAGTGATATATGTAGATTGCACGTATGTTTAAAAAAAAAGTAAAAGTCCAGAATTCGGCCGGAATCCATGCGCGTCCGGCTGCGATGATCGTACAGGAAGCGAGCCGGTTTGAGTCGGATTTTCATATCCACATGTACGGATACCGCATCAACGGCAAGAGCATACTCGGGTTGTTGACGCTTGCTGCCGATCACGGTGCTGAACTGGAACTTGAAGTGGACGGGCCTGACGAAAAGGAAGCCATGGAACGTATCGTCACACTGTTCAAAAACGGTTTCAAGATGGAGGACTGAAACAACTGCAACCTGTGGATACCTAACATTTTTATGCAAGAGCAAGAAGAAAGCGCATATTTGCCGAATACGAAACTTGACGGAATCACGGCCGTGTCCGGTCTGGTAATGGGTGTGGCACGGGTGTATTCCAGGGGCAATATCAACATCGATCCCGAGCCTGTCGATGAGAGCCGGGCGCCGGATGAAATCAGGAAATTCGAACAGGCCAGGAAATCGGTCGGTATTACCATGAAGCGCCTGTCTGATTTTGCCCATACCAGAAATGATTCCGATACACGTGACATCATAAAAGCACAGTACGAGATCCTCAACGATCCGGAGCTGGAGGCCAGGATAAAAAAACGGATCAATGAGGAGCATGTGCGCGCGGAAAAAGCGATATATGATGCTTTTCAGCACTATATCGACCTGATCAAGTCGACGGAGAAGTCATTTCTTGCCGCAAGGCTGGCGGATCTCAGGGACGTACGCGATCGCATGGTCCACAATGTTCAACAGCTGGCCATGATTGCAAGTTTTGGCAAGGATGCCGTAATGGTAGCTGAAGATGTTTCTCCCATTGAAGTGGTTACATTTGCCCGAAACGGCATCAAGGGGATCATCTGCACGGCCGGCGGTTTGACATCCCACGCAGCGATCATCGCCAATGCCATGGGCATCCCCATGATCATTGGTGCCAAGAAGGCGATGCGGAAGGGCCGGGACGGCGATACGGTGATCCTGGACGGATATGGAGAAAAGGTGATCTTCCGGCCTGACGAAGAGACCACCAGTTCCTATATCCGCTCCATCAAGCGGCACAAGGAGGAAGAAAAGCTGCTGCGCAAGGTGCTGGACAAGCCCTCTGAGACGCTGTGCGGCACAAAGATCCACCTTCAGGCCAATATCGATTTTGAGGAAGAAGTACTGAACATCGAAAAGTTTCGGGCGGAAGGGATCGGATTGCTGCGGACCGATACGCTGTTGATAAATACCGGTCACTTGACCATGGACCGGAGGCGGCAGGAGGAATTTTGCCAGACCGCCTTTTCAGGCTGCGGTTCGGCAATCGTAACGGTACGATTGCTGGATGTTGGCGGGGACAAGCTGCTGAACATAAAAGATAATGAAGCCAATCCGTTCCTGGGATGGCGCGGGGTCCGCATTCTGCTTGACCGGCGGGAGCTGTTGCGAAGCCAGCTCGAGGCTATATGCCGGGTAGCCGGCCGGTATCCGGGGCGCACACGTATCCTGGTTCCCATGGTATCAAACCTGGATGAGTTTCTGGAGGTGAAGAAGGAGCTGAGTGACATGCTGTTGACCCTGAAAAGAAAGGGAGTTCCTGTGGATGAAAGCATTCAACTGGGCATCATGGTCGAGGTTCCGAGTGTGGCACTTCAAATCCGCCTGTTTGCGAAGCATGTCGACTTTTTCAGTATCGGGACCAACGACCTTACTCAGTACACGCTTGCAGTGGATCGTGGCAACAACCTGATCGCTCCGCTCTATCAGCCCCTTCATCCAGCGGTATTAGCCTTCATATCCATGACGGTGCAGGCAGGCGAGGAATACAACCTGCCTGTGGCTGTGTGCGGTGAGCTGGCTTCCGATCCGTTTTCAGCCATGGTCCTTGCCGGATTGGGGGTGCGCGAGCTGAGCATGACGCCAAGGTTGATACCCAGGGTCAAGCAGGCGATCCGTCTGCATTCGATCGAAGAGATGGAGCAGATTTCAGAAGATTTGGCAGGTACCGGCACGCGCAGGGAACAGTCTGAGATAAGAAGGAAGTGGCAGGAAAAATATGCAGGAAAGTTGAAAGAAGAACGCCTTCTCTAAATATCTCTATAAAATAGAGTTAAAAAAACCGAACGTTTTTTGAATCCTGGTTGCATTTCGGCTTAAAACGTTATAAAAAAAGCGCTTGCATGCAAGCTAAATTAACAGGAAACGCGCATAACGGCAAATTTATTTAACATTAAATATATATAAATATAAAAAAATTAGGTACAACTCTTTTGAGGCTGAATTATTTTATGATATATTTGGATTGTTAACCCTCTCATCGCAAAATCCAAACAACCTGCATCATGATTGAAAAAAAATTCACCCCCAAAAGAACGATCTGTAAAGTAACCTTTCGTGTGCCTGAAGAGTGGGCCGAAAGGGAAGTCGCCGTAGTTGGTGATTTCAACGAATGGGATACCGAGGCAAATAAGCTGGAGCAGAAAAACGGCTCATGGGAAATCACCCTACGCCTTGCTCCCCAGACCGAATACCGTTTCCGCTATCTGCTTGACGGTGAGCGCTGGGCGAATGATGACTCCGCCGATGGGTATGCCACCAATCCATATGGAACAGAGGACTCCCTGCTGATCATCGGAAGCTGAACCAGACGTCCGTACCCAAACCATGGTGAGCGGATCTGTGCGCTCCCCGGTGTGGCATGCAATGAGCATGTCATTCATGTTTTCAGATAAAGGGTCTCAGAAATGAGGCCTTTTTTTTGTATCATCAGCTCATAAACCGGAACGCAACCCGCTGCATTGTTCGACTTATCTCCTTTTTATCGCATGTTGCAAACCGGATGGCTTGGGAGAAGATTCTGGTATTACCAGTCACTGGAATCTACCAGCGGCCATCTGCAGAAAATGCCGGACGAAAGACTGTCCCACGGCTTGGTGTGCCTGGCGGATCATCAGCTTCATGGCAAAGGCCAGTTCGGACGGACCTGGTTTGCCAGTCCGGGCGAGAACCTTATGTTCACCATGGTCCTGCGACCGGAGATAAACGGCAGGCTCCAGCTCATCTCACTGGCCGTCATGCTTGCACTCAAAGAAACAATCGGCCTCACCGTAGCCTGCGAGAGCATGATCAAATGGCCCAATGATCTGATGGTTTCCGGCAAGAAAGTGGCCGGACTGCTGACAGAATGCCGATACAATGGGCAATACCTGGATCGGGT
Source organism: Cyclonatronaceae bacterium (assembly GCA_046483675.1). GTDB lineage: Bacteria > Bacteroidota > Rhodothermia > Balneolales > Natronogracilivirgulaceae > SKNL01. The sequence continues at coordinate 26,060 of JAWOCT010000138.1, forward strand.
GCTGCTCGGCATGGGGATTAATGTCAACCAGAAAACCTTTCCACCCGAACTGTCGGACAAGGCCACTTCATTGTACCTGCAGGCCCAGGGTCAGCCTGTAGATCGCTCGATTTTTCTTGCCGTGCTGCTCAACCGCACCGAGCCGATTCTCGAAAAAGTGGAACAGGGTGATCTGGAACTGGTACGTTCCATCAATCGCAGCATCATGGGATACGGGTCCTGGGTATCCTTGTCCGTCGATGGAAAAAGGGAGGAGACACCGGTAAAAATTCTTGGTGTCAATGAATTCGGGTATCTGATGGTGTTGACAGCCAATGACGAAGTCAAAACATTCACCCATGAGCAGGTCCGAATCGAAACACGATCTGATTGACCAGGTTGAGGAAGTGATAACCCGCAGCGGTCATCCCCCGGCAAATATTCCGCTTGTTGCCGGGGTCAGCGGTGGTGTCGATTCCATGGTAATGCTGTGGATAATGGCGCTGAAGCTAAAAAAACGTGTTGTTGTGGGCCACATCAACTACGGACAGCGGGGTTCGGATTCAACGGCGGATGAGCAACTGGTCAGGACTTTCTGTGAAAGACATGGCATCAAGGTGGTAGTCCACCATTTTTTGGATGACAGTCAGGAGACAGCAGCAACGGTGGCGAAATCAACCGGCAATTTCCAGGACAGGGCAAGGCAGGTGCGCCGGGTATTTCTGCGCTCGGTCATGCAGGAATACTCGGCACATGCGATCATGCTGGCTCACCACAGCGACGATCAGCTCGAAACGATATTCCAGAAGATGCTGCGCGGGGCGGCTCCGGAAAAATGGACCGGTATGAAACCCGTAGATATGCCATGGGTGAGACCGTTGCTCTACGCTGCCAAGAGCGAGGTGATCGCCTTCGCGGAACGCTTCGGGATACCCTACCGCATCGACACCTCGAACCTTGAAACATCCTACGCCCGGAATACCCTCAGGAATCAGGTGTTCCCCGTACTGGACCGGACTTTTGCGGGCTGGCAGCAGAACATCCTTCGACTGCCCGATGCCGCGCAGCGCTATGCATCCATGCTTGAGCTTACCCTTTCCCGGATTGCCGAACACGTCGGGAAATCCATTCATGAGCCGGGTACGGATGAAGCGCTTACGGCCATCAACCGACGATCATGGCTGTCATTGCCGGAAGAGCTGCGTCTTCCGGTTGCCCGGTTCTGGATTGAGAAGCAGACAGGCTATAAGGGATGGAGTTCCGGGGAAGTCATGCGCCTGGCAGACATGGAGCACCTGCAGACAGGGAGTTCGATCGACATGGGTACTTCTTTCATTGTAAAACGCGACCGTGACCGGTTTGTACTGACGTGGCGGCAAAAGCAGCGCATATGCCATGAGATCAAACTGGCTGATGTGGCGGCAGACGAACAGGTACTCCAGGGCCTTTGCTTCTCCATGGATCGCTACGATCCGGACCGAATGGAACAGGCCCTGCAGTTGCGTGCCGATGCTTTGCCGGAAAAACTCTGCTTGCGGACCTGGCAGCATGGTGACCGGATCCGCCCACTGGGCATGAAAGGGACGCAAAGCATTGCCGATCATCTAACCAATAAAAAGGTGCCACTGGTCCAAAAAAGTAAAACTTTGGTCCTGGTTTCTTTTGATGGCAAAGTTCATGCCGTTATATTTCCACATTCCCCTAAAACAGGAGAAGTGGGAACCATCACCGAAGATGCCCGTTGTTATTCTGAAGGCCAGGAAATACTTCTAATCACAAAAGCGGATTCTTTTTCATGACTTTCTACGAACCCGAAACAGTTTTCTGTAACAGATCGCTCTTTCGACTCTATATCACCAAAGAGGAGCTCGACAAACGCGTTGAACAGCTTGCCGGTCAGATCAATCATGATTACAAGGACAAAAAACCTATTTTTATCGGGATACTGAACGGAGCGTTCGTTTTCCTTGCCGACCTGATGCGGCATGTCACTATCCCGTGCGAAGTCGATTTCTTCAAGTTGAGCAGTTACGGGGATGAAAAAGTCTCCTCCGGCCATGTCATCGAGCTCAAGGATCTGGACGCTGACGTCGAGGGACGCCATGTCATCCTGATTGAGGATATCGTGGATACCGGTCTTTCCATGCGCTATATGGTCGGACGCATCAAGGCAAAAAAGCCCGCTTCCGTATCCGTGGTTACCCTCTTGCACAAGCCCGATGCCACCAAACACTATATAAAGGTGGATTATGTGGGATTTCAGATCCCAAACCTTTTTGTGCTTGGATATGGAATGGATTTCGCTCAGGAAGGCAGGAATCTGGCCCAGATCTATGTCATAGATGAAGAAACGGAGGAAATCACGCCGCCGGTGATACCGAACGGCCGTGTGCGCTGATGCCGGCAGTCGGAGATCAGGGATTGAATTCCGGATAAAAAAAACCTATCTTCGTTTCTCTGCGGTCAACCATTTCGGAGAGATGGCTGAGTGGTCGAAAGCGGCACCCTGCTAAGGTGTTGAGCCCTTCACGGGGCTCCGTGGGTTCGAATCCCACTCTCTCCGCTGCAAACGGGATATCGTCTTTCCCCTCTTTGATGATATCCCGTTTTTTTTTATGCAGGTCCCGTATTTGCAGGTTAACTGCATCACCGCATACCAATCATCCTTTCAATGAGCTCAGAGCAAACTACATCCACTTTCTCCAGTAGCAAAAAGCTGCAAAACAGGATACCGATGAAAGAAAAAAAGCGGATCGTGCTTATTGCCCACGACAACCGCAAGCAGGATCTGCTCGAATGGGCCCGCTGGAACAAAAAACTGCTAAGCCGGCACGAATTGTACGGTACCGGAACGACCGGCGGCATCATTGCCAGTGAACTTGGCCTTGATGTGCACCGTTTCAAAAGCGGACCGCTGGGCGGCGACCAGCAGGTCGGTTCAAAAATCTCGGATGGGGTGATGGACATCATGATTTTTTTCTGGGATCCGATGTCAGCCCAGCCTCACGATGTGGATGTCAAGGCCCTCCTGCGTCTGGCCGTGGTCTACAACATCCCTGTGGCATGCAACCGATCCTCGGCCGATTTTATGATCTCATCCCCGCTGCTTGACATGGAATACAACCGCCGGATCGATGATTATGCCGCCATCCTGATCGACGTTTGATCAGGTTGTTCAAGGATTCCTGCCAGCATCGGCTGCTTCAGCATGCCGGTTGTCGGTCAGTTTGCCGCTTTCCAGCGGGAGATCGGGCTCCTCGAGGACCACGGCTGTTTCAAGCGGACGTATGTTGACCTGTTCGCCTGCACGGAAATGATGGCGGTTATCGGTATGGACCAGGCATTCCCGGGCCCTGATGCGGACCCGGTAGGTAATGTCGTGGCCCTTGAACTCACGGGACACGATTTCGCCCAGGTAATTATCGTAGTGCCGGTTAGGTTTTTCCACCGTGAGATGCTCGGGACGGATGGACAGGGTGACACGTCCTGAGGCCGGCCGGTCCAGGTTGACACGTCCGAACTCGGTGATGGCCGTGGCCCCGATCGCATCGGCCGTGATCAGATTCGTAGTTCCGAGGAACTGGGCCACGAACCGTGTGCGCGGGCGATAGTAGACTTCTTCCGGTGTGCCTGTCTGTTCGATGCGGCCGTTGTTCATCACGGCAATACGGTCGGCGAAGGACAGGGCTTCTTCCTGATCGTGGGTGACGAGGACGGCTGTCATGCCGGCTTTTTTCAGCAGAGAGCGGATCTCGTCCCGGGTGGACTGTCGAAGAACGGCATCGAGGTTTGAAAAGGGTTCATCCAGCAGGATCAGTTCCGGTGTCGGAGCGATGGCCCGGGCCAGGGCCACGCGTTGCTGCTGTCCGCCAGACAGTTCGAAGGGCCTCCTGTCCCGGTACTCGCGCAGGCCCATCATGCACAGGATTTCCAGGGCCCGTTCTTCACGCTGCCGGCGGGGGACGTTACGCAACCCGAACATCACGTTGCGGATGACGGACAGGTGCGGGAACAGGGCATAGTCCTGAAACACAAACCCAATGCCGCGGTCTTCCGGATCCACGGACACGCGTCCGTTGCCTCCCGCGCGGGACGCGCCAGGCACATTTCCGGCAAGGGTGCGTCCACCAATATGGACTTCCCCCTCATCGGGGTCTTCAAATCCCGCAATCATCCTCAGGGTAGTGGTCTTTCCACAGCCGCTAGGTCCGAGAAGTGCAAATATCTCATGCCGGTTGACGGAAAAGGACACCCTGTCGACCACTTTCTCAGGTGGTTCGAAAGATTTGGTAAGTCCGGTCGTATTGAGGAGAGGGTACATGTAGAAAAAGAAAGCGTATCACAAAGTCTGTGTTAGCGGGCCGTGTGTTCACGGGTGAACAGCAACCCGACAAATAACGTCGAAAAAAGCAGAATAACAAGGGCATAGGGTGCGGCCTGGTGAAACATGGCTTCGGCCGTATAGCTCCACACGTTGACGGCCAGCGTCTGAAAGCCCACCGGTGCCAGCAGGAACGTTATGGGCAGCTCTTTCATTGCCGACATGAACACAAAGGCTGCAGAAACGACCAGACCACTGCGCATGACCGGGAACGTGGCAAGGAAGAATGCCTTGAGACGTCCGTAGCCCAGGGACCGGGCCGCCTCTTCCAGCCGCGGGGATGCCTGGTACAGTGCGCTGCGCACGGGCCCGATGGCCTCAGCTAAAAAATGCAGTGCATAGGCGATGATAAGCAGGCTGAGCGTCTGGTACAGTACCGGTGCGGAGTTCAATGTGAAAAAGATAAGGGCCAGGGCAAAGGCCAGAGGTGGAGTCGCATAGCCGAGATAGGCAACCCGCTCCAGTCCGCGCGTGAGCCGGGAGGGATGGCGCACCCCAATGTAGGCAAGCGGTATGGCCAGGGCGGTGGCTAGCAATGCTGCGGGGGCCGAACCCATCGCCGAAGCCGCTATTGCCCCTCGCAGCCCGTCCAGCTGCCCGGCATCAAAACCCTGGACCATCCAGAAAAGGATGGTGCTTACCGGCAGCACGAAAGAGAGCAGCACAAGCATGGTTACGAACAGGTAGGCAGGCCATTTCCAGTGGCCAAGCGGTACCGTGGCTGCTTTTTTTTCACTGCCTGTACCGATACGATGAAAAAAAAGCCCGCGCAACAGTTTGTACTCAACCACCAGGGCGCTTGACGTCAGCACCAGCAGCATAAGAGCAAGCCAGGCGGCGTAGATCCGGTCATACGAAGCGGCATATTGCAAATAGATGGCATAACTGAATGTTTCGAACCGCATAAGAGAAACCGCTCCGAAATCACCAAGCACGTAAAGGAAAACGACCAGTGTGCCGGCGTAGTAGGCCGGTCGCAGCTGGGGCAGGGTCACACGGAAAAAGATCTCACCCGGTCGGTATCCAAGCGACCGTGATACCTCCTCGAGCGAGGGATCGAGGCCGGTGAGCGCCGAACGGAAATTCAGGTACAGATAGGGGAAAGTGTACAGGCTGATAGCGGTCAGTGCCCCGGTGAAGCCGCTCAGACGTGGCAGCTCCCAGTCCAGAACCAGGGCAAGAGTGCCGTTTGCACCTGTTAAACCCAGCAGGGCGTATGCCATGACGTATCCCGGGATGGCCAGCGGAAGGACTCCCATGAGGGTCAGCACCCGGCGTCCGGGGATATTGGTGCGGGTGGTGATCCAGGCCATGGGTAGGGCAATGAGCGTGCCAATGACCAGGGTGCCGAAGGCCAGTGCCAGTGTGTTAAACAGCAGTTCAAGATTGCGGTACCGGAATACCAGTTCGGCAGACAGATCGGCGTCGGCTTCAAGGGCACGCACCAGAAGGTAGATCAGGGGCATCAGCACAGACAGTCCAACCAACACGGCCGGTGCCAAAAAAAACCACGAGGGCAGGCTGCCCGTGCGGAATATGTCGGTCAGCTTCCGACCCATGTCACAGAAGCCCGGCCATCCTCAGCAATTCCAGCGTCCGATCCAGGTCACTCAGATCGTCCAGGTCCAGATCCGGACTCACTTGCTGTACTTCACGCATGGAAACGTCCACCTCGTCGGTGGACAATCCTTCTCGTACCGGGTATTCGTAAACCTCCCGGGTCACCCACTCCTGATTCTCCGGTTCCAGCAGGAAATTCAGGAAAGCCATGGCTTCTTTCCGGTTACTTACATTTTTCAGGATGCCGATACCTGCCACATTGACCAGATTGCCGGGATCCCCGTCGGAAAACATGGTCTGTTCCACAGGAAATCCGGGATCGTTTTCCCGAAAGCGGTAGAGGTAGTAATGGTTTGTCAGGGCGACATCGATCTCGCCCGCGGCGATGGCCTCCAGCAGTGCGCTGTTGTTGATGTATCCTTTTGTATTATTGGCACGCATGTCACGAAGCCATTGCAACAGATCGTCATCACCGATCTGCAAACGCATGGAGGTGAGCAGGGACTGGAAAGAGCCATTGCTCGGAGCCCATCCGACGCGACCTTTCCAATGATCATCCACCAGATCGAATATGGAGTCAGGCAGCCGGGCCGTATCCACCCGGGTGGCGGAGTAGGCCATGACGCGGGCCCGGCCGCTGGTTGCAATCCAGGTCCCGTCGGCGTTATACAAACCCTCGGAAAGAATGGAAAGCAGATCATCCGGCAGCTTTTCAAAAAGTTCATTCCGTTGTACGGCTCCCAGTGCACCGGCATCCTGGGCCCAGAAGACATCGGCCGGCGTGCGTCGACCCTCTTCAAGCAATGCTATGGCCAGCTGGGTGGATCCACCGTACCGGACATTCATGCGGATGTCGTGTTGCTCTTCAAATTTGCGGATCAGCGGGTCAACCAAAGCCTTGCTGCGGCCGGAATAGATCGTGAGGGACTGAGCAGCTGCCCCCGCGGGAAAAAGCATGAGCAAAATGAGCAGGAGCACGGTTCCGGTGAGACCTGCTGACAGACTGGAAAAATTCGCTTTACAGGGTTTCATCTGTTTATAATTATGCAATTAGTTGTCTATCAATCAGTTAGTTTTTGTTGCTTTGCGCCAGGAAGGTAAATTTTCATCTGCATGCTCGCGGCAATAGTCCTGTGTCCTTGGCATTGAGGTCAATTTCATGTGTATGTGGATTAAAAGAAACGGATCGAAACGCCTTTGAGCATCTGTTATG
>JAWOCT010000111.1:0-5284 GCA_046483675.1 Cyclonatronaceae bacterium
GCCGGCCCTTCTGGGCCTGGCCCTGTTCTTGCTTTTAATGCCGTGGTCCCATCCGCCGGCTCAGCTCACCGATTTGGCAGAGGAAGGGCATCTGACCTCGGAATCCCGGAAATTCCTCGATAGGTCGGGATTTGCAACCGACGAACTGGAACCGTTTGTCGTATTCAAGAGCAACGACGAACTCATCTATCGACAGGTGGCCTTTTTCGGAAAAAACCAGCTGAAAGATCATATTCAAAACGGTTTTCTCCGTTTTATCCCCTCCTATTACTGGCAGGTGAACTGGATTGCCACCGATATCCATGAGGATATGTCCCTGTCCATGGAGAGTTACAAACAGCCCTTCGGCGCTGTCATCTTCCGCACCTATCATTCCGTGGACGGGGCCATCCAGCAATTTAACCTGGACGATCGTCATCATGAGCGATTCCGGATGCCTGTGCCTGAAGCAGAGGAACGGATCGCCGAACGGTCCCTGCCAGACCCTGACGCCATCCGGAAAGGTCCGTTGCAGTCTGGCGATCCGGAACACCAGCTGATTCGCGAATGGGTCCGCGGCACCGTCTGGGACAACTACATGATGACCATCGACTCTACATACCAGACCGGGGAAAACGGTATTGAGAGGCTCCATGTCGTCCTCATCCCACAAAACGGGATATTCGGCCATACACCGAAGGTGACCTTGCAGATGCAAACCGATGGTCAGCTGTACAGTATCGGTCAGGATGTGATCATCCCGGACGAGGCAGAAATGGATCCGGAAACTCCCGAGGATTTCATCCGCGTCATTTTTTTTATCATCATCGTCCTCATTTTCCTCACCCTGTTCATACGGCGCATATTCCACCGGCTGGTGGATCTGCGCAGCGCGACCATCTACGGGACCATGGGCGCCATCCTTTTACTGCTGCACCTGATTCAGTTGTTCCTGCAGAGTTCGGGCTATGCGCATTTCGATCAACAGCTGCTGCAGATCGTGACCCTGACGCTGATCACCGCTGTGGTCTGCGTGTTCTTCGGGATTTTCGTCTTCATATTAACCGGACTCGGTGAATCCCTCACCCGCGAAGTGTGGCCCGGCAAGCTTTTGACCATATCCCTTCTGCGATTCGGTTACCTCAAAAGCAGCCGCATCGGCAACGCACTGGCTGCAGGAACCCTCGCGGCGTTTCTCTACCTTGGCCTGGCCGCCGTCCTGTACACGTTCGCCGACAGCAGCTATCTGAACCTGCTGGATGAGCAGATCTTCCTGGCCCAAAGCTATCTTTTTCCATTTTGGCATATCGGTATCAATGCCCTGGTATGGGCATTTCTCGTCACCACCGTGATTTTCGCCTCTCTGCTTCCGTGGGCTGCCATCAACAAGGCTGGCAGACCGTTGCTGGCACTCCTCGGCGGGCTTGCTTTTACCCTGCTGTCATCGTTTGACCTGTCGACACCCGGTTCCCTTGCCATCTTCCTTATCTGGCTGATACCGGGACTGGCTGCCGTATGGATCTACCTGAAGCATGATCTGCTGACGATGCTGGTGTCTCTTTTTGTCTTCATGGCACTCTGGACGACAACCGATGCCCGCCTGGTAACCGGATCACCGGATGCTTTTCTCGGATGGACGGTCATGGTTTTTAGCGGACTTCTGCTGGCCGGGGGCATCCTTCTGGCCCTCTACGGAGAGAAACGCGACCACATGCCGGAGCTCACGCCCGCATATATTCGCGAAATCGCACGGGAGCAACGAGTTGAACGAGAACTGGAGATCGCGCATCAGGTTCATCAATCCTTCCTCCCCGTTAACCTGCCGGAACTGGAGGGGATGGAAGCGGCGGCCAGTTGCCAGGCCGCCTTCGATGTCGGGGGCGATTATTACGATGTCGTCAAGGTGGACACTCACCGTGTGGCTTTCATCATCGGGGATGTGAGCGGCAAGGGGATCCAGGCTGCTTTTTTCATGACCATGGTCAAAGGGATATTCCAGAGCCTTGTCAAGGAGATACCCGAGCCCGTGCCGCTCCTGACGAGGATGAACCGTCTCTTTTATGACAATGCGAGACGCGGAAGCTTCATCTCCCTTTGCTACGGGCTGCTTGATGTACGCGACGGCAGTTTGACCTACGCCCGGGCCGGTCACAATCCGGCAATCCTCTACCGGGCTGCAGACAAAAAGTCTGAAATCCTTCGCTCAGGGGGACTTGCTATCGGCCTGACACGGGAGAAGAAGTTTGAGGACAGCCTCACCGAAGTTAAGTTGAAACTGGATCTCGGTGATGCTGTCATATTTTACACCGACGGCGCCACCGAAAGAGTGGATCCGGAGGGCAGGATGTTCGGAGAGGACCGGCTCCTGGCCCTGACCGAAAAGGCGGAATCCCTGCATGCCCAAATGCTGGTCGATCACATTACGTCGTCGGTAGATCGATTTGCGGCATCCACTCCACGCAACGACGACATGACCTTGCTGGTGGTCAGGCGCACCAATTCTTACCCCGGCTCCTGAATCAGCCTGTACCAGCTATAGTAACAAGCTGAACCAATTTCGGAAACAGGCTGTGCCAGCTATAGAAACAAGCTTTACCGGTCATTGCAGTCAGCTACATGCTCGCGATTCGCATGAAACTACGGCATCAGCACCGTGTCAATGGCGTGAATGGCACCATTGGTAGCGACAACATTGGCCGCGACGAGCTTCGCTCCCCCGATAGTTATGCCCTGCTCTCCGTGCTTTATTTCATACACGGTTCCCTCAATCATCGGGACATTGTCCATCTCACCAAGTTCTCCGGCCAACGTGGTTCCGGAACTGATGTGCGCCCGAAGGATTTCCTTCAACTCATCGGGATTCTCGAGCAGTCCTTCCAGCACCTCCTGATCCATCTCATTGAATGCCTGGTTAGTGGGTGCGAAAATGGTGAACGGCCCCTCTTCTTTCAGCAGTTCATCCAGACCGGTCTCCACGATGAGGGTGTGAAAGTACTGAATCTGCCCGAACTTGGAAGCAGATTCCACCAGATCTTCACCGGTTTCCATCTGGGCTTTAGCTGCCGGACTCAGGAGGAAAAGCAACGCCAGGATCATGGCCGTCTTCCTCATAAAGCCTCCGCCAGAGCTTCTGCACCTATTATAGCGCATTTCAGTTGCCTGCTTTCTTCCTCGTTCCGATTTGCTCCGATTTCGTAGCATAAGCCTCCTTATTTAGCCATTGTTATCTTCTTATTTAAACAATTTTCGGGCTTCAGCGTTCAAAACGCCCGGGGCCGTATCCTGTTTCGATACTTTCCCGCAACAAAAATTATCTGTTATTGCCGGCTTAACCCCGTGGACAAGATGTGGCACCCGGTGTATTCCGGTATGTCCGGTGCATTCGAGACGTCAGTTGCATTCCTGGATATCCGGTGCTTCCAGGCATATCCGTTTCATTCCTGGATGAAGAGATTGCGAATATTTGCTATTATACCGCCTACCCGGCGCAAACACATCCTCCCATTCAATTCAGACCTCCATGCACCAAATAGTTTTGATCAAGGGCGACGGCATTGGCCCTGAAATTACGGAATCTGTTCTCGAGATCCTGGCAGCTGCAAAAGTAGACATCCAGTGGGTCCCGGCGCTGGCCGGCATGGAAGCGTTTGGGAAAACGGCGTATCCCCTGCCCGAGGAGACCATAGAACAGATCGAAAAACACAAAATCGCACTCAAAGGACCGCTCACCACGCCGGTCGGATGCGGCTTCCGCTCGATCAATGTCGCTCTCCGGCAAAAATTCCATCTCTACTGTAATATCCGTCCCGCCCAAACCTTGCCGGGTGTATCCAGCCGGTTCACCGATATCGATCTGGTGACTTTCCGCGAAAATACCCAAGGCATGTATATCGGAAAGGAACGCTGGCTGGATAAAGACCAGAATCAGGCCGAGTCCCTTGCCATTGTTACCAGGGATGCCAGCGAGCGCATCATCCGCGCCGCTTTTGAATACGCCCGCAAGCATGACAGGAAGAAGGTAACGCTCGTCCACAAGGCCAACATCCTCAAATACACTACCGGACTGTTTCTCAAGGTGGGCCGGGAGGTGGCGCAGGACTATCCGGACATCGCGTTCATGGACATGATCGTGGACAACACGGCCATGCAGATGGTGATCCGTCCCGAGATATTCGACATCATCGTCACGACCAACCTGTTTGGTGATATCCTGTCTGACCTGGCTTCCGGACTCGTTGGCGGGCTAGGCGTTACGGGATCGGCCAACATGGGAGACGATCACGCAATATTTGAAGCGGTGCACGGCTCCGCACCGGACATAGCCGGGAAAGGAATCGCCAATCCCACCGCACTGCTGTTATCGGCCCTTATGATGCTCGAGCATATCGGTGAGGAGGAGAAGGGCGAACAGATCCGCAAGGCACTTTACAAAACGCTGCCGGACAAGGCCGTCATCACGGGCGACCTGGGCGGCGAGGGCAATACCAGAAGCTTTACCGAGGCCGTGGTACGCAACCTGCGATGAGTCCATCAGAGGGAGTGGATGGTTATTCAGAGAGGGTGGATGGTGATTTCGCGTGATCCTGTGTCGAAAGTGGCCACGGTGGCACCGGCATCGAAGCCGTGAGCCGAGCCCGGATTCAACTGCCGGGTTTCCCCCAGTGTTTCATTCACCACCTGATGGGTGTGTCCGCTCACGACCAGGTCATAGCTCCCACACCGCACCAGGGCATCGGTGATGGCCGGTTGGGTCCCGTGATACAGGGCAATCCGGCATCCATCCACTTCGGTATTGAAAAACTCGTTGTGGATGGATTGGCCGTTCTCACGGAATTTTGCAATGAGACGGTAGTGATCACCGTCATTGTTCCCGAAAACAGCATCCATTTCATAGCCTTTGAACAGCGGGAGTGTGAACGGACTGCAGAAATCGCCGGCATGCAGGATCCGGCGCACGTCCTCTTTCCGGAAGAGCGATACGGCCCGGGTAATATTGCGAACGTGGTCGTGTGTGTCGGAAAGGATACCGAGTTTCATCTGTTTAAATGTTTCGATTTATAATGTCAGATGTAATGCCATGACCGTATTTAATCATGCGCCTGTGTGTCCGGGCGCCGGCCCGGTCATGGGTATTTCATGTGTTTAAAATTTTTGGATTCACAAGGCCACATAGAAAGTCCATGACGCTTTTAATAATGCTCATGTGTGACCGGGCTACGGTCATGGCCATTTCATCTGTTTACATCAATTTCTATTCCTATGGTCAGAATGATCTCACATGACAGGATTTAATCTTGTCCCTGTG
>JAWOCT010000115.1:0-12643 GCA_046483675.1 Cyclonatronaceae bacterium
TTTATGTGTTAATTATTGATGTGCAACCGAAAACCGCAATGAAATCCCGGACCTATGAACCGAAGAGATTATCTGAAAAACACATTGGGTGGATTCGCCCTGCTCGGAACCTACGGCATGGGGCATTCGCTGGCGTCGGCACCTTCCACCGGCACATTTGCAGGGGCTGCAATGCCGGCGGGAATGGCTGCCGCCCAGCCGGATGAATACGAGCTGCCGCAACTGGCCTACGCCTATGAGGACCTGGAGCCGCACATCGATGCGCAGACCATGGAACTTCATCACAGCATCCATCATCTGGGGTACGTCAACGGATTGAACAATGCCCTTGCGCAACTGGCAGAAGCACGTGAAAGCAACGACTTCGCACTGGTCAAGCACTGGTCCAAAGAGGTCGGATTTCACGGGGCCGGCCATTTTTTGCATTCGATATTCTGGGAGGTCATGAGCCCGGACGGCGGCGGCGAGCCCGGGGATGCGGACTTCCGGCAGGCGATCGATGTGTCATTCGGCAGCTTCGAAAAATTTCAGTCGCATTATGTCGCGGCATCATCGGCTGTGGAAGGAAGCGGCTGGGGCATCCTGGGATGGGAGCCGTTCGGTGACCGGCTGGTGGTGTTCCAGGCAGAAAAGCACCAGAACCTCTCGCCGATGGTCACGGTGCCGCTGCTGCCCATCGACGTCTGGGAACATGCCTATTACCTGAGATATCAGAACCGCCGGGGTGACTACGTGAGGGCTTTCATGAATGTGGTCGACTGGGATGCCGTTGCCCGGCGCTACCACGAAGCCCGGCGGATGCTTGGCCAGGGGTCTTGACAAACCCTTCCGTTTTTATTTTATTTAAGATACACCATTAACCAACGTAAGGAATCAGGCCTTACTACTTGCATTGGCCCGCCGTCTTCGGATGTGCGGGCCTTTTTTTTGGCGTATCCTTTGGCGTATCCTTCCGGCCTGATTATTTTCAGACTCACTATCCTTCTGCCATAATGGCGCAGGTCCATTCTTGTTTCAAATGCCCTGCATGGTGAAACGGTGCCGCAAGAGGCGGCGCAGGGGGCTGCCCAGCAACAACTTTACCAGTTTGTCCCGGATGGCAGGTGCAGCGCTTCGGTTTCCCAGCATCATATTGAATTCGGCCCGCCGGATCACCTTTTTTGCCCGGCGGCGGCCGCGTTTGTTGTACTTACGGGCGGCGGCTTCGAGCGACAGGCTGCCCTGCCTGACCAGAGCAATGAGCGCAACAACGTCCGCGGCGTTAATCCATCCCAGGTTCATGCCCTGCCCGCCGATCGGACTCACCACATGCGCCGCATCACCCGCAAGTGCCACCTGTCCGCTCCAGAATGGGTCGGCTGCAAATCGTTCCACCCCGAAGGTCGAGAACATGGTGAAGGCCCCGGGATCGGGCGCCATGCCGCAGCGGTGCCATACCTGCTCTGTAAATTGAACGGCATCATCAGCCGGACGCACCGGATCCTGCTGAATCACCCAGCGGCGCGTGCCGTCGGGCAGGGGAAAAGATTCCACCAGCCCCTCCCGGCCCAGAAAAATAACGGCATCTCTCCCGTATTCCGTGTTGTCGGTAAAATCTCCCATTGCATAGCGATAGGGATAGGGACCGCCGTCGAACGGAATCCCGGCCAGCGACCGGACCGTGCTTTTCTTACCGTCGCATCCAAGTAGCATCCGCGTCCGAAACAGCCGGGTGCGACCAGTGGCTGGTTCTTCTGTTTCGACATGCTGAATCTCGCCGAACCTTGCCGTCGAGCCGGACTTGTCATCTGTGGACAAACCGGTTACCGCAACGCCCCGCTGCAGCGCACCCGGCCGCTCCTTGTTCAGGTATTCAGTGAGTATGGACTCAGAGATCCATTGTGGAATGGTAAGGATGTAGTTGAAGGGCGGCCGGAGATTGTAAATATCGAGCAGTCCCAGCGCGGTGTGCCGGTGTGAGATCGCCTGGCCCCGACGAATCATAAGGCCTTTTTCCAGGAACGCATCCAGCAGCCCGGCATCCGAAAATATCCTGAGGGATGGAGGATGGATGCCGATGGACCGGGAGTGAATGAGGGGCTTCTCCAGCTTTTCCAGGATAAGTACATCCAGCCCGTGCCGGCAGGCCAGTACGCCGGCGAGGAGGCCAACCGGACCGGCACCCGCAATGATCAGATCATAAGTCTTTTCTTCAATTGTCCTCATTCTGCAGATAGATCCTGACGCGTTGCATGTTGATGGTCGTACAGGGCCAGCAGCCGAAAAGGAAACTGCCGGAACACCCGCCACCCGGACGGAGCGATGGACTGCAACTCCTCTTTGTGGAAACTTTTCCTGATGGATATGAGTCCGTCGGCCCGGATGAACGAATTCGGGAACAGCGGCCAGGTGGCGACCGAAAACAGGGCGTAGCCGATGGCAGAGCGCTCGATGTCGCTGCAGATCACACGATGCCGGGCAAGAGCGGCCAGATCATCAAGAAAGCCGGGGATGTTCTCGTCCGGCAGGTGATGGAGGACGTGGTTGCAGACCACGATATCGTACGTATCCCCTTTTTCCCTTACCCGGGTGGTATCGGTCTGAAGAAAGCGAAGGCCCGGTTCGCTGTCTGTGCCGGACCGGGCGTACTTCAGCGCGCGCGGGTCGGGATCGATGCCGGTCACATCAAGCTGAAAGCCGTCCCTGCGGGCTCGCCGGTGCAAATTTCGGGCAATGTCACCGCCGCCGGAGCCGACATCCAGAAGACGGTAGCGGATTCCGTGCCTGAGTCCGGGCCGGATCAGCCGGCGGTAGATCGCATCCCAGCGGGAAATCAGCGCGTTGATGACCGGGAAATAGCGATAGGTATTGTGGAGCCGGACGGGATCGCAGTCGGAGCGGTCCATCCATTCGACCAGACCGGTGCGTCGTTCGGCAAGAAAACGTCTGTTGGCCGCATTCTTCCTGTCAGCCCCGCTGGTGGTTACGGTCTTCCGGGTCGATGGAGGCGGCTCCGTGTGCCTGTCTGCGGGGTATGGACGCGTGGTGTGCATTGGTGCCGGTCATGTATTGGTAACGATACGGCGGGATGCGTTGGAAAGGTGTCCGTTGGCAGACGAGCGGGAGGCCTTGGCTGACTCCTTGGGCGATGCCGGCATCGGTTGAACAAACCGCAGCAAACCGGTTTCAATGGTAAGACCAGGTCCGAACGCCATGGCAAAAACGGTGTCGGATGAGGAGGGCTTTGCAGGTTTTGCGTGTTGCGAAGCGTCTTGCGATCCGTGTTGCGAAGCATCTTGCGAGGCATGATACGAGGTGTCTTGCGGGCCGGATTCCGAACCGGATTGCAATCCGGATTCCGCGTACCGGTCCATCATCTCTTTGAGCACGAACAGGATCGTCGCACTGCTCATGTTTCCGTATTCCCGCAGTACGGACCGTGAAGCACCAAGCTGCGCTTCATCCAGATCGAGCGCATCCCGGACCTTGTCGAGGATGGCGCGTCCCCCGGGGTGCACGGCCCAGTGACCAATGTCATCCTTTTGCAGGCCGGCCCCCTGGAGGATCTTATCCAGCATCGGGCCGATATTGCTGCGAATAATATCGGGAACGTAGGTGGACAGCCTCATTTCAAAGCCCTGGTTTCCAATGGTCCAGGCCATGTCCTGTTCCCCTTCGGAAGTGAGGTCATTGTGAAAGGATACCATCTCCAGCACGGGCGGAGAGGCAGCGCCAGAAGGCTTCCCGGCCGGGGCAGCAACAGATGATGTCTCCGGCGGGACCGCGCCAGTTGGCATCCCCGTTGAAGCATTGTCAGAAAGCGTCTCTGCGGCGTCAGGAGTCGTGCCGGCATTGCGGGATGAAACGGCATTTTGCGGAGCGCGAGCACTCACGAGCGCGCCGGCTCCGCCATCGGCGAACACGGAGGCCGATATCATGGCATCCGTGTCGTCACTGAACTGAAGATGCAGGGTGCACAGCTCCACACAGAGCACCAGTACGACGGCCCCGGGTTCGGATCGGCAAATGGCATCGGCCATCTTAAGCCCCTGAAAGGCAGCGTAACATCCCATGAATCCGATATGATAGCGCTGGGTGCTGCCGGAAAGGCCAAGGTCGCGCACGACATAATAGTCGGGACCGGGAGCGAAAAAACCGGTGCACGAAACGGTGACCACATGGGTCACATCCTCCCGGGAAAAACCCGGCGTGTTGTGGATGAGTTTCCTGCCCAGATCCGTGAACAGCTTCCGTGCCTCGCGAGTGTAGACATCGTTTCGTTTCCGGGTATCGGGCGTCGGTACTTTGGAACCGTCATTGTTGAAAAACAGGGGAGATGCGCCCGGCTTGCTGAAGTCGGTTATTACACTGTGCCGCTTGCGGATGCCGGAATGATGGTAGATGCTGCGGAGCATGCGGCGAACCCCTTCCCGTTCGCTGACATTGCGTTGCATCAGTTCGCAGGCGTATGACTGGTCGTAGTGCGTTTCGGGGACGGAAGTTTCCAGGCGATGGATGAAAACGGGCATGGATCACGGCTTATCGGATGCAGATTGGATATGTCATCATAACCCTATTTGCCCGGGAATCGTTTAGGCAGAGTGTGCGGGGAATTGATCAGGCGGGATATGCGGGAAATCGATCAGGCGGGATATGCCGGGAATCGATCAGGCGGAATGCGCCGGGAATGTTCTCGTAATGAGGTGGAATCGCACATTGTGCAGGATGGCCGCCATGGTAAGGCCGGCTATGAGCCCGGCCCAGAGTCCGCGCGGACCCCATTCCAACACGATGCCCAGCGTGTAACCCAGTGGAATCCCCACGATCCAGTAGGCCGTGAGATTGACGAACATCGGGACGCGTGTGTCCTTCAGCCCGCGAAGCGCACCTGAACCGCTTACCTGGAGTCCGTCCGATATCTGAAAAATCGCCGCCATAATGAGCAGCATGGCCGCCATGGACACAACTTCCGGATCGTTCGTATAAATGGATGCAATCTGGTGCGGAAACAGAACCATGATCAGGGCCGTACCGCACATGATGGCTGTGCACAGGCCAATGCCCGTAAACCCTGCAAAACGCGAGTGGGAATATCGCCGTTTTCCGTGCAGCTGTCCTACCCGCACGGTAATGGCCATGGACAGGCCGAGCGGAATCATGAACGTGATGGATGCAAAGTTGAGGGCGATCTGGTGGGCGGCGACCACCGTGGTGCCCAGGGTGCCCATCAACAGGGCCATCACGGCAAACATACTGGTCTCCATCCCCAGGCTGATCCCGATAGGTGTGCCGATGCGCAGGATTTCGCCGATATGACGGCGTTCGGGCAGGCGAACGTTCCGGAACAGCCGGAACCGACGGTAGGTCCGGCGGCCAACCGTGAAGGCCAGCATCGCCAGGAACATCACCCAGAATACCAGCGCCGTGGCCCAGCCCGTGCCCACGGCCCCAAGCTCGGGAAAGCCGAAACGGCCGTAGATAAGCGTGTAGTTGCCGAGGATGTTGAAGACCAGCCCGATCAATGTGATGTACAGGGCCGGACGCGTCACGCCCAGCGCCTCGTTGAAGAAACGCAGGACCATGAAGGCAAAAACCGGTGGAACGCCCCACGACAAGGCGAACAGATAGCCGGACGTAATGCGGATCACTTCCTCGGTGAAGCCCAGCAGGTTCATGACCGGACCCAGGTTATTCAGTACCAGGATCACCGGGATGGATATGAGCACCGCCAGCCACAGCCCCTGACGCACTTTTTTGCCGATCCCGTCCAGCTGCCGCGCCCCGAACAGCTGCGCAATAATCGGGCTTAGCGCCATAAGGATGCCAATGGCGATCGTGAAAAACGGCATGAAGAAACTCGAACCGATCGCTACCGACGCCAGGTCATCGGGATGGTAGTTGCCGGCCATTACCGTGTCGACGAAACTCATCGATATTTGCGCCAGCTGCGCACCCACGAGCGGCAGTCCCATGAACAGGGTGCGCCGTGTTTCGGTCAGGATGGAATAAGGTGTGGTTAAAGGCCCCGGCACGGTCACGTATCCCGCCGGTAGACGAGTGTCGGGATGGCCTCGTCGGGTTTGCCCTCCAGGTGTGAGATGATGGAGGATGCGGCCAGAGCACTCATGCGGGCCCGCGTCTCATGCGTTGCGCTGGCGATATGCGGCAGCAGCACGCAGTTGGGGGCGGTGAGCAGGTCGGGATGGACTTTGGGCTCCTCCTCGAAAACATCCAGCCCTGCTCCACCGATGCGTTTTTCATGCAGCGCTGCGGCCAGAGCGGCTTCGTCGATCACCGGTCCCCGCGCCGTGTTGATGAGGATGGCACCGGATTTCATCGTGTCCAGCCGTTCCTTGTTGATGGCGTGCCGGGTATCCGGGGTGAGAGGACAGTGGAGGGAGAGGAAATCGGCCTTACGCACAAGTTCGTCGACCGATCCGACCCAGGTGGCACCGTATTCCCTTTCGGCGGATTCGTCGAGCCGCGAAACATCATTGTAGAGGATCTTCATCCCGAATCCGCGTGCACGGCGCGCAAAAGCCCGGCCGATGCGCCCCATACCATAGATGGCCGCGTTTTTACCATGCAGCTCCGTTCCCAGAAAACCGAACGGATGCCAGCCGTCGAACTCCCCGGCCCGCAGGCTGTCCTCGGCCTCGCGCATACGGCGTGCGACACTCAGCAACAGGGCGAAAGCGCAATCGGCCGTCGCCTCGGTGAGCACGTCCGGCGTATTGGAAACAAGTATCTCGAGCTCTTTGGCCGTGTCGATATCGATGTTGTTGTAGCCGACCGCATAGTTGGAGACGATCCGCAGTTTTTTTCCGGCACGCAGCACATCGCCTGTGACGGGTGTGGAAAGACAGCTGAGCAGGGCATCAAACGAGCCTATTGCGTCCTTCAGCCGCTCTTCCTGGTCGTATTCACCGCGTTCGCCTACGGTTACATCGTAGCGTGCTTTGAGAAGATCGATGCCCTTGCCGGGCTGGGGTTCTGTTACGAGTACGCGCATAACATCAATAATTTTTGGTTGAAATTCTCGACTTCCCGGTTGAAGTTCTCACCAGCCGGCGCGCTCGTCGTTTATAAACAGGTATGCAGGCAACGGTTCGTCCGGCGGTGCTATCTTCATGTAATATACAAAGGGTTCCAGCACCTGGGAACACATGGCATCCGTTTTTTGCCAGGAGTTCAATTCTATTCGAAGGGTATCTCTGTCGGCTTCCTGCTTCGGCGGGGCAAGATGGTGGCAGGGGGTAGGCAGGTGCCCGCTGATCCGTATATATCGGCCGGTGGTATCGGATGCGGGTGCGGCCGATTCAACGTAAACCGGAGCGGTCCGGACGGGTTCGTCCGTGGGAGGGGTTGCCGGTGTGTGTGTGGAGGGGCCGGGCTGTTCGGCTTGCGTGTTCACTTCGGACGAGCAGGACAGGGGTGTCAGGAGCAGAAGGAATATCGCCGCATGCCCTGCTATCACGGGCAGGTTGATGATCCGGCGGCCGGTTGTTTTCCGGAAATCAATCCGCGATGTCGATGACTTTGGCATCATTCCACATGTTTTCCAGGCCGTAGAAACTCCGTGTTTCTTCGTTGAAAATGTGAACGACGACATCGACATAGTCCAGGACGACCCATCTTCTGCTTTCAAGGCCTTCCTTGCGCCAGACATGTTCGCCGGTCTGCTCCTTGATCTTTTCGGTGACATTGTTGGCGAGGGCTTTGATCTGTGTGTCCGAGTTGCCCTGACAGACGATGAAGAAATCGGTCAGCGTAGTAAGGTTGCGTACATCCAGTACGCGCACTTTCTCTGCTTTTTTTTCCAGCAGAGCTTCATTGATGAGGGTAACAAGGGGAGGGAAATTGCTTTTTTCCGTAGTTGGGATGCGATCTTCAGATTGCGAAGCGTCGTTCATAGGCGATAGGTTGATAATCAGGCTTATTGATGGAGGTTTTCGTAATCGGCTCCGATCACGATGGTTGCGTCGAGATAGAAATCGGGAGAGATCTCCCGGATGATGCGGTCGTCGGACAGACCGAGAGCCCGGGCTACCCGCTGCGCGTTCTCCAGGTTGCCGCTCCTGTCGACCACAAAAGACCGTGTTATGTCGTACGTGTCGAAATTGCCTGATTCCACCACGTCAAATCCGCTTCGGCGAAGCACGGATGTGAATCTTGTGGCGAGACCGGGCACCCCGCAGCCGTTGCGAACTTCCACCTGGATCACCTCGCTGAGCAGTACGCTGACATCGGAACGCTCCGATACGATGCGGGGATAGATGATACGGGTGAACAGGGCGGCGAGGAGGATCAGCAGAAGGATGCTCAGAAAACCCAAAGAGGCATGTAGCAGGTAATGGGAGCGCTGGTGTTCTGTCATTCAGATGAAAATGGGTGGTATTTCAAGGGCCTACCCTGTGCGGTTTATTACCACGGATAGCTGCTGTGAACAGGGTTTCTGCGATGATAGGGTGGATGGTACCCGTAGCCGTAACCCTGCGGGATCTGCTGGAACCGGACCTGTATGCGTGTGTTGTCGTTGAATTTGTAGTTCAGTTCGGCGTTCCTGACATAGAACTGGGTTTGATCGTTGTAACCCATCATTCCGGATCCGAACGGGGAGTGGGACATGGCCAGGTCGACGCGTCCGTACAGGTTGTCATTGATAAGCAGGTGCATGGTGTTCGTATAGGTGTTCCGGTTGAACATGTTGCCGCCGAACGAGCCCATGGTCATCTCGTACGAATGGTCCATCCGGAAATTCTGCAAACCCAGGAAAGAGGCCACTTCCCCCGTGTCATGTGTGCGCACTACGGGTCCGGTGCGGTCGAGCGAAGAGTTGTTGTCCGACCGGAACTGGGCATGGGCGCCGGGAAGGGCCATGCCAAGCAGCAATGCAGTAAACAGCAGAAAGGTAATGGCTTTCATGGCGGCTATCATTTATTTAGAAATCGCATGGGCTTGCAGAGGTCCTGCTGCACCATATAATACATATAATAACAAAACGTAAGGAAAACATTCAAATTATGTCAAGTGCAATAGCTGTTTAAAGTGAATATTTTCCGGAAGGGCTGGCTGGCTGTTCCCTGCGCTGTATGAAGGCGGGCAAATTTCACGGTAAAACGGCTGGGAGCAATGGGAGCAAATAGCGAAAACGAACGTTGACGCGTTCTGCGGAGGTGGAGGGATTCGAACCCCCGGTACACAAAGTGTACAACGGTTTTCGAGACCGCCCCATTCGACCGCTCTGGCACACCTCCGGGCAGATTCAAGCTTGTAAATAGCTCTTAAAAAGATTATATTACTGAACTTTTCGCAGTTCTACAACAGGATTTTGCAAATTTCCTGGGACCAGGAATCGACCGGTTTTTGATCAGCCGATGGAATGCGGTCAACAGAAATTTACAGATTTACCGTTCATGACAGCCTGCAGGTGGCATCGGCCGGAGCAGGAGCGCGATCACTATCGTCATGGACCCGGCATCTGCATCCACAAATCAATTTTTTTAGTTAAACAGACAGATGAAATTAACCGATTTCAAATACGATTTTGAAAAGATTACAATCCCTTCCTATCCGGAAGAACCCCGGGACGCTGCGAAACTGATGGTGCTGAACCGTGCGGACAAGACCATTACACATGAAACCTTTGCCGATATCCACAAATACCTGAACAAGGGCGATTGTCTGGTTTACAACAATACCAAGGTGTTTCCCGCCCGGCTCAAGGGAAAGAAAGAAAAGACCGATGCGTCCATCGAGGTGTTTCTCCTCAGGGAGCTTCAGCCCGAAAACAAGCTCTGGGATGTACTGGTGGAGCCGGCCAGGAAGATCAGGATCGGCAACAAACTCTATTTCGGCGATGATCTTGTCGCCGAAGTGGTGGATAATACCACCTCGCGCGGTCGTACCATCCGTTTTCTCTCGGATGAATCCAATGAGGAGCTGTACCGCAAGCTGGACGAACTCGGGGAAATGCCGCTTCCACCCTATATCAAAAGGAATCCGGAGGAAGCCGACAAGGAGCGGTACCAGACCATTTTTGCCCGGGAGCGCGGGGCTGTCGCCGCACCGACAGCAGGCATGCATTTTACCCCGGAGCTGGTCGACAAGCTTCGGGAAAAAGGGGTGCGCATGGTTCCGGTCACCTTGCATATCGGTTGGGGTACGTTCCGTCAGGTAGAGGTAGAAGATCTCACCAAGCACCGCATGGATTCCGAGAACTACTATATTTCCGAGGATTCGTCCCGGACCATCAACGAAGTGCTGAATTCCAAAAAGAACAAGGTGGTTGCCTGCGGCATCTCGGTCGTGCGCGCCATCGAGACCAGTACCACGGCCAGCGGTCATTCAAAACCGGCCATGGGATGGACCGACAAATTCCTTTATCCGCCTTATGATTTCAAGGTCACCGAGGCCCTCATAACCAACTTCCATCGCCCCGAATCGACCATGTTGATGCTGGCAGCGGCATTTGCCGAATTTGATTTCCTGATGCGTGCCTACGACGAGGCCATTGATAAAAAGTACCGCTTCTTCTCCTTCGGGGATGCGATGCTGATTCTTTGACCCGATGGATACGGTGACCGGCGTCATTATCCCATCCGCAGGCCGCGGGAGCCGCATGCGATCGGGGCAGCCCAAACAGCTGCTGCGTATCGGTTCGATGACCGTTCTCGGGCACACGATTAGCCGCATCCTCAGAGTGCAAGGCGTGCGTCAGCTGGTGATCCCGGCCGCGGATGACCTGGCTGGTCAGACCGCCGATATTGCCACGGCATGCATTGAGGCGTCCGGCAGAAAGGCAGAAGTCGAGTTGACCATGGTCCCGGGCGGAGCTGAGCGGATGCATTCGGTCGGCAACGGGCTGGATGCCCTGGCCGGCACCGATATCAGGCTGGTGATGGTGCACGATGCCGTGCGTCCCTGCTTTCCGCTGGATGCCGTGGGACGTGCATTGCACACCGCCGATCAGTACGGAGCGGCCATTCTTGGCGTGCCCGCCAGGGATACGGTCAAACTGGTGGATGAGGACCGCCGGATCACCGCGACGCCGGACCGGAGCCGTGTGTGGCTGGCACAGACCCCGCAGGTGTTCCGCCTGGAGGTTCTGGCCGAGGCCTACGCCCGGACCGGTGAAGAGGGCCTCGTTGCCACGGATGACGCATCGCTGGTCGAAGCGGCCGGGTTTGAGGTACGCGTTTTGGAAGGAAGCCATGACAATATCAAAATTACCTATGCACCGGATTTGGTCTTCGCTGAACACTGGCTGAAGCACAATCCATAGAGCAATCCATGAAATATGTACCAAAGGGCACAAAAATCAGGGAACCTGCATTGACAGGAATACGAACAGGATACGGATATGACCTGCACCGCCTCGCCGAGGGGCGGAAACTGGTACTGGGCGGTGTGACCATCCCCCATGAAAAGGGGCTGGATGGGCATTCAGATGCCGATGTGCTGCTGCACGCGATCACCGATGCGCTGCTTGGAGCGGCAGCCCTTGGAGACATAGGCGCACATTTCCCGGATAACGATGCCATTTGGAAAGATGCGGACAGCCGTGACCTGCTGCGTAAAGCCGTTACCCTGGTGCGTGAACGTGGCTACATGATCAGCAATATAGATGCCACGGTGGTGGCCGAACGTCCGAAACTGCGTCCCTACATCGACACGATGAGATCCAATATCGCCGAAGACCTCGGTCTGAGTCCGGCGGGGGTGTCGGTCAAGGCCACTACCTCGGAGCGGGTCGGGATCATGGGAAGGGAGGAAGCGATGTGTGCGATGGCCGTGTGCCTGCTTGTACCGGCTTCCGATTGACAAGCCTTATTGAAAAGACCTGCGGAACGTCCGTTTTACCTGTGAAAAGGAGTTTAAATATTTTTATCCGTTTTGTTGACATGCATTGCAAATCTCCCTAATTTAGGGGTCTTTCGATATGTGCAGATTATCGCATGTTGGGCCTGTGTGGCCACATTGGAAGCCGGGATAGCCGGCGGTTGTTTTTTTTATCCAGGAACCGGTTTTTGCTACCCGTTTCATGTTTTGCCAGTGTAGCTCAGTTGGTAGAGCAACGGTTTTGTAAACCGTCGGTCATCGGTTCGAATCCGGTCACTGGCTCACGATCATGTTCCATGTTCTTTAATTTTTTTGAACCCGGGGAGGTACCGAAGCGGTCAAACGGGGCAGACTGTAAATCTGTTGGCTATGCCTTCACAGGTTCGAATCCTGTCCTCCCCACCACCCGTCGCGGGTGTAACTCAACTGGTAGAGTGTCAGCCTTCCAAGCTGAATGTTGCGGGTTCGAGTCCCGTCGCCCGCTCCATTTAAAGCCGCTATAGCTCAGAGGTAGAGCACTTCCATGGTAAGGAAGGGGTCCTCGGTTCAAATCCGAGTAGCGGCTCGGATCTTGAAGCACAACGGCACTGGATAGTAAAAATGAGCATACATTTTAATTAAAAAGATCACCAATCATGGCAAAAGAAACATTTGAACGGACCAAGCCTCACGTAAACATCGGAACGATCGGTCACGTGGATCACGGCAAGACGACGCTGACCGCGGCGATCACGCGGACCCTGGCGGCCAAGTACGGCGGGGTTGTCAAGGCCTTCGACGACATTGACAATGCCCCTGAGGAGCGCGAGCGTGGTATTACGAT
>JAWOCT010000118.1:0-12764 GCA_046483675.1 Cyclonatronaceae bacterium
AATCGCAGCAGTTCCAGTTCGCGCAGCAGCGGCACGGTGAATCGCAGCAGTTCCAGTTCGCGCAGCAGCGGCACGGTGAATCGCAGCAGTTCCAGTTCGCGCAGCAGCGGCACGGTGAATCGCAGCAGTTCCAGTTCGCGCAGCAGCGGCACGGTGAATCGCAGCAGTTCCAGTTCACGCAGCAGCGGCACGGTGAGCCGCAGCAGTTCCAGTTCACGCAGCAGCGGCACGGTGAGCCGCAGCAGTTCCAGTTCGCGCAGCAGCAGTTCAGGTTCGCGATCCCGGAATGACTGACGGGCTTGGTACCAGGGATGGTTTGTAAATCCCCTTATACCGATCTTCGCCTCTGCCATTCATCATTTGTTGCCAGTCTATTTTTTTCGACGAAAGGCCGCATTACGGGAAAAAACTGCCATTCACCGTCCTTCCCGCTATTTCCTCAACCTTGTATCGAAATCATATGAAAACTCCGAACTTTTTTATCAGATCTTTCATACTCCTGTGTGCGACCCTGCTGATGCTCCCGGCCGGAATGACCCCCGTTCAGGCACAGTATAGCTTCGATGCCTTCCGACTGTCCAAGCAACTTCCCGGACAGGATCCCCACAGCATCGCCTTGGGCAGCTCGTCGGTTTCCAGCCTGCAGGGTTTTGGCTCCTACCTGATCAACCCCGCTGTAGCGGCCAAAATGCCAGCCAGTGCCTTCAGCGTCGGTGCGGGTATAAGGGACGTTACCCAGGAATCGACTTACATTGGACAGACGACCGAATTCAGTGACAGTCAGACCGGACTAACCCATATCGGATTCAATTACAAGGTACCCACGGTGATGGGCTCACTGGTATTCGGTGGCGGATACGTGCAGAGTGCCGATTACAATACGGCATTTACCGTTGATGCCTTCAACGACCTGACCTCCCGCACCTACCAGTTCCTTACCAGCTACACCAACGACATTGCTTTCAACACTTTTGCCATCGACGACTTCAACGGGTTTCAGGAGTCGGTCTTTGAATACGGAGGATTCCAGGGAGTCGAACAGTTTGCAGAAACCACCCGACGTGGACAATCTGGTGAATATAGCCTGTTTCTGGCCACCGAATTCCAGGAGGATTTCTTTATTGGCCTGTCCGTGGGTATTCCGGTTTCAAAGTCCGTATTCGAGCAGGTGTTCATCGAATCCTCACCGCTGGATGCTTCCGGCCGGCCAGTGTACTCCGGGGAGCTCAATACCGGGACCTACAATATCGACCGCATGTTATTCGAAGAGAAACTGATCGTGGATGCGGTGGGCTACAATGCACGGATCGGTCTGCTTTATACCGGGCTTGACCTGTTCGACCTGGGCGCCAGCTATACAACCGGTACCCGTTGGAATGTCGAAGAGCGTTTCGATGCATTTATCCAAACACGTTTCCATGACGCGGTAACCCTGGACGGTGAAGTACGGACTGACGGGGAGGGAAACACCTTCGGCCCCCAGCTGAGCGACGAACTTACCGGAGAGTATTCCTACAGCGTACGCAGTCCGGCCCGCATCCATCTGGGTGCATCCACGAAAAACCTCGCATTTGCCGATTTCTCATTCTCTGCGGAACGTATTGACTACAGCAATATCCGGCTGAATGACTTTGACTCAGCCGATCGTGAACTGGAGATCGAAGAAAACAACCTCATCAATCAAAACTTCAAGGATGTATGGAATTTCCGGGTAGGCGCGGCTGTAAACCTGTTTGAATCCATCGAACCCCGGATCGGCTGGTCTCTCATGCCCAATCCAATTGATTTCCAGGAGAAGAACGACAGGCATTTTCTGAGTGCCGGCTTCGGCATCGGGCTCAATCAGAACACGTCCATCGATTTCGGTTTACAGTATGGATTGTGGGAGACAACCGAAGATCTGTACTTCGTGGATGCTTCTACCGGTATTATCGTCGATGACCAGACCAATGCACCGGTTACGTTCATCGAGACGGCCGATCAGCAGGTGGACCGTTTCCACGCCACCTTCGGCATCACCTTCCGGTTTTGATACCTTTCTTTGCTATAGTTGGTCCTGCTTCTAGATGTCCCGGGACTGGTAGTGCAGTTTGCGGGCTTTTTCAGGACTGATGCCGTGTGGATTAAAGGTAAAGACCGCATTTTTTACCCGTCGCACTACATGTGACGCCGTGCTGCCCATCATCAGGTAGTCGAGACCGGTGCGGCCAACCGAGGCCAGAAATACCAGGTGATAGCCTTTTTCATGGGCCAGTTTTTCGATTTCCACATAAGGCGCACGGTTGCCGGTGATGACCCTTGCATCCACCCGTTTTCGGATGGTACGGAAATGGACATCAGCCAGGTCCTGGATGTCCTTTTGCCGCTTTTGGGCCGTCTGCTCTGCTGCCTCTGAATCGAAAAACTGTTCGTCACTAACTATATGGACCAGGTCGATCATCCCGCCGGTCCCCTCTGCAATCGCGGCTGCAAACGGGAAAACCTTGTATGAGTTTTCCGAGAAATCAGTGGTCACGAGAAGCGAGGTCATGTCACCCAGATCCGATTGTCCCGTAACCGTGATCATCGGTTTTTTGCACATTCGCAGTACTTTCTCGGTAACCGATCCCATCACGAAACGGCTGAAGCCGGTGCGTCCGTGCGTACTCATGACGACCAGGTCGAACCGGTTGGAATTGTGGATGATCGCCCTGGCCGGATTGCCGACATCCAGCTGGGGAGAGGAGAGCAGTTCCGGCTGAATATGCCGCTCCGCAATCTCTTGAAGACGTTCCTGCAGCACCTTTTCTATTTCCGAGTACTTTTCGTGCGGTGTAATCCCCGAGCCGACGTAGTAAAAGCCATCCAGATCGGTGACCGGAATATAGGCATGGAACGGGGTCACGATGCCTTCAAACGCGCGGGCATAGGTGTTGGCCGCTTTCAAAGCATGTTCGCTGAGCTCGGAAAAATCAACGGGAACAAGAATTTTGGGATGGTTCATGGCTGCCTCCAAAATTGTACTGGATGAAAGTGGAATCGGCTGTCATAACCGGGGTGGTGAGCATATTGGATGCCCTCGGGACGGTATCATCCATCCGTCCGGAACACGGTGGCCAGCTTATGGATATGCGATATCGGGCCATAATGGGATGAAATAGACCCGGAGGTCTTGTTACCCCCTCCACTAACAAGATAGCGAAAGGACGGACCATAGAAAACCGCTTCCCGGCCATCGGTAAAAAAAGATTTGCTCAATAATCAAATATCCGTAATATGGATCCCGTATCCGTAGAACACAATGCCCATGAGCAAGGAATACTGGCCAGTAATATCTCTGAAGGATGGGGATGTCCGTGGACACCGGATCGGTCCCCTAACCATCCACCTGAAAAAACTGCTAAACGAAATTTGGGTGACAAGCAGCCGGGACGACCGCTTCAGCAACGATCCGCAGGAACTCCCGGAAAAACCGCAGTGGACCCGTATGGCCCTTCCGGGAGAGTTCTCGGATTACCGGATCACTCCGGTCCTGCCTGATAAACCGGTCGTTATCGATACAGAACACGCCTACCGATTTGTCAATCGCACCCGAACCCGCATCTATTCCCGTGTCCCTACCTTTGCCCGGATAACCGCTTCGGACCGGGATGATCTGATCATAGCCGAGATCCCGACCGTGG
Source organism: Cyclonatronaceae bacterium (assembly GCA_046483675.1). Classification (GTDB taxonomy): domain Bacteria; phylum Bacteroidota; class Rhodothermia; order Balneolales; family Natronogracilivirgulaceae; genus SKNL01. The sequence continues at coordinate 3,663 of JAWOCT010000118.1, forward strand.
AACTGTCAGAAACCTGGTTTGGTATTTTCACGGAGGGGGAACTGGCCTATGCACTTTCCACCACCGCCAGAAGGGTTCTGACCGATGACCTGATGGAACCACATTTGGTCGTTTGCCCCATTGATATCTGGAACAAAAGCGACGAGGAACTGAAATTTGAAAAGATTTGCCTGCGGGTGGAACGGCTTTCCGTATATGCGGCTGGAAAGGCGCTTTGGGCGGATCCTACCCTCATTACCTACCACGGAAGAGATACCGAAACCGGTATGGAGATGCAAGGGGCGCCGCCGGCCGAAGCGGAGGGAAGCAAACTCATGAACGCGCCAAGAGTTCCAATCAGGAAAAGCCTTGGGCTCAAAACCTTCAGGCTGCTGAAAGACTTTCAGATCCCGGGATTCTGACATTCGATGGACAATTGGCACAGATTAACTGCCCGGGTTTATCAAAAAGTGTAGGAAAACATGGAATTTCTCTCCGGATTGATTGAAAACCCGCTAACCGAAGAGCGGTTGTTCCTGTTACTGCGTGTGGCGATCATACTGGTTGTCGGAATTCCGTTGCTATATCTGCTCCGGCGTACACTGGGTGCTTATGTTTCCCGTCAATATACACCGCATTACGGGATGCTTACCGGAAAACTGGTTTTTTACGCGGGTCTCACCGTCCTGGTCATTACCGTGCTCTATGAATTCAGTTTCAGTCTGACTCCGCTGCTGGGTGCTGCAGGCATCGCAGGCATCGCCATTGGTTTTGCCTCACAGACCGCGGTGTCAAACATTATCAGCGGATTCTTCCTGATTGCCGAAAAATCGTTTGTGGTGGGAGACGTGATCAGTGTCAGCGGTAACGTCGGTATAGTCTATTCGATCGATACGCTATCGGTCAAGGTACGCATGTTCGATAACCGCTTCCTGAGGGTGCCCAACGAAACCATGATCAAATCGGATTATATCAATTTCACCCGGTTTCCCATCCGCCGGGTGGATTGCCATGTCTCGGTTGCCTACAAGGAAGACCTGAACCGGGTGAGGGAAGTGCTGTTTGATGTGGCCCACAAGCTCCCGTACTCTTTGCAGGAACCACCGCCACTGCTGATCTTTGACAAGTTCGGGAACTCCTCCATCGATATCCTTTTTGTTGCCTGGACGACAAAAGATAACTTCCTCAAACTGCGCAACGGGCTGAATATGGCCATCAAGGAGCGATTTGACCAGGAGGGTATCGAAATTCCCTTCCCGCATGTTTCAGTCTACGCCGGTTCTGCGACAACACCACTGCCTCTGGATATCGTATCAAGCGGAAAAACGCTCCGTTCAACCGGTTCGGCTGATTCCGCCGCCGATCCTACTTCTCCTTCAGAATCATCTCTTCGAGAAGGTGATTGACCCCGAGTACCTTTTCAACGTTGAGCACGAACGCGATCCCTCTGCCCGGTTTATCCAGCTCACCCTTTTTGACGATGGCTTCGAGCACCTGGTCTGTTATTTTCTCTGGCACAAGGGTCAGAATGATCTCCTTTTCAGGCTCTATGTTGAAAGAAAGCAGTTTGGCATATTCGTGCACACCGCTGCCGCGCCCGTGAAGGATGGTGCCGCCTGCCGCCCCCGCCTCCCTGGAAGCTTTAATGATTTCTTCGCTAAAGCCTTTATCTATAATGCTCACAATGAGTTCGAATTGAGCGGTGATATCCATGTTTTTCAATGGTTGGTCCTTCGGTTTTTGATCTTTCTTGTGTAGATGTACCGCCCCGGTAAAACGGGTTATGTCCAGAATAAACGCCACGCCATTGCCGGGCTTGCTTATCTTAGCGCTTTTGCTGATAATGTCAAGCACCTCTTCGACGTGCTCATCCGAAACAACAGTGAAAATCACGTCGTTTTCGGGCTCAAGGGGAATACCCCAAAACGTTTTGCATTGCTCAATGCCGGTTCCCTGACCGTGAATGATCGTGGCTCCTTCGGCACGTTTCCTTTTGGAGGCCTTGATCACCCGGTTGGTCTTATTCCGGCTGACGATCGTCAGGATCAGTTTTTGGCAATTCTTCAGCAGATCTATCATTTCGGCGTTCTTTCCATGCGTATAACAGTCCCAATGTAAGGACAGAAATAATGGGAGCCAAGGCAACCAGGGCAATCATCCCGAAGCTGTCGATCATCGGATCCCGGTCGGGAAGCACTTCCCCGACACCCAAAGCCACCGCCATAATAAACGTAACGGTCATGGGTCCTGTTGCGACACCGCCGGCATCAAAAGCTACAGATGTGAACGTTGGTGAGGTATATTGCATCATGATCAGTGCCAACACATAGCCCGGCAACACCAGCCAGACGATCGGGATGCCGATCAGCAGTCGCAGCATCGCAAGAGCGATGGAAAACCCCACACCGATGCATAGTGTGTACAGCAGTACTTTTTTGGGGATATATCCACCGGAAACGTTGTCGACTTCGTGGTTAAGGATGCGGATGGCCGGCTCTGCAATGGTCGCAACGAAACCGAGCAGGAATCCGATGGGGATCAGTACCCACTTGTTATCCATGGATCCCAGCACTTCTCCCATCATGGTTCCGGCGGGTTCAAAACCGACATGCACTCCCTGCAGAAAAAGGGTCAATCCGATAAAGGCGAGAAAAATTCCTTTGATGATATCGGTCACTTTTTTCCAGGGCAGACGCAGGAACAGAATCTGGGCCAGCAGAAAAAAGATGATCAGCGGCACCAGGGCAAGTACCACTTCAATGATCACATCCGTAAATCCGTAGAAGACGGAAATGTTCATAGGCCCTATCCGTAAATGATTCCGAGGATGAGAACGGCCAATACGGGACCGATGGAAGCGAGTGCTACCAGGCCGAAACCGCTGTCCGTGGTTTTGCGTCCGCCCAATACAGCGGCTACCCCGACGCCGTAAGCCAGAATAAAGGGAACAGCCAGTGGTCCGGTCGTTACGCCACCGGCATCGAATGAAATGGAAATGAATTGTTCAGGAACGAAATAGGCCAGCACAAAAATGAGCAGATAGCCACCGGCAAGCAGATACTTGATCGGGATATCATAAATAATGCGAAGCACCGCAAGTCCCACAAAAATCGAAAGGCCGAGGGCCACCGTGTAGATGAGCAGATAACGGTTGATCTCGTTACCGGATACGGTGTCGACGTAGTTGGCCAGCACCCTTACGTCCGGTTCGGCCACGGTAACGACAAAGCCCAGGACAAAACTGATGAATACGATCAGCCAGACCTTGCCCATCCTGGGCAGGTAGGAACCGATCAGCTCCCCGATAGGCAGAAGGCCGATGTGTACTCCCAGCAGGAAGAAGATGAGGCCTGCTGACACCATGATCACTCCCACGATGAACTGAAGGAAATCTTCCATCGGTAGCCAGATAATGGTAAACTGCAGCAGGATCACCACGAGCGTGACAGGCAGAACCGCCTGGAAGACTTCATTGATTGTATCGCGTACGTTTTGCATGGGCTGTGTACCGTGTGAATATCTCCGGGCACCTTGGCCACCGGCCGGAATTACGAAAGCAGGCAAGCCGGAAGGAACAAATCAGTTAACACCAGGCAGCTATTAAAACATTTCACCTGATTCAACTGAGACGGAAATACTTCTTCTTTTCCTCAAGATAAGGAAGGAAAAACTTTTTCAGGGTGGCGTGTTCTGGTTGACGGAGTCCGGGATCGTTTTCCAGTAATTCAAGGGCCGTGTTCTTTGCTGTTTCCAGTAGAAAATGATCGCCCAGGATGTCAGCATACCTGAATTCCGGCAGCCCGCTCTGCCGGGTGCCCAGAAAGTCACCCGGGCCGCGCAGTTTCAGGTCGGCCTCGGCTATCTTGAATCCGTCGCCGGTCTCCTGCATGGTGTTCAGACGGCTGTGCGCCTCGCGGCTCTGCCGCATGCCGGCCATGAGAATACAGTAGCTTTGCCGGGTTCCACGACCGATGCGCCCCCGAAGCTGGTGGAGCTGTGAGAGCCCGAATCGTTCTGCGTGCTCTACCACCATGACCGAGGCATTGGGTACATTGACGCCCACTTCAATGACGGTGGTGGAGACCAGGATCTGGATACGGTTTTCCTTGAAGTCTCGCATGATCGATTCCTTTTCGATTGTGGACATGCGACCATGCAGCAGCCCGACCCTGAATTCCGTAAAATCCGTCCTGATCTGGTCAAACCCTTCAGTAGCATTCTTCAGGTCCATGGCCTCGGATTCCTCAATGAGCGGATAAACTACGTAGGCTTGTCCGCCTTCCTGAAGCTGACCGAACAGGAAGCGATGTAACTGTTCACGCTCGGACTCCCGGAGGACCCGGGTGATGATCTCCTTTCTTCCAGGGGGGAGGTCACGGATCACGGACAAGTCCAGGTCGCTGTACAGGGTCATGGCAAGTGACCGGGGTATAGGAGTCGCCGACATGACCAGGATGTGTGGATTTTCTCCTTTCTCCCGCAACAGGGCCCGCTGGGCGACGCCGAATCGGTGCTGCTCGTCAATCACAGCCAGGCCCAGGCGATGAAACCGGATGGATTCCTGTATGATCGCATGAGTACCCACCACGATATCCGCATTTCCACCGGAAATCGCTGTAAGAATATCCTCACGCACCGCCTTTTTCTGGTTGCCGATCAACAGGCGAATTTTTACGCCCAATGGCTCCAGCCACTCCGAAAGAGAATGGTAATGCTGCTCGGCCAGGATCTCGGTCGGCGCCATCATGACCGCCTGGTAGCCGCTGTCAATGGCCATGAGCATGGAACCGATCGCCACCACTGTTTTGCCCGAGCCGACATCCCCCTGAAGCAGCCGGTTCATCTGTCTGCCGGAACGTATGTCATGCTTTATCTCACCCAGCACTTTTTTTTGTCCGCCGGTGAGCGGAAAGGGCAGCGTTTCATTGAAAAAACGACTGGAGTATGGACGGGTTTCAGGCATGACCGGACCGGGTGCCTTGTCAAAGACTTTTTTCTTCAGGGTCACCACACTTAGCTCAAAAAGGAACAGCTCTTCGAATTTGAAGCGCTCTAGTGCTTTCTGATGATGCGTGGGCGTCTCGGGTGCATGAATGTGCCGGAACGCCGTGTGTCGATCCGGATAATCGAAATGGTGGAGCAGGTCATCCGGCAGAAATTCGCTGATGTGGACACGATCAAGGATATTCATAATCCATTTGCGCAGGAGCCCGGAAGTGATATAGGTCTTTTTAAAGAACTGGTTTCCGGGATAAATCGGGATGATACCCGCAAAACGCCTGGCCGGATCACTTTCCGGGCCGGCTGTGTTGCTGCTTGAGAGTTGTTCCACCTCGGGATGTGCCATTGAGAGGAAGCGCCCGTACTGCTTTACCGTACCGAAGAAAGCATAAAATTCCCCTTTTTTGATACTTTTGCGGAAGTAGGATATCCCTTTGAACCAAACACCCTTGAGCTGACCGGTCTCATCCTGCAGAATCGCCTCCAGACGCTTTTTGCGCCCGAAGCCGCTTTCGCTGACGGCTGCGACCGTTCCCATTACGGTAACCCTTTCCCCGGAGCCTTGAAGCTGCCGGATTTTGAGAATCGACCGGCGGTCAAGGTAAGCTCTGGGGAAAAACCGGATGAGTTCTTCAGGGGTCCGTATTCCGGAAGTCTGAAGCGCTTTGGCCCTTGCCGGGCTGATACCGGGAATATCAGTGATCTTCAATTGGTATATTAGTATATATCAGCATTATTATATTATGCCATTTTAGGGCTGTTAGAAGAGGCCCGGGAGCTCTCGTTTTGATTTTTTGTGGATGTATTGATTTTTTATCCGGTTTGTTATTTGCAAAGAATACAATGAATTCCCTATATTTGCAGACTCTTTAACATCCATTACCAAACCGATTGAACCGTGCCAACGATACAGCAGTTAATCCGTAAAGGCAGAAAGCTTAAAATTAAGAAAACTACGTCTCCTGCGCTACAAGACTGTCCGCAGCGACGTGGTGTGTGTACTCGTGTATATACGACCACACCGAAGAAGCCGAATTCCGCTTTGCGTAAAGTAGCCCGTGTTCGCCTGACCAACGGTATTGAGGTTACCGCATACATACCGGGCGAGGGGCACAATCTCCAAGAGCACAGTATTGTACTGATCCGGGGCGGCCGGGTCAAGGATCTGCCGGGTGTACGATACCATATCATACGTGGTGCGCTCGACACTGCCGGGGTAGACGAAAGACGCCAGCGAAGGAGTCTGTATGGCACCAAGCGTCCCAAGTAAGTTTGTATTGCAATGTTAACTTTTTAGTTATTTGATCCATGCGAAGAAGAAGTGCCGAAAAACGAATAGTCAAGCCTGATCCTGATTTTCAGGACAAGTCCGTCTCTTTGTTTGTGAACTGCCTGATGAAAGACGGCAAGAAAACTACGGCGAGAAAAATCCTCAAGCAGGCTTTTTCGGTGATTGAAGAAAAAACAGGCAAGGTGGGGCTGGATGTTTTCAAGGAGGCCTTGACCAATGTCGCACCCGTAATTGAGGTTAAAAGCCGCCGTGTCGGCGGATCGACCTACCAGGTCCCTGTGGAAGTGCGGCCTGAGCGCAGTACGGCGCTCAGCATGCGCTGGCTCATCCGATCCGCCAAAGCCCGCAACGACAAATCCATGTCGGCCCGCCTGGCGCGGGAGCTCATGGATGCAGCAAACAACGAAGGGGGTGCCGTCCGGAAGAAGGATGACACCCATCGCATGGCCGAAGCCAACAAAGCCTTCGCTCACTTCCGATTCTAGTATCCTAACGTAGACACGTCTCAACTTTTCATGTCAGCAACAGCAACAAACAATACGAAAGTCGTCGAGCAGATTAAAAAGACCCGGAATATCGGCATCATGGCCCATATCGATGCCGGTAAGACCACGACGACCGAACGTATCCTTTTCTACACCGGGATCAGTCACCGGATGGGTGAGGTCCACGATGGGGCGGCCACGATGGATTTCATGGAGCAGGAACGCGAACGGGGTATAACCATCACCTCCGCCGCCACGTCCTGCTACTGGAAAGATCACCGGATCAACATCATCGATACGCCTGGGCACGTCGATTTCACCGTAGAGGTCGAGCGTTCACTTCGTGTGCTCGACGGAGCCGTTGCTGTTTTCTGCGCCGTAGGTGCCGTTCAGCCCCAGTCGGAGACCGTCTGGCGTCAGGCCAATAAATATGGCGTCCCGCGCATGGCGTTCGTGAACAAGATGGACCGTACCGGAGCCGACTTCTACAATGTGATCGAACAGATGAAGATCCGGCTCAAGGCAAGTCCTGTCCCCCTTCAAATTCCGATCGGCTCCGAAGAAAACTTCAAGGGTGTGGTGGATCTGATGAGCATGCGTGCCTATATATGGGACGATGCCACCCAGGGCAAATCGTTTGAAGAGATTGATATTCCCGCGGAACTGGCAGAAAAAGCCGACGAATTCCGCAAACTGATGATCGAATCCATCGCCGATTACGATGATACGCTCATGGAAAAATACCTCATGGAGGAGGATATCAGCGTAGAGGAGATGGAAACGGCACTCCGCAAGGCGACGCTCGATCTGAGCATAACCCCGGTCCTTTGTGGATCGGCATTCAAGAACAAGGGTGTCCAGACGCTTCTTGACTCCATCGTAAAATATATGCCGTCCCCGATGGACGTGGATGCCATCGAAGGCACAGATGTGAACAGTAGTGGTGAAAAATTGAAGCGTCGGACGAGTATCGAAGAGCCATTTGCGGCATTGGCATTCAAGATCATGACCGATCCCTATGTCGGTAAACTCACATTCATCCGGGTCTACTCCGGCGTACTGAGTGCCGGATCGTATGTCCTGAATTCCGCCACCGGGAAAAAAGAGCGTATCGGCCGTCTGCTCAAGATGCATGCCAATTCCAAAGAGGATATCAAGGAAGTGCGCGCCGGCGATATATGCGCTGCCGTAGGCATCAAAAGCGTCCACACCGGTGATACGCTTTGCAGTGAGAAATCACCGATCATCCTCGAGCAGATGGTATTCCCCGAGCCGGTGATCAAACTTGCCGTTGAACCCAAGACAAAGGCCGATAACGACAAACTGACCAACGGACTGGCCAAGCTTGCCGAGGAAGACCCCACCTTCAAGGTCAATGTGGATGATGAGACTGCTCAGACAACCATTGCCGGAATGGGTGAACTCCATCTGGAAGTGATTGTCGACCGACTGAAGAGGGAGTTCAAGGTGGAGGCCAATGTAGGCCAGCCACAGGTTTCATATCGCGAAGCGATCACCCGTCCGGTTACACATCGTGAAATCTACAAAAAACAGACCGGTGGTAAAGGCAAATTTGCTGATATCCAGTTTGAGATCTCACCGCTTGAGGGACATACCGGGTTTGAATTTGTGAATGAGATTGTAGGAGGCAACATCCCCAGGGAGTTTATGTCATCCGTGGAAAAAGGGTTCAAAGCGGCCCTTTCCAACGGGGTGTTGGCGAATTACACGGTCGAAGGTGTCCGCGTACGTGTATTCGATGGATCCTACCACGATGTGGACTCCGATGCGGTCAGTTTTGAGATGTGTGCCAAAATCGGTTTCAAGGAAGCGGCGCGAAAAGCAGCACCCATCCTCCTGGAACCCATCATGAAAGTGGAAGTGATCACCCCTGAGGAGTATATGGGCGACATTATCGGTGACCTGAACGGCCGGCGCGGGGTGATCGGAAAAATGGATAACCGTGTGGAGGGTTCCGTAATTGATGCGGAGGTCCCTCTTTCGGAAATGTTCGGCTATTCCACTCACCTGCGCTCCCTTTCCCAGGGGCGGGCTGTGTACTCCATGGAATTTGAAAAATACGCACCGGTTCCCGAATCGATTGCAAAGGAAGTTATAGAAGAGAAAAAATAACCTGGAAGTTTAATCCGACCTTATCATGGCAAAAGAAACATTTGAACGGACCAAGCCTCACGTAAACATCGGAACGATCGGTCACGTGGATCACGGCAAGACGACGCTGACCGCGGCGATCACGCGGACCCTGGCGGCCAAGTACGGCGGGGTTGTCAAGGCCTTCGACGACATTGACAATGCCCCTGAGGAGCGCGAGCGTGGTATTACGAT
>JAWOCT010000103.1:0-6269 GCA_046483675.1 Cyclonatronaceae bacterium
GAGGATATGGTGATCGATGTCGAGCGGAGCCAGATTCCCCCGGAAATCACGCCGGAAGTCGGTCAGCAGCTCCAGATCCAGCAAAAAGATGGCGGCGCCATACCGGTGGTCATTACCGATGTCACCGATGAAACCGTGAAGCTGGACGCAAACCATCCTCTTGCCGGGCAGGATCTCACGTTTGAGATCGAGATTGTGGAAGTGGTAAGCTGACTTCGGCGCACCACAAAACGGTTTTTCCTTATACCACGATAGTCGGTCCACGATAGTCGGACAGCCGGACCACATTAGCCGAGCCGCGATAACCGGCACCAAGATATCCGGGGGTGTCATTGCATCTAACGGCACGCCAAGCGGATAAGGGTTTTTAAGACTGTCGGGCGCTATAGCTCTTTGCTGTTTCCTTGCGCACTGCAGGTGCCACTGCTGTACCCAGCAGTTCGATGGCACGCAGCACCTTTTTGTGCGGAATGCTGCCGACGGTGAGTTGTAGCAGGAATCGGTGGTGCCCGAATATCTCGTGCTGGTGCAGAATCTTGTCGATCACTTGCTGCGGGCTGCCGACGACGTTTGCACCGTAAATCGTACAGGATGCATCGAATTGCTCGCGGGACATCGGAGGCCACCCTCGCTCGCGTCCAATACGGTCCATTGTAACCTTGAAAGCGGGGAATGCATCGTCCCTCGCCTGTTGGGAGTCGTCCGCCAGAAACCCGTGTGAGTTAATGCTGATGGGCGGGACCGGATGTCCCGCTTTTTGAGCGCCTTCACGATGAAGCCGGGCAAACGCAGCGAACTGCGCGGGCTGTCCACCGATGATGGCAATGGCCATGGGAAGACCGAGGGCTCCTGTCCGAACCGCTGACTGCGGGGTTCCACCCACGGCAACCCAAACGGGAAGTGGATCCTGGACGGGTCGAGGATACACGCCCCTTCCATTAATATCCGCACGGTGTTTGCCGGACCAGGTAATGCGTTCCGATTCCCGCAACTGCAGGAGCAACTCCAGTTTTTCGGCAAAAATCTCGTTGTAATCCTGCAGATCGTATCCGAAAAGCGGAAACGATTCGATGAACGAGCCGCGTCCCGCCATGATTTCGGCGCGTCCGCCGGATAGCAGGTCCAGTGTGGAAAACTGCTGAAACACCCGCACTGGATCCTCTGATCCGAGCACAGTCACCGCACTGCTCAGACGGATGGTGCGGGTCCGTTCGGCCAGCGCCGCAAGGATGACCGGCGGGGATGATGAGACATATTCGGATCGGTGATGTTCCCCCACGGCAAACACATCCAGACCTGCCTGGTCGGCCAGCTCGGCCTCTTCTGTCAGGTTTCGCAGCCGTTGCTGCGGTGACAGCGTTTTCCCGCTTCCATTCAGCGGTGTGTTTTCAACAAAGGTGTAGATCCCAAGTTCCATTTTATTCTGAAGTTCGATTATGGCATTGAAGCAATTTCGTCCGGGGAAGACAACGGCGCTGGATACAGCCGGGCTCGCTTTAGAGAAGACCTCGAGCCCAGTCAACGGGCGGCTAGATCTGCGTGCAGTTATCCCGGAGTTTGTTATTTTGAGTATGGAACAACCATTATTGGAAATTCATTGCACGATGCGAACCGTTTTTCAGTGATCGGGCTGTAAAACCTCTCATAATCTGACCGGATGCCTGCACCAATTACCCCCAATACGGCGACACGAAAAACGAAATCACCTGGCTTGGGCGATGCAGGAGAATCAGGGCTGTTTCGCTGCAACTTCTTTTCGGGAATCCTGATTCAGGGGAAGCCTTTCGCTGTATTTCCCTCCAGTTATGCGGTCATGGCTGCTGCCATATTGCTTGTTGCCTGCCTGTCCGGTTGCCTCGGTCCGGTCACCGAGCTGTATCCAGAGGATGTCGAGGAGCGGCCCATCCCGGTCTACATCGTTCAGGTGGGATGGCATGCCGGACTGGTTGTCGAATCGGGGCACCTCGGTGATGCCTTTCCCGATCACGAAATGATGCCGGAGGCGGAATATCTGAAGATCGGCTGGGGTGATGACAAATATTATCCCGACCCCGACCCGTCATTCTGGTTGTTGCTTCGGGCAACATTCTGGCCAAGCCGGAGCGTGCTTCATGTTGTCGGGATGGATATGCCGGCCTCGGATTACTTCGCCGGCTCGGATGTGGTCACCCTGCATCTGTCTGCGGAAGGAATAGAGAAGCTCACTGGCTTCGTGTCGCGCTATTTCCGCCGGGATGATGACGGCAAGCCCATCTATCATACACGTGGACGTTACGGCAACAGCGCCTTTTTCAAGGCCCGCAGCAGGTATTATTTTCCCAAGACCTCCAATGTATGGACGGCGAGAGCGCTGCGATCGGCCGGTGTGCCCATAACACCCGTATACGCCATTACCGCCCGCAATGTGATGCGCCAGGCAAAAAAGGCAGCAAGAAAAGATGAAGTTCCGGAGACTGCAGAAATGCGTTGAAAAAAAGCCCGGTTGAGATGTAATCCCGTTGAGATGCAATGCAGTATGCGCAATGCAGTGTGTGCCCATAAAACAAACGCTTCGTTAAACAAACGCTTCGAAATTATTCCGGTCCCTCAGGATAATTAAACCCTTTGTTCAGAATTTGCTTGACTTGCTGAAAGCCTTGAAGTAACTTGTATTGACTAAATGGTCAAACCAAAAAGTCAGCATGCTGGCGAAACGGGATAAAATGGATTTGCAGACAGATAAAATCATCCTTGAATCGGCTCGCAAGGTTTTCCAACGCTCGGGGTACGGAGGTGCCCGAATGCAGGAAATTGCAGATAAGGCAGGAATAAGCAAGGCCTCCCTGCACTATTACTACCGGAGCAAGGACAAACTTTTTCAAACGGTTTTCAGGGATGACATTCAGCTGTTTCTGGTCCCTCTTGTCGACATTCTGAGGGATCCTTCACTCACACTGAAGGAACGCATGCGGACATTTGTCGGCTCATACATCAGAACTCTGCTGGATAATCCCGGATTGCCGCTGTTCATTATGCAGGAACTGTCGAGCAATCCGGAGCGTCTGGTTTCACTGGTGGAAGATACCGTACCGGGGACCAACCCGCTTCTTGCGGTATTCATCCGGCAGATCGAGAATGGAATAGAGGTCGGGGAATGCAATCAGGTCGATCCGGAGCAATTCATACTCAGCATGATCAGCATGTGCGTCTTCCCGTTTGTAGGGCGACCGCTCATACAACTCCTGCTAAGAAAGGATGAACAGGAATACAGGGATTTCCTGGCGGAAAGGGAGAAGGAGATCATGGAATACCTGTTACGCATTCTTTTTAGCAATCACCGTCCGAGTGATGTCCCCCCGAATTGATATGATGCCGCTCTTCCTGACAGCAAAAATGAACGAAAAATGAAAAATATTCTGCTGTTTTCACTGGCAATGGCACCAGCGCTGGTGCCTCTGGTGGCGACGGAAACGTTGGCTGTTCAGATATATCCGAATCAGGCAGCCGCAGACACCCTGACACTGGAACAGGCCTACGAAATGGTCAGCGACCGTTACCCTCTGTCGGCTCAAGCGGGAATGCAGCGGGAAATCCGTGACCTGCAATTGGAAAATGCAGACGCCGGATGGCTGCCGGAGTTCCGGCTTTCCGGCTTGGCGCAGTATCAATCGGATGTCACTGAAATCGATATTCGGCTGCCGGCGGCACCCGATGGATTCGACATCCCGACACAGCCAAAGGACCGCTACCAGATGGCGCTGGACCTAGAACAGCGTCTCTATGACGGGGGGCGGATACGGGCCCGGCGCAACCTGGCACACAGCCGGACGGACGTTGCTCTGCACCGGATCCGGGTGAGCCAGCATGAACTCAGGGATCGCGTAAACGATGCATGGTTTGCCATTCACGCCCTCAGGGCACAACAGACGGCACTTGAGATCACCGAAGAGGAACTGGCGCAGCGCTTTCAGGAGATCACATCGCTGGTAGAGCACGGGGCCGTCCCCGCATCGAACGCCGATATCATCCGTGCAGAACAGCTTCGCATCACCCAGCAGATGCGATCACTGAAGGCACGCGAGAAGTCGGCCATCTCGGTCTTGTCGATCCTGCTGGATACCGAATTGCCGGCAGACATCTTTTTGCAGATGCCGGATGTCCCCGACACCCCCGGACAGCCGGTCGGTCCTGATTTCCGGCAACGACCCGAAATGGCGCTCTTCGAGGCGCAGCGATCCGAGCTGATGCAACAGGAGGAAATGGCAACCGCTTCCTACCGGCCGCACATCTCGGCGTTCGGACAGGCCGCCTACGGCCGACCCGGCCTCGACATGTTCAAAGACCGGTTTCAACCCTGGTACATTGTCGGCGTCCGCGCGAGCTGGTCTATCTGGAACTGGCGGACTGCAGACCGGGAGCGTGAAATCCTGCAGATCCGCCAACGGCTCATTAACAATCAGCAGGAGATATTCAATCGCACTATGCACATGGCGGTGCAGCAAGATCTCGAGCGGCTTGCCGAGCTTAGGGAAACGATTCGAACAGATAAGGAAATCATTGCGCTCCATGAGAATATCGTCAGTGACGCAGTCAGCCACCTGGAGCACGGCGCCATTACGGCGACCGAGTATATCAACGAGCTTGCCAACCGCCAGCGGGCGGTTATCAACCGGGATATGCACCGGATTGAAATGGCCCGGACCTGGCAGAATTATCTTACAACAAGGGGGTTGTAAGATCCATGATTACAATGACAACCGATCAGCAATAAACAACCCTCAGACAGTAACACGCTCACAACAGTAACACGCTCACAACAGTAACACGCTCATAACAGTAACGACAATTGGCCAGCCGGCAATCCAAAGGCACTAACAAAAAGTGATCAATAACCGGGTGAATCTCATGGCAAAAGCTATCCTTATCATCATGGGCGCCGTTCTTCTGGCTGGATGCGGCTCCGACAATGACAGCACCGACGCCTGGGGCAATTTCGAAGCCACCGAAGTGATGGTTTCCGCTGAAACCGGTGGACGCCTCATCGCATTTGAAGCGGAAGAAGGGGTCCGGCTGGACAGCGGCCGGGTGGCGGGCTGGGTGGATACGATCCCGCTCGACCTCAAAATCCAGCAGCTTGAAGCACAAAAAGAGGCGATATTGTCCCGGCTGGCGAACGCAAGAGCGCAGGCCGATGTCCACCGCGAACAGAAAGACGTGGCAGAGGTTGAGCTGGAACGCGTCCGGCGCATGTTCGCTGACGGTGCGTCCACACAGCGGCAGCTCGACGAGGCTGCGGGCAGGGTCCGTGTGCTGGACCGGCAGATTGAAGCCGCCGAAACACAGAAGGGCAGCATCCGTAGTGAGGCCCGCGTGCTTGATGTGCAGATGATGGAGATCCGGGACCGGATGGATCGATCGGCCATCCGCACACCCATTTCCGGAACCGTGCTGACCAAATATGTCGAAGCAGGCGAGATGGCGGCACCAGGCAAGCCGTTGTTCAAACTGGCCGATCTGCAAACCATGTATCTGCGGGCATACATAAGCGGGGCGCAGCTTGGGGAAGTTCGGCTGGGTCAATCGGTCGAAGTGCTGTTCGACGGTCCGGACGGGACCATGGATCGCATCAGCGGCGAGATATCATGGATTGCCTCCCGGGGCGAGTTTACGCCGCGCACTATTCAGACGCGTGATGAGCGGATCACCACGGTGTATGCCATGAAAGTGCGGGTCCGCAACGACGGGCGCCTGAAAATCGGCATGCCCGGCGAAGTCCGGTTCTGACAACGGGTCACTGAAAGCTGTCTGAACCGCATCAGCTTTTGCACGCAATCCAATCAGCTCACAATTGAAACCATGTCGGCATCCGTCAAAAACCTTACGAAAAGCTACGGTGACATCCGGGCGCTGAAAGGAATATCGCTTGATGTCAACGAGAGCGAGCTGTTCGGTGTCATAGGTCCCGATGGCGCCGGAAAAACCACACTGTTCCGGATCCTTGCCACGCTTGTGCTGCCGGACAAGGGTGAGGCGAAGGTGCTCGGACACGATGTCGTCGTCGCATTCCGGGAACTTCGCAGACGCATCGGGTACATGCCGGGACGTTTTTCACTGTACCAGGATTTGTCCGTCCGGGAAAATCTCGACTTTTTCGCCTCGATTTTCCTCACTTCCGTGGAGGAGAGCTATCACCTGATCCGCGATATCTACCATCAGATCGAGCCGTTCAAAAACCGTCGTGCCGGTGACCTCAGTGGTGGCATGAAACAGAAACTGGCACTCAGCTGCGC
>JAWOCT010000025.1:0-32410 GCA_046483675.1 Cyclonatronaceae bacterium
GATGGGGGGAAGGGGTGGGTGCGTAACTGGACGGATGGGTGTTGGGTGACAGGTGGATGTACGGTAAACCGCTAATCGGAGAGTTTCTGTTCCAGATCCGAGATTTTTTTGTCCAGCCTGACCAGGTAGCCGATCAGGACGAACCAGATAATCAGGCTCACACCGAGCACCACCAGAATCAATCCCTGGGATGCCATGGCCTGCATGATCACATTGCCGTGTTCGGGTGCCTGGACTCCCTGCCACAGATCACTGTACGCCTCGGATAGCGTATCGGCAGCGGCAGAAAAAAGGAGCAGGATCAATGTCATGATGTGGGTCATTCTGTTCCCTGTTCAACGTGGTTTCAATCGTTATTATTTCTGTTTAAGCGGTTGATGGTGATCGGCAATATCACATAGCGGTATCGGATCTGGGATATCCATGCAGCCAGGCCGATGAAACCGATCACGGCGGGATAAAAAACGAGACGGAGTTCCGGGGCCGTGAGATCGCTGAACGCCGGATTGCCGTCCGCGCCGGGATGGAGGCTGGGCAGCTGCCGGGGCACGACATAGAGCAGGAACGGCACCGTAGTGGCCGCAAAAATATTGTATACCGCCGCAATTTTGGCCCGTTTTTCAGGATCATCGAACGCCGACCTCAGAATGAAATAGGCTACGTAGATCATCAGCGCCATGGCCGACAGGTTCATCTTGGGCTCGGCAAATGTCCACCAGGTCCCCCATGTGAACCTGGCCCACAGCGCCCCGGTCAGCAGTCCGCACAGACCGAACAGTATGCCGACGAGTGTCACCGATTCTGCAAGGGCATCGTGGCGCATGTTGCTTCCCATGAGGTACCGTATACTGAAAACCAGTCCGGCAGCGAACATCACGGTCATCGTGAACCACATTGGCACATGGAAAAACAGGTTGCGGGTTGTCTCGTACAGGATCGGGATTTCGGGCACCCGGATAAGAAATCCGGCTACGAGCACCGCCGTCATCCACAAGATCACGACATATTTCCAGACGGATAATTTCGGCATGACTGCTTCCGGATTCACCCGCAACAAGTTAGGCGGCTGCCGGCATTTGGGGGACTGATTTTGAAAATTTCATGAAGACGCTAACTTACAAAAAAATCTGTTTATTGACCACGAAAAAGCAAATTCATGGCAGCTGATAAGCAAACTTACGATCTCCGGCCCGACTGGCGCATCTACATGCTCCCCTATATCGCCGGTGTGCTGCTGGCGCCGCTGCTGGGGCTTGGCGTCTGGATCATATTCCGCTATCGGAAAAGATGGCTGGGGATGCAGTACTTTATTTCCAACAGCGGGGTTACGCTGCGGGATGGGGAAATGGAGACTTCCGTCGCGTTGCAGAACATCGGGACCTGTGAGGTCATCCACAAAGGAGTCCCGGGTTGGTTCGGACTGGGAAGCATACGCATCCATCATACTTCGGGCATGCTTGAGATGCAGGGGATATCCGACGCCGGTCCGATCGCATCACTGATAGAACAAGCGGCTGAAACCGAACGCGACCGGCTGAAGATCCGGCAGGAGGCCGAGCAGACCCGTCCTGTCCATCCTTCCGGCACCCTGGATCCGATGAACGAGCTGGTGGGACTCTGGCAGCAGGGCCTCATTTCCGAGGAGGACTACCATCGTGAAATGAAAAAGTATGAGCCCCGTTGATTATGGGTTCAGCTGGTGCCGCGGCGCCCCGCACCTGTGTCAGCGATCTGTCACACAGCCGGTCGATGCCGATGAGACATTGCGGAAGTATTTCAACAGGGTGCCTTTCGTGGCCTTGATGGCGGGCGGGTTCCACGCCTGTCTGCGCCGCGCGATTTCATCCTCGTCCAGGTCCGTATCCAGCCGGTTGGCATCGGCGTCGATCGTGACCCTGTCACCGTCCTGGACCAGGGCAATGAGGCCCCCTTCCCGGGCTTCGGGTGTGATATGCCCGACCACGAAGCCGTGGGTTCCACCCGAAAAGCGGCCGTCGGTGATGAGGGCCACTTCCTTTCCAAGTCCGGCCCCCATGATAGCCGACGTGACCGAGAGCATTTCGCGCATACCGGGTCCGCCTTTGGGCCCTTCATAGCGGATGATCACCACGTCGCCCGCCTTGACCCGGCCCTGCGATATCCCTTCCAGACATTCCTCTTCGGAGTCAAAGACACGGGCGGGACCCTGAAATCGGGTGCCCTCCTTACCGGTGATCTTGGCAACGGCTCCCTCCTCCGCCAGGTTGCCGTACAGGATGGAAAGGTGACCGGTTTTTTTGATGGGTGCGGTGACAGGCGCGATGATGGCCTGCCCCGAGGAAAGTCCGGGCAGATCCTCGAGGTTCTCCTCCAGTGTCCGGCCGGTGACGGTCAGGCAGTCACCATGCAAAAAGCCTTCTTTCAGCAGCAGTTTCTGGACGGCCGGCACCCCGCCGACATCGTACAGGTCTTCCATAACATACTGGCCACTGGGCTTGAGGTCGGCCAGGAACGGGGTTTTGTTGGAAATCTGCTGAAAATCATCAATACTCAGCACCACGCCGGCCGCATGCGCCATGGCCAGAAGATGGAGCACGGCATTGGTGGATCCGCCCAGGGCGATCACCACGGTGATGGCATTCTCGAACGATCGGCGGGTGAGTATCATGTCCGGTGTGATGTCCTTTTCCAGCAGTCTTTTCATAGCTGCACCGGCCCGCTCACACTCTTCCCGCTTGTCATCGGAAGTGGCCGGTATGGAGGAACTGTACGGCAGGCTGAGCCCGATAGTCTCGATGGCCGAGGCCATGGTATTGGCCGTATACATGCCGCCGCAGGCACCCGCTCCCGGACAGGCATGCTTCAGGACATTGTCCAGCCCCTCTTCGTCGATCTGCTTCGTTACGTACTGGCCCCATGCTTCGAATGCCGAAACCACATCCAGTTTTCTGTTAGACAGCGATCCGGGCCGGATGGTCCCGCCGTAGACCATGATGGAGGGCCGGTTGAGCCGGGCCATGGCGATGACCGAACCGGGCATGTTCTTGTCGCAGCCGGGCAATGCGATGACCCCGTCGTACCACTGTGCCGCCATCACGGTCTCGATGGAATCGGCAATGATGTCCCTTGACTGCAGAGAGTATTTCATGCCGGTTGTACCCATGGATATTCCGTCACTTACACCGATTGTGTGGAAGATGTAACCGATCATCTCCTCATCGTTAACCCCTTTCTTGACAAGAGACGCCAGATCGTTGAGGTGCATGTTGCAGGGATTGCCATCCCATCCCATGCTGGCAATGCCGATCTGAGGTTTGTCGAAATCCTCCTGAGTGAGTCCGGTGGCATAGAGCATGGCCTGTGACCCGACCTGCGAGCGCACCTGTGTGAGGCGGCGGCTGTATTTATTTAATGGCATAATGGTATCCTTAATCTATCTTTTCTGTATGCGGCGTGTATCCGAGTTGGTACTGAAAATCATCTGTATGGTTCGACTTTCATGATCGAAATGCATCATGCTACTACATTCGTGGCTTTTTCACAAGACAAACTTTGGCCGCTTCAGACGAATTTATGATGAATATCAGGAAACTCTTCAGATTGGAAATATTACAGATGCCTTGACAGCATCAGTGAAATTTCAGCGATAATTATCCAAAAAGCGCTTCCAAAATGGATATTATTTTATATTTATGTCATTTTTACCTAATTATATTAATAATTATATCTATAAATTCATATTATTTAATACCCCTATCCAACTTCAAAATAACTTTTTCACTTTTTTCTTTCATCGGCTGTTGACAAAAGAGAGAAAAGCGTTAGCTTTGAAACAAGTTTAATCAATTACGTATGAGATAATCAGATACGTAGCAAGCAAACAACGATGATGAAGCGAACACAACCCAACGCACTTGCACTTCCGCTCCGGAGGCCATCGCGTCCCGTTGCCGGGGTTGTGTCTTCCATCGTAACGGAGATTGCATCCGTTCCTCCCTCTTCCGTCCTGAGGATATCCCTCGTCAGCGGCATCATTATTCTAATAATTGACCTACTAAACGGCATTCTATAGAAATCGCCAGAGGTCATCCCTGCATCCCATCTTTTTTAGAATAAAGCGCTGAATACGGACAAAAGGTAATGACCTCTGGGAAAAAGGACTGTATCCACCCAATCCCACAACGTCATATACCATGAAAGATACCGCAACAAAACCCGGAGCGAACACGAAGGCAACGACTCAACAGACGGCCGTCAACGGTACCGCGCATGTCGCAGGCACGGATGTGACGGTAAGAAAAGAATTGAACGGTGGCGAGATCCTGATCCGCAGTCTGCTGGATCAGGGAGTGGACACCGTTTTCGGTTACCCGGGCGGAGTCGTCCTGGGCGTCTACGACACCCTTTTCAAGACTCCGGAACTCCGGCATATCCTGGTGCGACACGAGCAGGGAGGCACACACATGGCAGATGGGTATGCACGGGCCACCGGCAAACCGGGCGTGATCCTGGCCACCTCCGGTCCGGGGGCTACCAACACGGTCACCGGCATCACCACGGCGATGATGGATTCGATTCCCCTTGTTGTGCTTACTGGCCAGGTACCCTCCTCTTTCATCGGCAATGACGCTTTTCAGGAGGCCGACATCATAGGCATGACACGTCCGGTAACCAAACACAGTTTCCTGGTCAAGAAAGTGGAAGACCTGGCGGATGCCATCCGAGACGCCTTTTATATCGCAATGTCCGGCCGGCCGGGTCCGGTCCTGATCGACCTGCCGAAAGACATGCTTTTTGCGAAAGCCGATTACCAGAAACGTGCTTCCCAGACCTCTCTGCGGGGATACCAGCCCCAAACCAAGGGCGAACCCGAGCAGATCCGCAAGGCTGCCGAACTCATCGGTGTGTCAAGCCGTCCGCTCCTGTATGTTGGCGGCGGCGCCATTATGGGCGATGCACACAAAGAGGTGATCGAAATGGCCCGCAAATGCCGTATTCCCGTGGCGACCACCCTCATGGGTCTGGGCGCATACCCGGAAAACGATCCGCTTTCGGTTGGCATGCTGGGCATGCACGGCACGTGGTATGCCAACATGGCCATCCAGAAATGCGATGTGTTGATTGCCGTGGGCGCTCGGTTCGACGACCGTGTTACCGGCCGCGTCGACGGATTTTCACCCCATTCCAGAAAGATCCACATCGATATCGATCCCTCATGCATCAACAAGAATGTCCATGTGGAGGTGCCGGTGGTAGGCGATGTGAAGGAAGTGCTCACCGAGCTCAACCGTCAGGTCGGTCCGGTGAATACCGGCGAGTGGCTTGGCACCATCGACCAGTGGCGAAAAGAGCATCCGCTTCGCTACGAGTCCCGCAGCGGGGAGATTGCCCCCCAGTTCATGATACAGGAGATCTCGCGTGTAACCAACGGTGAGGCCATCGTCTCCACCGATGTGGGACAGCATCAGATGTGGGCGGCGCAATACTATAAATACAACCATCCCAAGTCGTGGATTTCTTCCGGCGGACTCGGTACCATGGGCTTCGGCTTCCCGGCAGCCGTAGGCGCTGCCGTGGCCCGGCCCGACCGCGACGTGTGGTGCATCACCGGTGACGGGGGGTTCCAGATGACCTCCATGGAACTGACCACCGCCGTGGCGTACAATATTCCGGTCAAGATCGCCATCATGAACAACGGCTACCTCGGCATGGTGCGCCAGTGGCAGGAGATGTTCTACGGCGGACGTTACTCCCACTCTTTCCTGGAGGAAAGCAACCCCGACTTCGTAAAAATGGCCGAGGCTTACGGAGCGGTCGGCATGAGGGCCGATAACGCTCAGGAACTGGGCAAAGTGCTGGAAAAGGCCCACGCCATAAAGGACCGACCGGTCGTCATGGATATCCGTGTGAGCAAGGAAGAGTGCGTCTATCCGATGATCCCGCCCGGTGCCGCCGTCGACGAACTGGTTGATACGCCGATCCCCGTCAAGCCGACTCGGTAAACCGCATCCCTCATCCACCTTCAACCATAAAAACAGCAATGACTGCAGCCGCCCGCAAAGAACGCAAGCATACGATCTCGATGAAGGTCAACCACAACTTCAATGCCCTTGCCCGCATTGCAGGGTTGTTTACCGGTCGCGGATTCAATATCGACAGCATCAGTATCGGTGAGGCTGAAGAGAACGACATGGCCAGCTGCACCATCACCACCCACGGCGACGAACGCATCATTGACCAGATCATCCTTCAGCTGGACAAGCTGGTGGATGTGGTCAGCGTCACGGACCTCACTTTTCTGCCCCATGTCGAGCGGGAACTGGCCCTGATCAAGATCGAATCCACCAAGGAAAAACAGACCGAGATCATCCAGGTGGCCAACGTGTTCCGGGCCAAGGTCATCGACATCAGCCCTGAAAGCCTGACCATCGAGATCACCGGGCGAAAGGACAAGGTGGATGCAGCCATCGGCATGTTCGAACCGTTCGGCATACGCCAGGTGGCGCGCACCGGAACAGTGGCCATGAAACGTGAATACCAGCCCAGGGACTGACCTCCAGCGAGCCTTGCTATAACACCCCATTCCATCAACCGCAACCCATACATCCGAAACCACAAAATGAAATTATATTACGACAACGATGCCGACCTCTCCGTCCTGAAGGACAAGACCGTGGCCGTCCTTGGCTACGGCAGCCAGGGACACGCCCATGCCCTGAACCTTCACGAAAGCGGGGTATCGGTCATTGTCGGGCTCCGCAGCGACAGCCGGTCGCGGGATGTCGCCGAAAAGGACGGGCTGACCGTCCATGATACCGCCGATGCCGTGAGCAAGGCTGATATAGTAATGGTGCTCCTCCCCGACGAAAAGCAGCAAGCTGTCTACGAGAGCGATATTCGCCCAAACCTCAAGCCGGGCAACACTCTGGCTTTCGCACACGGCTTCAACATCCATTTTAACCAGATCGTACCGCCGGAGAATGTCGGCGTGTTCATGGTCGCCCCGAAAGGTCCCGGCCACCTTGTCCGGCGCGTCTATACCCAGGACGCCGGTGTGCCCTGCCTGTTCGCCATCCACCAGGATCCGGACGGAAACCTGCGCGAGATGGCCCTGGCTTATGCAAAGGGTATCGGTGGCACCCGTGCCGGTGTCATCGAAACGAGTTTTGAGGAAGAGACCGAGTCGGATCTGTTCGGAGAGCAGGCCGTTTTGTGCGGCGGGGTCACCGAGTTGATCAACACTGGGTTTGATGTACTCGTTAAGGCCGGTTACCGGCCGGAAATTGCCTATTTCGAATGCCTGCACGAGATGAAGCTGATCGTCGACCTGATGTACGAGGGCGGCATCGCAGGCATGTACCACTCTGTGAGCGACACGGCCGAGTACGGCGGCATGAAATCGGGGCCCAAGGTCATCAACGGCGATACCCGCAAGCGAATGGAAGATATTCTGGAAAACATCCGGAACGGGAATTTTGCCCGTGACTGGATTCTGGAAAACAAGGCAGGACGGGCTTCCCTGGAAGCCTTGAGGCGGAAACACAGCCGCCTTCCCATTGAACAGATCGGTGGTGAACTGCGCAACATGATGAGCTGGATAAAAAAGGACTGACAGATCCATGACAACACGATCGATAGACCTGTTTGATACCACATTGCGGGACGGAACCCAGGGCGAGGGCATCTCCCTGTCTTCGGACGACAAGATGCGCATCGCCAGGCGTCTGGACCGGACGGGCATTGACTACATCGAGGGCGGATGGCCCGGATCCAACCCGAAGGACATGGCGTTCTTCACCCGGGCCCGTTCACACCGGTTCGAGCATGCCCGCCTGGTGGCGTTCGGCAGTACCATGCGGTACGGCAACACGCCAGGGACCGACCCCAACATCCAGGCCCTTGTCGAAGCCGGGACCCCCGCGGTCTCCATTTTCGGGAAGACCTGGCTGTTCCATGTGTATCAGGCACTCGGTATTACCGATCGTGACAACCTGGATCTGATCCGGCAGTCTGTTGCCTACATGGTGGCGCATGACAAGGAAGTGATCTATGATGCCGAACACTTCTTTGACGGATACAAGGACAATCCGGACTATGCGCTGCGAACCCTGGACCATGCCGCACAGGCCGGTGCTTCGGCACTGGTCCTGTGCGACACCAACGGGGGCACCCTGCCGCACGAAGTAACAGAGATCGTGCAAACCGTGGTCGCACGCTTTCCCGACCGGGTGGTCGGCATCCACGCCCACAATGACGGGGAGTTGGCCGTTGCCAATACGCTTGCGGCCGTCCAGAGTGGATGCCGCCACGTGCAGGGCACCATCAACGGTTATGGCGAACGATGCGGCAATGTTAACCTCATTTCGGTCATCCCGAACCTGCAGCTCAAAATGGGCTATGACTGTATCGCCCCCGACCGGATGGAAACACTGACGAGCCTGTCCCATTTTGTCAGTGAAGTGGCCAACGTAATGCCCTTCGATCACCAGGCTTTCGTCGGCAAGAGCGCCTTCGCCCACAAGGGAGGCATCCACGTAAGCGCGGTGATGAAAGACCCGTCCACCTATGAACATGTCAGCCCGGATTCGATCGGCAACCAGCGACGCGTGCTTGTCTCCGATCTTTCCGGCAAAAGCAATATCCACTACAAATCCGATGAACTCGGTATCGACCTTCTCTCCTACGGCGACAAGGTGCCCGAGATCGTGCAAAGGCTCAAGCAGCTTGAGAACGAAGGGTACCAGTTTGAGGCGGCCGAGGGCTCACTTGACCTGCTGATCCGCAAGATCACCGGCGAATGGACCGACCTGTTCGAGCTCAAGGGCTTCCGCGTGATCATCGAAAAGAACGAGCGGGCCGAGATTCGCTCCGAAGCCACCATCCGTCTGCTGGTCAACGGTGAAGAGGAGCATACGGCCGCATCGGGCAACGGTCCGGTACACGCCCTGGACCGTGCGCTCCGCAAGGCCATCTGCAAATTCTATCCGGAAGTGAACCATATGCAGCTTTCGGACTACAAAGTTCGTGTACTCAACGAAAAGGACGGCACCAATGCCAAGGTGCGGGTGCTGATCGACTCCGTCAACAACGGTACCAGCTGGGGGACTGTTGGCGTGTCGGAAAACATCATCGAGGCCAGCTGGCAGGCACTTATGGAAAGCATGGCCTACTATCTCCAGCAGCAAAAAATCACAACCGAAAACCACTCCTAGTTATGAAGAAACGAATCCAGATCTTCGATACGACGCTCCGCGATGGCGAACAGGCACCCGGGTTCAGCATGAACCTGCAGGAAAAAGTCCGATTGGCCCGCCAGCTGGAGCTACTGGGAGTGGATGTGATCGAAGCCGGTTTCCCGATATCCTCGGAAGGTGATTTCAAAGCCGTGCGCGCCATTGCCGAACAGACAAAACGCGCGACGGTGGCCGGGCTTGCTCGTGCCAAAAAAGGTGATATCGACCGGGCCTGGGAGGCTTTGAAACCGGCCCGCTACCCGCGGATACACACCTTCATCGCCACCTCGGACATCCACATGGAGCACAAGCTCAAGAAGACGCGCGAACAGGTGCTGGATGATGCCGTGGCCGCCGTCACCTATGCGCGCAGCCTGTGCGATGAAGTAGAGTTCTCCGCCGAGGATGCCACCCGCAGCGATGTGGATTTCCTCTGCCGCATCGTCGAGGCAACCATCGACGCCGGCGCCCGCGTGATCAACATCCCCGATACGGTAGGATACGGCATGCCCTGGGAGTTCGGGGAACTCATACGCACCCTTCGAGAACGCGTACCCAACATAGAAAAAGCCATCCTGAGCGTCCACTGCCACAATGACATGGGCATGGGTACGGCCAATTCCGTGATGGCTATCCGCAACGGCGCCCAACAGGTCGAGTGCACCATGAACGGCATCGGCGAACGCGCCGGCAATGCCGCACTCGAAGAAATCGTCATGGCAATGCAGACTCGCAGCTCCGAATTCAGCGTGCAAACCGGGATCGACACCAGCCAGATCTATCCGACCAGCAAAATGCTTTCGGAGATCACCAGCATGGAGGTCCAGGTCAACAAGGCCATCGTCGGCCAGAACGCCTTTGCCCACGAAGCCGGTATCCACCAGGACGGTGTCCTCAAGAATCCGTTAACCTACGAGATCATGACACCGGCCTCGGTCGGACTCTCCTCCAATAACATTGTCCTGGGCAAGCATTCCGGCCGACGCGCCCTCGGAGCACGCCTGCAAAAGCTGGGATACGAACTCAACCGGGACCAGATGGATGTCGCCTACGAGGCCTTTATCGTCATTGCCGACGAGAAGAAAGTGGTGGTGGATGAAGACCTGCTTGGAATCGCGGCCATGGGCTTGCGCATGAACGGCTCGACCCGTCCGGGCGTCTCCCGCAACGGCGTATCGCGCATGAACACCTCGTTTGCCCAGGAATCCATCTACGAACATTTCAACAGGCCCTGATGTGCAGTCGATGTGCGGTCGGTGAACCGGCGCATTTCATCCACACTTTTACCGACAACAAAACAAACAGAAACAAACAACAAATCATACAGAAAAAAACAGGCTTTACCATGTCAATGACCTTAACGGAGAAAATCCTGGCCAAAGCTTCCGGCCGCCCCCGCGTCGATGCCGGCGAAACAGTCTGGGTGAACGTGGACATCCTGATGACACATGACGTCTGCGGTCCGCCCACCATCGGCATCTTCAAGCGCGAATTCGGCGAAAACGCCCGTGTATGGGACAAGAACAAGGTGGTCATCATCCCCGACCACTACATCTTCACCAACGATAAATACGCCAACCGGAACGTGGATATCCTCCGTGCCTTTGCTGCTGACCAGGACCTGCCCCACTACTATGACGTCGGCACCGAACGCTACAAAGGCGTTTGCCACGTGGCCATGCCCGAAGAGGGTTTCACGCGACCGGGCGATGTGCTCTTCGGCACCGACTCGCACACCTGCACCGCCGGGGCGTTCGGCCAGTTCGCCACCGGCATCGGCAACACCGACGCCGGCTTCATCATGGGCACCGGCAAACTCTGGGTCAAAGTGCCCGAGACCATGAAATTCATCTTCGAAGGGGAAATTCCACCGTACATCATGGCCAAGGACCTCATACTCCAGATTATCGGTGATATCGGGGTGGATGGGGCCACTTATCGTGCCATGGAATTTGCCGGCGACGGTGTCATGCGCATGGACATGGAAGGCCGCATGACGCTGACCAACATGGTGATCGAAGGGGGCGGCAAAAACGGGGTCATCGAGCCGGATGAAGTGACCTTCGACTATGTGCGTCAGCGTACTGACTACGATTTTACGCCACTCTATAATGATCCGAACGCCAAATACCACAGTGTTCGGCGCTACAAGAGCGCCGACCTGGAGCCTATGGTGGCCAAGCCGCACTCGCCGGACAACAAGGCGACCGTTTCCGAAGTCCGAGGCACCCGCCTCACCCGTGCCTATATCGGTTCCTGCACCGGCGGCAAAATTTCCGATTTCGAAGCGGCCGCCAAGATCATCAAAGGACACCAGGTTGGAGTGGAGACGTATGTTGTCCCCGCCACCACGCTGGTCCGCGAGCAACTCAAGACCACCTACTACGACGGTGAGAAACTCTGGAACATCTTCGAGCAGGCCGGCGCCCACATGGGCGAGGCTTCCTGCGCGGCTTGTCTTGGCGGCCCTTCCGATACATTCGGACGCTTGCAAAGCGAGGAAATCTGCATCTCCACCACCAACCGGAATTTTCCCGGGCGGATGGGATCCAAGAAGGCGCAGGTCTACCTGGCATCGCCCTACACCGTGGCCGCATCGGCCATTACGGGCAAGATCACCGATCCGCGTGAATACCTGCCCGCCGAAACCGGCGTGACCGCCGGCGAACGGACCGCCTGACTTCCATTTCAAATTCCCATTCAGACTATTTAACGATGAACAAGAACATAAAAGGAAAAGCCTTTGTCGTGGGCAACGACATCGACACCGACCAGATCATACCCGCTCAACATCTCGTCTACAGCCTGGACGACCCCGAGGAACGGCGTTTTTATGGACGCTTCGCCCTTTCCGGGGTGCCGGATGAAGAAGCCGGACTGCCCCGCGGCGGCATCCCTTTTACCGATCCCGACCAGTTCGAATCCGAATTCAAAATCATCATTGCCGGAAAGAATTTTGGATGCGGATCCTCCCGTGAACATGCCCCGTTTGCCTTGCAGCAGGCCGGAGCCGAAGCGGTCGTAGCCACCGGTTACGCCCGCATCTTCTTCCGCAATGCCGTCGACGGCGGGTTCATCATCCCCTACGAAAGCCACGATGACCTGGTCGAGCACATATCCACGGGCGATGAGTTGGAAATCGACGGCGAACTCAATATCATAAAAAACAACACGACCGGTAAAAGCTATCCCCTCAAAAAACTCGGCGATGTCGTCGATATCGTGGAGGCCGGCGGAATTTTCAAATACGCCGCCAAGCACGGTATGATATAAGCCGGCCGGATAATACATTGAGATAATATGCATTCAGATCATATCAGAAGAACGTTATGAGCAAACGGATTGTACTGCTTCCCGGTGACGGAATCGGCGTGGAAGTGGTCAGGGAAGGAAAAAAAATCATTGACTACCTTTCAGAACGCTTTGGTCTGGGCATCCGTACCGGGACCTACCTGGTTGGCGGAGCCAGTCTGGACAGTTGCAACGAACCCGTGAAGGATGACGTAGTGGAGGCCTGCAAAAAAGCCGACGCCGTGCTTCTGGGCGCAGTGGGCGGACCCGAATGGGACGATTTCCCCGCCGACAAACGGCCCGAAAAAGCCCTGCTTCGACTGCGAAAGGAGCTCGGACTCTACAATAACCTTCGTCCCGTCACCGTGCATGATGCACTCAAGGACGCCTCCCCCCTGAGGCCCGAGGTGGTCGACGGGGTGGATCTGCTGGTGGTGCGTGAACTGACGGGCGGACTCTATTTCGGACAGCCCAAAGGCATCAGCGAAGAGGACGGCGTCGAAACCGGCGTGGACACTATGCGCTACTCGGTCCCCGAGATCGAGCGCATTGCCATAGCGGCTTTCCAGGCGGCCCGCGGGCGCCGGGGCAAAGTGACATCGGTGGATAAGGCCAACATCCTGGCCAGCTCCCAGCTATGGCGCAGTACCGTCATCCGCATTGCCGACAGTTACCCGGATGTGACCCTGGAACACATGCTGGTTGACAACTGCGCCATGCAGCTCATCCGCAATCCGGGTCAATTCGACGTGATCCTGACCGAGAACATGTTCGGTGACATCCTGAGCGACGAAGCGGCCATGCTTACCGGATCCATCGGCATGCTCCCCTCAGCCAGTCTTGGTGACGGTCCGGGCATGTATGAACCGGTGCACGGTTCCGCACCCGACATTGCCGGGCAGGACATCGCCAATCCGCTTGCCACGCTGGCTTCGGTCGCGCTAATGTTCCGTTATTCACTCGGACATGAGGAAGCGGCCATTGCCATTGAATCGGCCATAGGGCGGGTGCTGGCCGACGGCTACAACTGCAAGGACATGAGCCGCCACGCCCGCCATGTGCTTTCCACCACGGAAATGGGCGATCGCGTGCTGGCAACCGTCAAAGAATTAATGCACAATGAAATAGAAGAAAGCCGACAGAATGACGGGTGATCGCCGTGTAATCGCCGTGTTAGCGCAGACAATAAGCGGCACTCATCGACCGTGGTGACATCCACCAACCTTCATGACAACCTCCAATCGTTGTAAACGAATCGGTATCCGCAATGCGATATCATTTTCCATTTATAATCTGCCAATATCTGAAGATAACTGAACTTATCCGACCGGCATCCTGGGCAACCCCTTCCGGTCCCGACACCACACACCGATTCTGACACTCTACAAAACGGTCCAGTCACCAAACTGACCTATTCCGACACTGTGCTGAACGGTCCCCACACTATGCTGAATACATTATGCTGAAAGGAAAAAACATTGCCGTCATCGGCGCCGGTAAAATGGGCGAGGTGCTGGTCACCCGTCTGCTGTCTACCGGCACCTTGAAAAAAGAGCAGCTCCACGTCACGGCCAAACATGACTCACGTGTTGACTATGTCCGAAAAAAATTCGGGGTGAAGGGATCCACCGACAATACCGAGGCCGTCCGTGAAGCCGATATCATCCTGCTCTGCGTCAAGCCGCAGATGGCTCCTAAAGTCATCGCATCCATCCGGGAGGCCATTCATGCCGAACAACTGGTTATCTCAATCATGGCGGGCTACACGATAGCACAGCTGCAGAAAGCCCTGGTCCTGCCGCTGCCGGTAATTCGCGCCATGCCTAACACACCTTGCGAGATCGGGGCCGGCATGACGGTGCTGGCCTCGGGAAACAATACCAACGGAGATCAGATAAAATTCGCCGAAGCTCTTTTCGGGTCGCTTGGCAAGACCCTGGTTCTTGACGAAAAATATTTTGACGCGGTGACCGGCTTGAGTGCAAGTGGTCCGGCCTTCATCTATGTGGTGATCGAGGCACTGGCCGAGGGCGGGGTCAAGTGCGGCCTGCCGCGTGACGTATCTACCGCGCTGGTGACCCAGGCCTGTCTTGGGGCGGCGCGCATGGTCGCCGAGACCGGCCAGCATCCCGCCATACTCAAAGACCATGTAACCACCCCGGCCGGATGTACAATTGACGGCCTGCTCCGCCTGGAGGAAGGCGGCCTGCGTGTGACCATGATCAAGGCGGTTGATGAAGCGGCGCGCAGGGCCCGGACTCTGGGAGCGGAATGAGCGGCTTTTTGTAACAAAGTCATCTGTGGCACATCCTGTTAGCAGAAGCTCGTCTACGATGGCATTCGAATATACAGCCAGGTTACGGTTGGTCACCTTTTCCTGGCTGTTTTTTTTTATTCCACGACCGGCACCTGATGGCTGCGCATCTCCCGGCGCCATTGACGGGCCGCTTTCAGCCGGTTCCATCGCGCCTCGCCCCGGGCGACGAACAGCAGCCACAGCGCTCCGGCCACCAACAACCCGAAGGCATAGATCCACATCGCCTGCCGGAGCGTAAGCAGGTCTGACTCCATGATCAGTGACGCACACGTTACCGATATGGCGTGGGAGATGGTGAACAATAACCACTCGGAGCTGAAAATGCGACCGCGAAAGGCATCTGGCGAGCGCTTTTGCAGCAGTACGGTGCTCATCACCCAGTTTGCACCGGAGGCCGTATGGGCTACGAAGACCAGGATCAGCATCAGCCAGATCACCTCAAGCGAACCGATGGCCAGGTATAACGCTCCGGAGGCAAGCATTGCTACGCCCATCATCATGACCCAGCGACGCTCATCGCTGAAAAAACGGCGTATCAGCACCGGTCCGACCGCTGTACCAAACCCCCGGGCCGCATACAACAGCCCGAGGCCGATACTCCCCATCATCAGGATCTCTTCGGAAACCAGGATAAGCATATAGACCAGAGCCCCCAGGAAAAAGGTGATGGTGCCTTTGGCCAGGGCTGGACGCAGTATCTGTGTGTTGGACAGGATAAACCTGTATCCGTCAATGATGCCGCGAACCGGGTTGCGCAGTGACTGCAGGGTTTCCTCGTTACGCTCGTGTGGAATGGTCGCACGGAAAATAAACCACGTTGACAGGATGTACCCGGTACCGTTGATGATGAAAACGGCATCGGTGCCCAGCCAGGCTGTGGCCAGTCCGCCAATACCCATGCCCGTCGTAAAGATTACACTCCATGACAGGTTGGATATGATATTGGCCTTGACCAGGTCATCGCCGGTCGTGATGTTGGGGATGGAGGCCTGCTTGGCCGGCTGGAAAACGGAAGCAAAGCCCATCTGCATGGCGGTAAGCGCATAGACCAGCCACAGCAGCGAGGGGTCGCGCACGAAAAGGAAACCGAGTACCACCGCCCCGCGTCCGAAATCGCAGATCAGCATCAGTATTCGGCGGTCAAACCGGTCGGCCACGTATCCGGCAAAGGGCGAAAGAGCAGCGAAGGCCACGAACTTGATGACGATGACCAGTCCGAGCAGGAATTCGGAATCAGAGAAATCCAAGATGATGGTGAATACGGCAATGACACCGAACCAGTCACCGAAGTTGGAGATGATCTGGCTCAACCAGACCCTGCGGAACTGGTGGTTGGTTTTGAGCAGGGTCAGATATGGACGCAGTTTGTTCAATGCTTGCCTGTACTTCCGAATCCTCCTTCGCCCCGTTCCGAACCGGGCAGAT
The DNA here is from genome assembly GCA_046483675.1 of Cyclonatronaceae bacterium. Classification (GTDB taxonomy): domain Bacteria; phylum Bacteroidota; class Rhodothermia; order Balneolales; family Natronogracilivirgulaceae; genus SKNL01. The sequence goes on from JAWOCT010000025.1 coordinate 16,246, forward strand.
CTGTAACCGCCTGCACATCGGCCTGTGTCACCGGTGAGATCACCATCTGCGCGATGCGGTCGCCGTGCCGGATCTCAAACGGCTCCTCGCCGAGGTTTATGGCCAGCACTTTGACCTCACCGCGGTAGTCGGCATCAATGGTGCCGGGAGTGTTCAACATGGTGATACCGTGTCGGAATGCCAGTCCGCTTCGCGGTCGTATCTGGGCCTCATAGCCTTTGGGCAGGGCCATCTGCAGTCCGGTCGGTACCAACACCCGTCGCCCTGGTTCGAGTACTATCGGTTCTTCCAGCGCAGCACGCACATCGAGCCCGGCCGCATCCGGCGTGGCAGAGGCGGGCAGGGCGAGTCCGGCCGCGTGGGGAAGTTGCTTGAAAAATACTTTTACTTTGTTAACCATCAGATATCAATACGTTTTCCATCAGCACGGTATCCATTGCTGATATTTACAACTATGCTTTTTTTATGACTGCTTTATGGCTACTGCCAATTTTAATTACTGCCATCTGTTTTAATGATTGCCATCTGCTAGATGATACTGTCATGACATTATGCATGCAACCATACAAGATAGTCAATTCAATCGTTCGTATTCCTTGAGCCTGACCCGTACACTTCCCACCCAGATCGACACCCGGGCTTCCAGTGGAATGCGAAGCTCGTCATCCCGGAACAGCCCGCTGAACTCGCCCGTGAAACCGAAAGGACCGTCAAATCCGGCATATCCCTCCATAACATAGGCTGAGACCTGTTCTTTCGGAAAAGCCGGAGAGCTGTAAGAGACGGTTTGCGATGAAAAATCCATGCGTATCTCATCCCGTTCATGATCGATGTAGATGGGGTAGGTCCTGGTCTGATCTGTTCCGGCAAACAGCCGTGCGTAATACATGACGGACGGCCCACCGTCGGACGGCTCATCCAGCTTCAGCGTGTCCATCAACTCGCCGTCTTCGTAACTGTACACATGACCTTTTTCATAGTCGAAATCGATCACGTATCGATCCATCATATCCTTATGTATGGAGTTCTGCCAGAAACGAAGACCGTAAGGTATGGAGTCATTAATGGCCATGAAGTTGTGATAGTGGACCTCACGGTTGCCGACCAGTGGCAGCCGGCGGTTGGAAACCATCTCGGTGACCATATGCACGGCCGGCGTGTCCCGGTAGACCGTATCGCGTTTCAGATAGACATGCACATCGCCCAGTCGCAGGAATCCATAACGTACTTCATAGGTCAGACGCTCATTGGCATCAATGAGTTCCCGTATGTCGGGACGGGACTTGTCCTCCCCTGCACCGTTGTAAAAAAAACCGTTGATCAGGAGAAAAAGGCAAGCAGACAGTAAGAGGATCCCCGCTGGAATATGATACCTCATCAGGCATCCTCCCGGACAAACTGTTCCAGTGCATCTTCGTCGAAGCCCACTAGCACTGCTTCACCCCACCGGAGGACAGGGCGTCTGATCATGGTCTGGTGTTCTAGCAGGACCTCGAACAGGTCATTGTCGGTCAGCTCTTTGTCGGCCAGACCCAGCATCTTCCATTTGCGGCCGCGCCGGTTCACAAGGGTATCCAGTCCGGCCCGCATCACCAGTTCGGCCAGTTCATTCGGGCTCAGCGGATCCTTCTTGACATCCCGGAACGTGTAGGAAATATCGTTCCCGGCAAGCCATTCCCTTGTTTTTTTGATGGTATTGCAATTTGTAATGCCAATTACTTCCAGCATAATTCGTTATTTTGGGGTTGGATGAGTTCCGGACGCGAACCGGAACACGCAAATTACGTATTATATCACGAAAATGACTAAGAAAAGGTTCCGTCGGGACGAAAGAGACGGTAAAATAAACACACGTTATTCAGGTATCTGCGTTCCGTTGATCACAAGAATCAACATGCCCTGGATGGCTCTTGCAGGGTCGTGGTTATCCTCCTGCCGGATGGTCAACCGAACGGCGGCGGCATGCATGACAACTGTGGTACTGCTGGTCCTCATTTCGGGTTGCAGCCGAAGCCAGGACCAGGTCGTGTTCGAACAACAGGCCTTCCGCACACCGGAAAATTACACCGAAACCACCCCGGGCGGAGAAGTGGTCCGGCGCGACGACAACGACTGGCAGATCGGACCCATGTTCCAGGGATTTGTTGAGGTCGAGGTGCCTCCTTATCCCAATCCTACACAGAGTGAGCCGATACAGATGGAACTGTTCATAACGGGAGTAGGTACGGTAAACGGGCTGCGCGCGGTCGCTTATTACGATGTATTTGACGAAGTGTCGCGCCGTGTGCTCTATATGCATCCCCGCGCCCCGCTCGATTTCGGATTGCTGGTTTTCAATATATATCCGGCGGAATTTGATCCCTCCAACAACTACAGTGCGGCGCGGGAGCGCAATGACGGGCTGCACAGGCTGTTTATTTATGACAATCGCTGGAACCTGATCACTTACGGTGACATCAAACTGGAATAGCATTCTCAAACTGGAATAGCATTCACAAACTGTAACAGCAACTGCAAACTGAAACGGGAATCACAAACTCAATCAACAACCGTCGGGGAGGAACCCACCATGGCAAATATCACGGAAAGCCAGCGCAGAATCCTGGAACTGCTCATCTATCCCGAGTCCTACCATCACATCCAACAGGAAACCGGTCTGTCGTCCGGGGAAATCCGTGATGATCTTATCTCATTAATGCACAAAAACATGATCGAGGTTTTCGAAAGCCACGGTGGCAACATAGGCACAAAAGTGAGACATTTTGACAACGACCATCCCGAGTGTTTTTTCTACAGGGCGACCAAATCGGGCCTTGGTGCAATGAAGACATCATCCACATCTTAAAACAATATATATTGGACAAATTCCTAATACAGGGCGGTTCCCCGCTCAACGGCGCTATCACCATCAGCGGATCCAAAAACGCGGCTTTGCCGCTCATGGCTGCCGGCCTGCTCGCAGACGGTCCGGTGACTATCTCCAATGTCCCCATCCTCAAAGATATTTTCACTTTCAACAAGGTGATCGAAGAGACCGGGACGAAAATTACGTATGACAGCAATCTTCGCGATCTGACAATCGATCCATCCACTCTGAACAACCATGTGGCCCCTTATGAGCTGGTCAGGAAGATGCGTGCCTCCTTCTACATGACCGGAGCGCTGCTTGGAGCGGTGGGCAGGGCTCGTGTCTCGCTGCCGGGAGGATGCGCCTGGGGGCCGCGGCCGGTCAACCTCCACCTGGAAGGCTTTCGTGCGCTGGGGGCGGATATTGAAATGGACGGGGGGTACGTGATTGCAAAGGCACCAAACGGACGACTGCCAGGCGGCTCTTTCACCATGAACCCGAGCAGCGTAGGCGCCACGGTGAACCTGGTCCTGGCGGCCGTGCGGGCCGGAGGACGTTCGGTGATCCGCAATGCGGCCATGGAACCCGATGTGGTCAATCTGTGCGACAACCTGAACGCGCTGGGCGCCCGTATTACCGGAGCCGGCACGCCGGTCCTGACCATCGACGGCGTCGATGGTATTCGGCCGGGCACTATGAACAACATCCCCGATCGCATCGAAACGGGTACTTTCATGATCGCCGCCGCTATGATACCGGGATCGGATGTGACGCTGAACCGGACCCTTGAGCACGATTTAGGATCATTCAGCGATACGTTCCGCAAGCTGGGGACCGGACTTGAGATCGGGGCAGACACCATCCGCGTGCGGTCTACCGACCACATTCCTCCCGTTTCGGTGGAGACCGCTATTTACCCCGGGTTTCCAACCGACCTGCAGGCGCAGTGGGCCACCATGATGACGCAGGCCGATGGCAAATCCACCGTTACCGATCACATATACCCGGACCGTTTCAGCTATGTGCCGGAACTCGCCCGTCTAGGTGCCGATGTCGATCGACACGACAACATTGTAACCATTCGCGGGCGGACCCCTCTCATGGGCGCTTCGGTGATGAGCACCGACCTGAGGGCCAGTGTGAGCCTGGTGATGGCCGGACTCGCGGGACAGGGAGAGACCGAAGTACTCAGGGTCTACCATCTCGACAGGGGCTACGAGGCACTGGAAGACAAACTCAACGCCGTCGGTGCCCGTATTCAACGGGTTTCGGAATAGTCGGGACAAGGCTCGGGGCCGGGGCCGGGAAATCATAAAGAATTCAGGAAAAAGGGGACTGTAAAAGGAAGGCGAAACAACGAGCCGGATCTTCTTCCAGCCTTGGAAGATCCACAACTAAAGCTGTGATTATTCCTTTTTTTGCACTATATTGCATTTAAATGTACCGATGAAAAAAAAGGCTTTTTTTTGCCGGATTGTCCGCAATGCAGCTGGGCAATGATGTTTTTCCGGCGGAATGCCTTCCCGGTACCTGGCGTCCCTTTTATACGGACGCGCTTCAGTTGATCATACAGTCACATCTTTGATTATCTCTGATTGGACGGTCGGCCCGAATGGTGCAGTTTAGATTACATGCCAAACCATCCGGCTTTATCTGAAGATGTTTTACAGACTGTAATCGATTATCACAGAAAGATTTTTACAAGCAGAACCGAATGTACGAGTCAAACAACTACATACCATCGACTTTTTCTATGATCAGAAATTCACCGGCTTTCCCAATCAGAGATCTGGTTTTTGATTCCTGCATCGTCTGCTTATCAACAAGGAATCCACATGAAAAACCAAATCATCATACACGCGGCGGCCAACCAGACCCGCGTAGCCCTGATTGAAAATGGTGAACTAGCCCAGTTATTCATAGAATCCCCGGAAAACCAGCGCACTGTTGGTAATATTTATCTCGCTGAGGTACATAAGGTCATGGCGGGCATACGTGCCGCGTTCATAGACATGGGTACCCAGAAAGATGCGTTCCTGCACTTCTCAGACACCGGTGAGCATCTGGAAAACTACCTGATCATGCTCAACGGGAAAGACTCCCTCCCCAAAAAGGCCCGGCAGGACGAGAAACAGGGGAAAAGCCCGGGGAACGGGTCGGTCACCGAAGAACAGAACCGTACCGGGGCCCTTCTGGCCCCCAAGCAGAAAGTACTGGTCCAGATCGTCAAGGAGCCTATCGGTTCCAAGGGACCACGCGTATCCACCAATATCACGGTAGCCGGACGCTTCCTGGTGCTCATACCCATGGGCGAATACGTGGCGGTATCCAAGCGTATCCGAAGCCATCGCGAGCGGCGGCGCTTGCGTTCATGCATATCCTCGGTTCTCCCGGACGGATTCGGCGTGATTGTCCGCACCCTGGCTGATGGTCAATCGGATGAGACCCTGCACGCAGACCTCAAGGACGTGCTGGACAAGTGGAACGATATCCTTGAAAAGCTCAAGGATGCGAAACCTCCGGCCCTGTTGCACCAGGACATGGACATGACCGAGAGCCTGGTCCGGGATCTGTTCGCCAAAGACTACAGCCGCATCCTTATAGACGATGCCAGGATCTTCCGGTCTATAAAATCGTATGTCTCTCGGGTGGCCCCCAACATGGTTCCGAATATCGAGCTCTACAAGGGATCGGAGCATATTTTCGACTATATGAAGATATCCCGTGACGTGGACTCGGTATTCAGTCCGCGTGTAAAGATGCCGAGCGGCGGCTACCTGATCTTCGAACAGACCGAAGCGATGTATGTGGTGGATGTGAACTCAGGCCGTTACGCCGCCAAACGTGAACAGGAAGAGAACTCGCTGAAAACCAATCTCGAGTCGGCGCGGGAAATTGCCAAGCAGCTGAGGCTGCGCGACATCGGCGGTATCATCGTGGTGGACTTCATCGACCTGCGCGAGGATGCCAACCGCAAGAAGGTCTTCGATGAGCTGAAGCGGGAATTCAGGAAGGATCGGGCCAAGACCAACGTATTGCCGATGAGCGACTTCGGGCTGGTCCAGATCACCAGGCAGCGCATCCGGCCGAGCGTGGTGAAATCCGTCTCCAAGGTGTGTCCCATGTGCGGTGGATCGGGCAATATCATCTCGCAGAATACCATTGTAGCCGACATTGAGGGCTGGCTCACCAAATTCAAATACAACTACAAGGGGTACTACAACCTGGATCTGCACCTGAACCCCTACCTGAAATCGATGGTCCAACGGGGCTGGATAAGCCAGCGGCTAAAATGGCTGTTCGCCTACCGGCTGAACGTGAACATGCTGGCCGATGATACCATGTCCATGAATGATTACAAGTTCATGCTTCCAAACTCGGAAATCGATATTACCGATGTTGTGCTGAACGATCAGCCTGTTGAAAAAGCGATCAGTGAGGCCGATCTTCGTGGCCACCCGGGCAATGGAAAGAGGAGTGAAGATCCCGGTCTGGACTATTTCAAAAAAGATCAGCGCCGGACGGGAGCAAAAACGGCCAGCAGCGGAGATGGTGGCGGCCGCGGTCGCAGTGGTGACGAAGGCGGACGAAGTGAATCCGGCCGCGGTGAAGGCGGCCGCGGCAGTGCACGCACGCCGCAGCAGCGCGGCAAGCCCGCCCAACAAAAACAAAAAAAGGAACAGGATACTGCACAATCCAGAAAGAAGGCAGATGCCGCTGCGGAGTCGCAACGCAAATCCAGGGACGAATCCAAACCGTCCGGGGATGCGCAGAAAAAACAGGCCGAAAAGCCGAAACAGGCCCAAAAATCCTCTTCCAAGCCCAATCCAAAGGCAAAATACTACAAATCCTCCAAGGAGGAAGCAGCAGGTCCGTCCGGTGACAAGAGCGACGGGGATATCTCATCCGGTGGTGAGAAATCCGGTGATCGGCCAAGCGGCAAACATGCTGCACAGACGGAAAAAAAGGACGGAAAACCTCAATCCGAGCCGGAAGAAAAGCTGCAGCAGACGGACAAGGACAAAGACAAGAAAAAAGACAACTCCCATCTTCCATCAGCCGTCGAAGTAGCCCGGCAACACCGGCTCGAAAAACAGGAAAAAGAAGAAAAGGAAAACTGAGAAGCCCATGACATTTCAGCTTGATGCCACAACGGTCCTTGGGATCATTCATGACGGCAAGGCTTGCATTGGCGGGGACGGCCAGGCCACCCTCGACAAGGTGGTCATGAAAGCCAACGTACAGAAAGTACGTTACCTGTACAACCAGCAGGTACTCGCCGGTTTTGCCGGATCCACGGCCGATGCGTTCACGCTCTTTGAGCGATTTGAAGACAAATTGAACCAGTATAACGGTACCATAGAACGGGCCGCGGTGGAGCTGGCCAAGGACTGGCGCAGCGACCGGTACCTGAGGAAGCTTGAGGCACTGTTGGTCGTGATGAACAAGGAGCGCGGACTTCTGATCTCCGGTCAGGGTGATGTCATCGAGCCCGATGACCTCATTCTGTCGATTGGAAGCGGTGGTTCCTTCGCTCTGGCTGCCGCCCGTGCTCTTAAGGATAAAGCCCCCGGGCTGAGTGCCCGGGAAATGGTGGAACAATCCCTCCACATAGCAGCTGACATCTGTATCTACACCAATCACAACATAACCCTGCTTGACCTTGAGTGAACAACCCCCCCTTTTGAAAGATAAAAGCCTCACCCCCAGGCAGATCGTTGAGGCTCTCGATACATACATCATCGGACAGGCCGAAGCCAAGAAATCCGTTGCCATCGCCATGCGCAACCGTTGGCGCCGCATGAACTCCGATGATTCCATCCGTGATGAGATCGTTCCGAACAACATCATCCTGATCGGACCCACCGGTGTTGGCAAGACTGAAATTGCACGAAGGCTCGCCAAACTGGCCCGGGCCCCTTTTGTAAAGGTGGAGGCCTCCAAATACACCGAGGTCGGCTACGTGGGGCGCGACGTAGAATCCATGATTCGTGACCTGACCGACATCGCCGTTTCCATCGTCAAGTCGGAGATGCAGCAACGGGTCATGAAGAAAGCGCAGGAACAGGTCGAAGAGCGGCTGCTGGATTTGCTTATACCCCCTATGAAACGACCCTCCGGCGACCGTCGCACCGGATTTCAGCAATCCGATTCCTCTTTCGATCCGGAATCGGCCTCTGACGTTGAACTCAACCAGCGAACGCGCGACAAGTTCCGGGAAAAGCTACGCAACGGCGAACTGGAAGACCGTAACGTGGAAATCCATGTCCAGCCCAGCTCCAACAATCCCATGATGCAGATATTCGGTCCGGGTGGCATGGAGGAAATGGGAATGAACCTTCAGGACATGCTGGGCAACCTTACCCGAGGACGGACCAAAAAACGCCAGATGAAAATCAGCGATGCGCGTCCCATCCTGCTCAGCGAGGAGACCGAGAAGCTGATCGACCATGATGCAGCCAATCAGGAAGCCATCGAACGCGTGCAGAATTCCGGAATCGTATTTATCGATGAGATCGACAAGGTTGCCGCTGGTTCCAGTGGGGATGGACGCGGCGGACCCGATGTAAGCCGTCAGGGCGTCCAGCGCGACATGCTCCCGATCGTCGAGGGTTCCAATATCTCCACCAAGTACGGCATGGTCAGGACCGATCACGTGCTCTTCATCGCATCGGGAGCATTTCACGCATCCAAGCCGTCCGACCTCATCCCCGAACTGCAGGGCCGGTTCCCCATCCGCGTGGAAATGGACTCGCTGACCGAAGAGGATTTCTACAACATCCTTACGCGACCCAAGAATGCCCTGACCAAGCAGTACATCGCCATGATGCAGAGTGAGGGGGTTGAGCTCGAATTCACCGACGAAGCACTCCGGGAAATCGCCAAGGTGGCTGCCGAGGTCAATGCATCCATTGAGAATATCGGCGCCCGGCGTCTCCACACTATCCTGTCCACGGTCCTGGAGGAGCTGCAGTTTGCGATCCCTGACGACATCGGCAGCGGCAAGGTCACCATCGACAAGGACTACGTGGACCGGCAGCTGGCACGTCTGACGCGCGACAAGGACCTGAGCCATTATATCCTGTAGGCTGCGCTCTGCCCGCAAAGAACAGCTTGATTCCTGCCCTCAAAGTTGTTTTATTAATTTTTTTGGCACATAAAGATGATCAAAGCTGCAGGAAAGCATGACTTTCGGCCAGCGTATTGCAAGGAACCCTGCAAAACAATTCATAGTTTGCTCTCTTTGTTACGTAAGAGTAAGAATACGGGTGGTGTTACCGTTAGATAATCTGAATGTGGCGGTTGCCACCGCAAAATGAATTACCCCAACAAATCTGAATAATGAGCCTTAATCGATTCCTGACCCCTTCCCTGATCTCTGTTATCGTGGTATCCCTGCTTTATATGTCCGGCATCGACCGGGTGCTGGCCGGTGACAATACCCATGAGATCAATCTCAAGAAATACGCCGAGGTCCAGCAGAAAATCATCGAAAACCATGTTGATGAAGTCAGCATCCAGGAATTGCACAAGAACAGCATGCGCGGATTTGTCCGGAACCTGAGCGACACGACGCTGGTCATTGAGAGCACGCCGCTGGATACGACCTTTACCGATTTGGATATCAACACGTTGCGGGAGTCGTTCTCCCATTTTGAACGCGCCTACCTCTACCTTGCCAATAACAGCTCGGTCGAGGAGAACATGGACGAGCGCCTGGAAGAAGCGATCGAGTCCATGTTTCGACCGCTTGATCCGCATTCCGTCTACATAAAGCCTGAAACAAGCGAGCGGATCCAGGACGAATTCTCCGGCCGCTTCGAGGGAATCGGTATCCAGTTCCAGGTTCTTGACGATACCATTACCGTGATATCGGCCATTTCCAATGGACCAAGCGACCAGCTTGGTATCCGTTCAGGTGATCGTATCGTAGAGATCGACGGGGAGACCGCCGTCGGTTTCAGCGAACAGGATGTGGTCCAGAGCCTGCGCGGGCCGAAGGGAACCAAGGTGACGGTAGGTATCCTGCGTCCCGGCGGACGTCAGATGCTTGATTTCGAGATCACCCGAGATGAGATACCTATCCACACCGTCGACAGTTCCTACATGCTGGATGAAAAAACCGGATACATCCGTGTGAACCGGTTTGCCGCCACCACGCACGAGGAATTCACCGAAGCCATGAGGGATCTGCGCCATCAGAATATGGAACGGCTTATACTCGATCTGCGCGGCAACCCCGGCGGCTATCTTGAACAGGCTGTTCGCATGAGTAACGATTTCTTTCCCAGGGGAACGACCCTTGTTGCCACCGAGAGCCGTCACGCACGCTTCACTTCCGAATACCGGGCCCGATACAACGGACCCTACCGTGACATTCCGCTGATCGTACTGGTGGATGAAGGATCGGCATCCGGCAGCGAGATCGTGAGCGGTGCCATCCAGGACCACGACCGCGGACTGGTTGTGGGACGACGCACATTCGGCAAGGGACTTGTCCAACAGCAGTATGAACTGCCTGACGAGAGCAATATCCGGATAACCATTTCACGCTATCACACCCCGACCGGACGTGAGATACAGAAGCCATTTCGTGACGGTCGCGAGAAGTATGCCTATGAAATCTACTCACGCGATGACAACGCCAGCGGTGACGTTATTGAATTCATCAACAGCGTTCCCGACTCGTTGCGCTACCGTACGGCAGCAGGCCGAGAAATCTACGGCGGCGGCGGTGTGGTCCCCGATCACATCGTGGATGTGGAGATGACCAGTGAAGCTTTTGTCCTGATGCGCCGCAATAATCTTGGCACTTCCTTTGTCCGTGATTATATCGATCGAAACGGTGCCGAATTCCGTGAGCAGTGGGATGACCGTTTCGCGGATTTCCGAACCGATTTTTCCTGGTCGGATACAGAAAGGGATGAATTTCTGGATCGAATGTATGAGAATGGCCTTACTGTCTCAGATACGGTGACCACGGCCCATTTCGAGGACGACAAACTGTACATCCATGAAAGCGAGCTTGAAGAACAGATCAGGAATCCGCTCGGTTTCATGAAAGCGGATCTTGCCCGTCAGATATGGGGCAGCGAATACTACTATCCGGTCATCAATGATGAAGTGGATCCAACCGTGAATATCGCCCTTACTTTGTGGCCTGACGTCAGAGATCTTAAGGCCATGAGGGAAGAAGTGAAAGACGGTATGCCGGCCAATGCCTGGTGAGTGCGGCAAACCGACCCGCATCCACCCTTTGCCCGCCCTGCATGCCCATCATCAACTGTAAATGATCAGCGGTGAAGACTACCGGTAGTTGGCCAGGGTCAGCATGACGCACACCGCCGTCTCGGTGCGAAGCCGCTTCGGGCCGAAACTTACGGTATGCACTCCCGAAGCCATGCAATGCTCCAACTCCCCGGGCGAGAACCCGCCTTCCGGACCCACCATCAGGAGCAGGGGAGTATCATCCGGCTGCCAGTCATAAGATCCTTCCTCAAGCGAATGGGCCATGATTGTCTTACGGCTTTTCCCGTATTCAGCCAGTACGTCAAAAAAAGAGTCGCGCTCTTCCCATCCGGGCAGCCAGGGCCGCCGGCTCTGCTTCATCGCAGTGATAATGGTCTTCTCGATCCGCCTCGCCTTGATCTCCATCTTGCCGGCATACTCCGAGTGGACCAGCACGATCCGCGTCACCCCCAGCTCCACCGCTTTTTCAATGGCAAATTCGAGGCGCTCACGCTGCCTGATCACCCCCATGGCCAGGATACGGTCGGGCTCGGCCGGCGTGATGAAACGCGCCGTAACCTCTCCGGCCGCTGTTTTTTTGTCAACGGTATCCAGCCGGACTTCCAGGGTATTGCCCACCCCGTCGGTCGCCTGAACAACATCGCCGGCTTTCTTGCGCAAAACAGTTGCAATGTGATGGGCTTCCTCCTCCGGAAATACGATCCGGTCATCGGTGATATGATCAGGAGGCGCGTAGAATAAAAAATGTTCGTCCATGGCAACAGGTCTTCACGTTATATGTTTCGGTTGGATGAGGGTTCGATTTTTGCTTCAGGGGTCCTGGAAATGTTTGCCCAGTTTGAGCGACTGCCCCTGGTAGTTGCTCTTCAGGTCCTGCCCGTACACAAAATCCGGGGTAGCAGTATTGGCATCAAACACCATGCGGAAGAACGTCTGTCCGTCTTCCACCAGGAACGGTACATCGTGAGACCGCACTTCCAGGACCGCACGGGCCCCGCCATCGGTGACCTTCCCGCCAAAGCCGCTGTCAAAGAAACCGGCATAGTGGGTGCGAAGTTCTCCGGAACCGGTGTCATAGGGCACCATTTCCGCAGCCAGGTGCTCCGGGATCCGGCAGCGCTCCCTGGAGGCGAAAATATAGAAGGCCTCCGGTTCCAGGATCAGATAATCGTCTTTTTGCGCATAAATGGGATCCCAGAACGCACCGACACGGTAGTGCCCGGTTTTTTCCAGATCGATCAGGTCACGGTGTTTCTTGGCCTTGTAGCCCACAATCTCCCCTTCCTTGCCGTGCAGGCTCACCCGCATGAACAATCCGTCTTTTACATTAAGGTCATCCAGCGGAAGCGGCTCGCCCCTTTCATCGAACAGTATGGGATCTTTCAGATGTGTGTGGAGCAGGTCCTGATCGGAAAGCCGGGCATGCCCGTGCCGTATGCGCAGCTGGTTGAGCCGCTGCCCCGTCCTGATGCGCACGGGAAACGATTTGGGCACCACCTCCAGATACAGCCGGCCCTGGTAGCCGGGTGCGATCTCCTCGAAACGGTGCGAATGGTCGGTGATCAGGCGGGTGAAAATATCCAGCCGTCCGGTGCTGCTTTTGGGATTGGCCTTGGCCGAGAGCGGCTCCTCGGTGATCAGAGCGAGCGCGGTGGTCTGCGCCGGGATCATGCGTCCGGTCATGGGCAGATACAACTCCTCAAGCAGCGGGATAAGATACGTACAGTTCTGCTCGAGCACCGCTCCCTCTCGCAGGTCGATAGTATGCAAAGCGAGCCGCTTGAGCTTGCTTTCGACCGTCTCTTTCTCCGGCAGGAAACTGCACCGCACACGATAAGCCGTCGTACCCAGACGCAGGTCCACCGAATTGGGCTGAAACTGGTCGTCCTGTATGGGATAATCCTCCGGGGACCGCATCACCCCGCTGTCACGCAGACGCTTGAGATGCTGGATAGGCAGGATCCCCCGCGTCCGTATCAGCAGTTTGTCCTCTTCTGTCGTTCGGTTCATTTCGGATCCACCCCGGCCAGTTCGTGAACGATCTTCCACTCCTGTTCGGTCACCGGCTGAATGGAGAGCCGGCTGCCCTTGCGGATGAGCATCATGTCTTCGAGTCCGGGCGTCTCCTTGATACGGTCCCGCAGCACCGGCGGATCGAACCTGGCGGTGAACTGCACATCCACCAGTATCCAGCGCGGTTTGTCTTTCGTGCTCTTCGGATCAAAATACTTTGACTCCGGATCGAATTGCGAGGGATCGGGATAGGGCTCGCTGGCCACGTTCATGGTGCCGACGATGGCCAGCGGATTGGCCCGTGAGTGGTAGAAAAACGCCCCGTCGCCTACTTGCATCTCGTCACGCATGAAATTGCGCGCCTGATAATTGCGGATGCCTTCCCAGTAGGTGGTCCCGTTCTTCCTGCTGATGAGGTCATCAATGCTGAATTCGTAAGGTTCGGATTTCATCAGCCAGTATTTTCTTGCCATGATCTCTGTTCGTGATTTCGCTTTTTATGGTCTGTTTTATTGCTGGTTACTGGATTATTGTTGGTTGCTGGATGGATGGGGACAGTCGGGAAATGGTTGCTGGATGAATAAGGACGTACATTGGATATTTTCTGGACGGATATTGGATGGATTGGATGAACATTGGACCATGCCTCTGTAGGTTTTGTCTGCGCGGACCGCCTTATTTGCCATAGCGGCTCACATACCACATGAGGGTCTCGCGCAGCTGCTCCTCGAACTTCATCTCCGGCTTCCAGCCAACCTCCGTCCTGATTTTGGTCGGATCGATCGCGTACCGCAAATCATGACCGGCCCGGTCGGTCACAAACGTGATCAGATTTTTGTAGTCGCCACCCGGACCGTCACCGGTCAAATCGTTCAGGATATCACAGATGAGCCGCACCAGGTCGATGTTCCGCCATTCGTTGTGGCCGCCGACGATATAGGTCTCCCCGCTGCGGCCTTTCTCGAAAACACTCAGGATGGCCTGGCAGTGGTCGGTAACGTACAGCCAGTCACGCACATTTTCACCCTTTCCGTATACGGGGATCGGCTCGTGTGCCAGGGCTTTCCGGATGACGGTCGGAATCAGTTTTTCGTCATGCTGGTGCGGACCGAAGTTGTTGGAGCAGTTAGTGGTTACCACGTTCATATTATATGTTTTATAATACGAACGAACCAGGAAATCGCTGCCGGCTTTCGACGCAGAATAAGGTGAGTTCGGCGCATAGGGCGTCTTTTCCGTGAAGGTCCCCTCCTTGCCGAGCGACCCGTAGACTTCGTCTGTGGATACATGAAGGAACCGCTTGTCGGCGTAGCCGTTCGGATCGACAAGCCACAACTGGCGACATTCCTCTGCGATGTTGAATGTGCCCACCACGTTGGACATGACAAACGGCTCGGGACCCTTGATGGAATTGTCCACATGGGATTCGGCTGCCAGGTGCATCACCCCGTCCGGACGAAACTCCTGTACCACAGCGCGCACGGCATGCCGGTCTACCAGATCCGTCTGGACAAAACGGTATCGCGGATCGTCCTCCACCGGTTTGAGATAGCTCAGATCCGAGGCATAGGTCAACTTGTCCAGGTTCAAAACAGTGATGTCCTTTCTTCTGGATAGTAGAAAAAGTATAAGGTTGGAACCGATAAACCCTGCTCCGCCAGTAACCAGTATCTTCATTAGTATATATTTAAATAATCCGCCAGCATGCCGCCAGGGCATCATCCGGCCGCTCATGCAACCCATGCATCCGAAAAAAATGCATCTGGCGATTTGATTCAGTCGGGAATGTCACTTTCATCCAGCTCGGAGAGCAATGGCAGCTTCAGGTCTTTTTCCGACAGTATGGGCTCATCGGCAGACCACTCGACGCCAATTTGCGGATCGTCCCAGCGGATGCCCCGCTCCCCTGCCGGATTGTAATAATCCGAGCATTTGTAAAGAAACGTTGCCCGTTCGGAAAGTACAAAAAAACCGTGCGCAAAACCTTCCGGAATGTAGAGCATTTCCTTGTTCTCCTCGGACAGGCGCCGGGACACATATTTCCCGAAGTTGGGGGAGTGGCGGCGTATGTCCACAGCCACATCCAGGATCTCTCCTTCGGTGACCATCACGAGCTTGGCCTGGGGGTTGATGACCTGGTAGTGCAGACCGCGAAGCGTGCCGCGTACCGAGCGCGACAGGTTGTCCTGTACGAATGCTTTGCGGATACCCGCCTTGTGAAACAGATTCAGGCGGTACGTTTCGGTGAAAAAACCGCGCTTGTCTTCAAATATGCGCGGTCGGACGAGGATCACATCCTCCAGTTCGGTTGGAATGAATTCCATAAATAATTATTGCCGTTTTTGATGCTGCAGCTGGTAAATGGGTTCAGTTTGTAATTGGCTCAGTATGAAGCCAAAGGGTAAAAATGCCGGCCGTGCGGGTCGAATTTCCTGCTCATCACGTTTGCTGATCCTCCTGCAAGAAGCGTTTCAGTTCTTCCTGCCAGGGCCGGATGTGCGTTCCCGGCACGCCGGTCAGGCGACGGATGTCCAGGCGTGACCAATGCGGTCGCGCCGCCATGGTGGGATACCCGGATGTGGGCACCGCTTCCACCTCCACCTTCAGATGGCGCAGGCGGAAGATTTCAAGGGCAAAATCATGCCATGTGGTGACGCCCTGTGATGTCATGTGGATGGTGCCCCACGCGCTTTGCCCAACGAGCACGCGGGTGTTGTGCACAACGGGCGCCGTGAAGGTTGGGCAGCCATACTGGTCGCTGACGATTTTAAGCCGGTCGCGTTCGCCGGCAAGCCGAAGCATGGTGTGCACGAAATTGTTTCCGAACCGGCCGCACAACCAGGAGACCCGGATGATCAGATGGGGCCCGTTCTGTGCCCGTATTTCCTGCTCCCCAAGCCATTTTGTGCGCCCGTAAGCATTCACCGGGTCCGGCGGGAAGCTTTCCGGATATCCGTCAGGATACAGCTTCCGGTGCTCCGCGAGTCCTGGAAACACGTAGTCCGTTGAGTAGTGGACCAGCGGGATGCCGAAGTCCGCTGCGGCCCTGGCCAC
>JAWOCT010000132.1:0-27071 GCA_046483675.1 Cyclonatronaceae bacterium
CAGCTGAAGAGTCGGCAATGCCGGTTCCATGGGACGCAAACCATCCGTGGTTACAGAAGCCCTTTAATTGGGCACAGCCAGCTAACGGACAATCATGCTGAGTTGTTACCTCTCACCAGGCCCGGCTGCCGAAAGCGGACAGGACATCTTCTCGCGTCAGCAGGAAGGCCCTTTCAATAACATGGGCATCCCGGGCGCGCGCAGTTTTCATCTTCTTGCCGAGGGCTACGGTAGCCTGAACCCGTTTTTTGGCCGTATCATGAGCAGTCCCGAGGCGTCCGTTCTGGGCGATGCCATGAGTGCGGAACCGACATTTTTCACGCTCTGGATTGGAAATAATGATGTCCTTGGTTATGCCACCAGTGGCGGTACCGGTCAGGGCTATGTGGAAGTGGGTGACCCTTCCGCGGTGGCCGGCAACGACATCACTCCGCAAAATGTCTTCGAGGGTAGTGTTCAGGCTGTAATGGCCACCCTCTCGGGAGCAGGCGCCGACGGGGCGGTCATCAATATACCGGATGTGACCAACATCCCGTTTTTCACCACCGTGCCCTGGAACGGGCTGGTTCTCACGGCCCAGCAGGCACAGCAGCTCAGGGCCGGCTATATAGCGCAAGGCGTGCCGGAAGCGCTCGTTCCTGATTTCCGGGAAGGGCCCAATGGCTTTATCATAGCCGATCCCGAGTCGCCGATCGGTCTTCGGATGGCCCGTCAGGATGAACTCATCCTACTGTCCGTCCCGCAGGATTCACTGCAACAGGCTGGATGGGGAAGCACCACCCCTATACCCGAACAGTTTACACTCCTTGCTCCGCAAGTCGGAGAGATCCAGCAGGCAATCCAGGCTTTCAACGCTACGCTCGAGTCGGTAGCGGGGAACTTCGGTTTTGCTTTTGTGGATGTAAACGCCGAACTGGAGGTGGCATCCAACCAGGGAATGGTCTTTGACGCTGTGCGCCTAACCACGGATTTTGTACAGGGCGGCATCTTCTCCCTGGACGGGGTCCATCTCACCCCGCGCGGTGCGGCCTTGGTGGCTAATGTGATCATGGAGACCATCAACGATGAGTACGGGTCGACGCTTTCACCTGTCAACATAAGCGCCTACCAGGGGGTGCCTTTTCCCTGATAACCGGCGTACATGCAACTGATCTCTGATATCAACAGGGATGCGCGGCATCCGAAATCACGGCCTGGCAGTTACGAATGGTGGTATTTTGACGGTATTTCCGAGGATGGTGACTACCAGGTCGTGATTATTTTTTATGAAGGATGCCCCTTTTCGACCCGGTATATCCGAAGCCTGGAGTCGGATCCGGAAGGCAGTGACGCTCTGTCGTCGGGCCATCCGGCCATCAGTATATCGCTTTATCATCACGGGGCGCCGATTTTTTACTGCCTGAGCGAATATCCATCCGCACAATGTAATTTCGATGATCAAAAGGCATCGGTGACGGTGGGAGGCAACTCGTTTCGCTATAATGAGCGGGAATCCCACGGCAGCGGCGGTTTTGCCAGCTATGATCTGCGTATCAATGAGCGGCTCCCTTCGGGCGATGAGCTCAAAGGTATCATCACGCTTACCGGGATGGAGCCGAACAATCGGTTGTTTCCCGGGAGTGGTTCGGGCTCCGGTTCCGACAGCGGCTCCGCAGAACGGAATCCATCAGGTACTGCCAATGGCGGGCATATGTGGAATCTCGCCCTTCCGAGGGCGGAGATGCAGTGCCGGATAAACCTGCTCAGGAACGGACTTGTCGGCAAGGAGCTGAAATTCGAAGGAACCGGGTACCACGATCATAATCTGGGCGATGAACCCATGAAGGAGACGTTTCGTGACTGGTACTGGGGGCGGGTCCATTTCCCCCACGCCACCCTGGTCTATTATGTGATGAACAAAAACGGAGGAAAGGGCAGGGAGCGGGGCCGGGACCACCGGGCCTGGCTTATCAGCCCCGACAATCGCCGCCTGCTACATACGCTGGAGCTTTCGGACCTGCGAAAAAAAAGGGCCAACGGGTTTCTGCTTCGGCCGGCCAGGCAACTGCTTTTCACGGACGGTGAGCTGGAAATCGGGGTCCGCCACCGCGTTGTTGCCGATTCGGGCCCGTTCTATTGCCGGTATATCTCACGGGGAACGATGCGGCATCCGTCACTCGATACCGTTACGGCGGACGGTATCGCGGAGTATATCCGTCCCGACCGCATCCACCGCCGGATGTTCTGGCCCCTGGTGCACATGAGGCTGCGCTATGTGGATCAGAAACCTCACTGGGTCCAGCGTTCGCCCCGTCTGTACCGTTGGACGTGGTAGGTGCCGGGGAGCGGACGGGATGGATTTAAGTGCCAATGGCTGGTGATGGAGTGCTGGCATGGGGCTGATACGGGACGCTGGCATGGGGCTGGTAAGGTGCGCCGGCATGGGGCTGGTACGGTGCGCCGGCATGGGGCTGGTAAGGTGCGCCGGCATGAAGCTGACTGGGTTCTGGGTTGATACGGGATCCGTTCATGCTAACGACTTGCAACCCGGACAATGGCCTGAGCCAGCTTTTCGGCCGATTCCGGACTGTTCCTGAGCCACAATTCCGGTTCGATCAGTTCCAGTTCCATGACTCGCCATTGTCCGTCCGGGTCCCTGACCATATCCACCCGGCCGTAAGCGGGGGGTGGGTGGCAGGTCTCCATGGTGCGCTCAGCCAGCTCGATCTGTTCGAAGGTCGGCCGGAGCGGGTGGACAGTCCCCCCGTGATCGTCCTGCACTCTGTAGTCACCCGGACTGGGTACCTTGCGTACAGCGTGGGTGTACATACCGTCAAGAAAAATGAGTGTATCTTCGCCTGTTTGCTGCACATCCGCCAGGAAGGGCTGCAGCAGGAATGATTCAGACCAGAGCAGGGGCTGTATTTTCGATTGCACTCCGGCGGCATTGCGGTGATGGACACGGTAGGTATGTCGGGCCGCACCCGAAATGCAGGGTTTGATCACTGCTTCCATCCACCCGGTTTCTTCCAGCAAATCGGACAGGGACAGGATACTTCCGGCGGGGATGAACCGGGTTGGCACGATCGGGATGCCCCTTGATTCGAGATCGGCGAGGTAGTGCTTGTCCAGGTTCCACCGGATGAGGGAGGCCTCGTTGCACAGGCGGGTTTGACGTTCGATCCGTCGCAACCAGTCGTTGAACTCCGATATCCGATCGAAGTAGTCCCAGGTGGTGCGGAAAACAGCGCATTGAAAACGCGTCCAGTCGACATCTTGTGCCGCCCAGTCCACCCTGATCGAAGGCCATCCCATTTTCATAAGCGCATCCTGGAGAAGCCGGTCATCGTGCAGGATGTTGATCAGGTACCAGTCATCAGCCGCGGCGGTCGAAGCGCTGTATCGCCGTTCTGTGAGCAGTGCGATATCGGGGGTATCAGAGGGCATGTATTTGGATGTGTGCAGGTTGCCGGAAGCAACCGGCGTGATCAGATCGGGTGAGTCGAGACAATGTCATCGAGGGGTTGTGCGAGGATTATTCAAAGCGGTTGGATGTGGTTTTCCCGTAACGTGAAGCTGCAAAACCGATGACGGCCCCTGCCAGGGTGGGGATGATCCAGCCGAACCCGGCACGGGCTAACGGGACCTTCTCCGTGAGTGCTTCAAGGAAGCCGGTGGATAATCCGGCGATGTCGAGGGCTTCGGGGATGCTGATGACCAGTGCGCCGATGACAGCCCCGATGTAGACCGGTCGCTCTGCCAGCGGTCCGCCGGCAAGGGTAAGAAGGATCAGGGCGATGGCAACGGGATACACGGTGACCAGCAGGGGATAGGCCACATTGACGATGGTCGTGACGCCGACGGTGGCAAAGATGCCGCTGAACACAACGGTTCCCATTGCGATCAGTCTGTAATCCAGGTGGTTTTTGGAAATTCCGCTGAAGTAGTCGGCCACGGTGGCAGTCAGGCCGATGGCCGTGGTTAGGCATGCCAGGCTTACGGCCAGGCCCAGAGCGATCTTCCCCGATTCCCCCATGATGCCGTGGGCAATGGCGATCAGCAGGTCGGTGCGTTCCACCCCGGGCCCATAGATGGTACTGGAGGTGGCGCCCAGGTACATGAGGCCGCTGTAGACCAGACCCAGTCCAACAGCCGCGATCGCCCCGGCCATGGATGTCATCTTGACCTGTTCCTTAACGTTGGTGTATCCCTTGAACACCAGGGCGGCAATGATGATCTGGGCAAACACCAGGGAGGCCAGGGCGTCCATGGTCTGGTAACCCTCGAGGAATCCCCTGCCGGTGGGACCGGTCAGTTCCATTTCGGCGATGGAACCCAGCGGGACGAAGATACCCCGCAGGATAATCCAGGCAAGGGTGATGAGCAGGAAAGGCGTGAGTATCTTTCCGATTTTGTCGACCACCGAAGAACGGTTAAGGGCGAACCAGAAGGTGATGGCGAAAAAGACCAGGGAGAAAATTCCGGCGGGAAAGTCTGGAAAGGAGGGCCGGATGCCGAGTTCAAACGCCGTAGCGCAGGTGCGGGGGATGGCAAGGAGGGGGCCGATGGCGAGGATGATCACGATGCTCAGGATGCGGCCGAACCATGAGCTGACACGGCGACCCAGCTGTTCCACGGTCCCCCCGGCTCGTGCGGCGGCCATGATGCCAAGCAGCGGCATGCCGATTCCGGTGATGAGGAATCCGAGCAGTGCCCAGTACCAGTCGGTGCCGGCCAGCAGTCCCATGTAGGGTGGAAAAATCAGGTTGCCGGCGCCGAAAAACATGGCGAACAGTGCCACACCCACGATCAGGACATCCTTGTTGGTTTTTTGCATGGAGCCGAAGTTGAATAATTTTTCGGGAAAAGGCAGAGGTTAACAGGAAGAAAAGAATTTTTCCGGACAAGTTCGTGGCCAAGTTGCATTATTCGGGGAGTGTTCTGAGTATATCGGGCAATTGAGGTATACAGGTGTTACATTATTATGGTTCTCACCATTATTCCCACTGATGGAAATCAATTATCCATCCAACCACCTTGACAATAAACATGAATTTTTCTGATATCGCCGAACGCCAGAAACGTGCCTTTGAGGACGGGGTCAACCGATCGGCCGATGCACGCAGGCAGAATCTTGAGAAGCTGCGGGAAATCATTAAAAGCAATGTCCAGCGATTGTGCGATGCCGTGTATCGTGATCTCGGTAAGCCTGCCGTGGAAGCTTTTTCAACGGACATCGCCACGGTGCTGCTGGAAATCGACTATCATCTAAAACATTTGAAGCAGTGGATGGAGCCGGAATCACCCGGAGAATCAATCTACACATTCCCGTCCAAAAGCCGGATATACCGACAACCGCTTGGATCGGTGCTTATCATCTGTCCCTGGAGCTTTCCCGTGCATCTGGCATTCATGCCCCTTATCGGAGCCTTGTCGGCCGGCAATACGGTGGTCCTCAAACCCTCGGAATTGGCACCGGCCACCTCGGCAGAAATACGGGCGCTGCTGGAAACACATTACGAACCCGAAGAACTCGCGGTGGTGGAAGGCGGGGTGGATGAAACCACTGAACTGCTGCGGCAGCCATTCGACAAAATCTTCTTCACCGGAAGCACACGTGTGGGTCGTATTGTGGCCAGGGCGGCTGCACGGAACCTGATTCCGGTGACTCTGGAGCTGGGAGGCAAGAGTCCTGCCGTCATACACCACGATGCCCGTCTTGATGTTGCCACCCGACGGTTGTGGTGGGGCAAGACGCTCAACGCAGGACAGATATGTATCGCACCGGATTTCGTGGCTGTGCACGAGTCGCGCAGAGACCTGTTCATTCAGGAATCCGAAAAGGTGCTGGCCGGGTTCTATCCGGAAGGCTGTCAACCCGGCGAAAATTACACCCGTATCATCAACAAGGAACACTTTGATCGCCTGTCGGACCTGCTGGAGGGATGCGATGTGCTGCTTGGCGGCCGCACCGATGCACAATCATTGTTCATCGAACCAACACTTGTTGCCGCAGAATGGGACGATGAGATCATGGAGGAGGAGATTTTTGGCCCCGTGCTGCCGCTGATCACTTATGCAGAGGACACCGAGATTATCGGCCGGTTAACGGCATGCTCAACACCGCTGGCGCTCTACCTGTTTTCAGAGGATGAAGAGTTCCAGGAGGCGGTTATCCGGGACGTCCCTTTCGGCGGTGGTTGCATAAACGATACCATTTCCCATCTTGTCAACCCGAAACTGCCTTTTGGGGGACTGGGCAAGAGCGGCATGGGCGCTTATCACGGGAGATACAGTTTTGAGACGTTCAGCCACAGGAAAGCCGTCCTCAAAAAGGCGCTTTGGCCGGATCCGGAAGTTCGCTATCCCCCGCATGGTGAAAACAAGTTGAAGTGGTTGAAGAGAATCACCTGAACTGTATCCAAAAAGGCGCAAGCCACTTCCTGGAAACCATCTCACCACGTCATCGTCAGCCGCCCGAAACCCCCGTCAAAATAGGAGCGCGGGTGGATACGGTTGTCGAACGATCCGCCGTACATGTCGCCGTCGATGTCGTATGACGCGCCCATGATGAGATGGATGTTCGGTGAGAACCGGTACCCGAACAGCAGTGTGATGCGTTCGTTGGCATCATCGAGCTGGAACGGGTACTGTCTGCGGTAGGAAAAACCGCGAATGCTTCCCCAGCGGTCGCTCACGAACGTATCATCCAGGAAATCCCGGTAATCGGCGCTCCACTCCAGACCTCCCAGCATTCCCCTTGTTTCCGGCATGTAGAGGATGCGGTTCTTCATCATGGTGCGGTTTTCCTTGAAATCGAAGGGATAAATCTGGTAACTGCCACTGTAAAAACGTTCGTGATGCTCGTCGCGCTGGCGGTCGCGCACACGTGCACGCCAGATCCAGTTCTGTAACCGTATCCTGCCTTTTTCCAACCCCAGGAACCCGCCCAGGCGGCTCTGGTATTGCATGTTGCCGTAGTCGATGGGTTCGTCGAAGTTGTCGGTGAAGTTCTCCCGGTCGAACTGTGCATAATGATACTGCCAGGTAAGGGCTGCCGTTATTCCGCTGCCGGACCATTCCAGCAGCGCCCCGGCGTAGCGTGCGTTCTGCCGGTCGCGGGTGTTGTCGTCGGCCCGGCTCTGCAGTCCGACCTGCGCCTGGGAGCGCGTCAGGATGCCTCCCAGGGCCTCGCCACGCAGCCCGTGCCACTCCGGCGTCGATGCCCGGAACGAAAACAGCAGCGGCCATCGGTGATATTTGCGGCTCTCTTCGAAATCACGGTCGCGGCTCTCGCTCAACGCGTAGATGGCGTTATTGCCGAAATCCGGCAGGGTGGCTTCCAGCTCGATAAATCCCCGGTCCAGACTGCCGTACCGGTAATAAAGGGTGAAATCCAGGTCCGATTTCTTTTCGGTGAGTGTCTGACGGATGCCGACGGTCTGCCCATCGCGCAGGCGATAGTCGAAATCCAGCCACAGCAGCGCCCGGTCGGCCCGCATGTCGTAGCGGCGCAGCACGCGGATGTTCATGGACAGCCGGCCGGTCAGCTCCCGCCGGTTCCGCAGTTCAAAGCTGGTGAGAAACTTGCCAAGGTCCATGCTCCCGGTGTAGGCGCGAAACCCATCCTCCCCGGAATAATACCAGCCGTACTGGTCCAGCGAGGTGAATTCGTAGGTGACCAGGTCCAGATCATGCTCCTTGGTCATGTCCGGCGTGGTGTAGCGGAACAGTCCGCGGTCGTAGAACAGCCCGCCATGGCTGTGCGACTGGTCCAGGATCATCAGGCGGGTCCATTCCTCCCAGCCGAACAGGGTGTTGCGCATCTGGGAGGATGCGGGGGCCGCCGGGAGCAGCGACCCGGTTAAAACCAGGAAAAACAGCACCAGGGTGGGGGTGACGGATTTCGGAATGGGACGTGACAGCACAAAAAAGATATTCACCAGTGCCGGGTGGATACGTTCACGGCCTGAAAGAGCGCGGAGACCACCTTGCCGGCAGTGCGGTAAGGTGGTATGTAATGCGGTATGTGACGGTGATCTTGAGGACACGATGGGTGACATGGTTGCGGTTTTGTCAGTCAACCAGGGAATAATAGCATAAAAATGATGAATTCCGGAATCAAAAATGTAATCGGAGACTGAATTTGTGATTACCGGTCCGTGTGCATCATTGCTCCCTGATCCGGTACGGCTCCCGCACGCGGATCTGCGGGGTGCCCTCATGGTCGCGGATGGTCCCGGTTATGCAGATGTGGCGGGTGAGATAACGTTCTTCCGGGGGCACCGTCCAGCGGCCGCGGTCCTCACCCCAGATTACAACGGTGAACGGCTGGTCGGGATAAGGGCGGCCCAGGTTCAGGAACGTTGGTTCGCCGTCAATGGAAGGGATGAAATTGGCCGATTCTACGATGCCGCACACTACGGCGCGTTCGCCGATGTGGTCCGATGCTTCAAATGCCGATATCTGCAGGTCCGGCCGGGTGTCCCGCGGCTCCGGCTGGTACACGCGCGACAGGATCAGTCCGGCCACCATGAGGATGGCAAGTACCGGCATCAGCCGCAGAATCCATTTGCGGAAGTGTTTCACGTGTTTACAATTTTGTTTCAAGCGGTCACAAGCAATTCCATGACCGTGTTTAATCATACGCCTGTGTGTCCTGGCGCCAGCCCGGTCATGTTCATTTCATCTTGTTTCGGGACCCGTTCAAGTTTGGCTGTTGGCAAGCAGATTTGAGGTCGGCAGCTAAGGGATACGCATGGTATAATTGGCTTAGCGTGAAACGGGGTGCTGGAAGAGGAATTGCCGGATGTGGGGCAGTGCTTCTTCCATATGCCCGAAGCGGTGCGATCCGCCCTCGAAGACAATGATGCGGTCAGCCGGTAAATGCGGTTCGTACCAGGCAAGGGCGGTTTGGTAATCCAGCACCTCATCACCCTTGTCCAGCAGCACCAGGAAGTCGCCCGACCTCTCGATATCGTGATAGGACTTCGGTACAGATTCCCGCAAAGTGTTTCGTGTGCGCGTCACGAAATTGTGCAGTCGATGTCCCGTGTAGCGCCTGAGGCTTTGATACGGGTGGATGGTGGGGTTGATCAGCACGGCGGGCAGGTTCAGAAGGTTTCCGAAACGGGCTGCCCAGTACCCGCCCAGTGAGGTGCCGGCCAGTACGACGTCCCGCTGACCACCTGCCGGCGCAGGGACAGCTTCTGTTTTCTGTTTACGGGATGTCTGCGGCGGGTAAACATTCTGCGGCGGGAAGGCCCCGGTTTCCGTTCCCTTGCCGGAAAGAGGCTGCCTGCCGCCGGTTCGGTCCAGCAGTTCTTCGATCTGACTGCGCAGTGATTGGTTTACCTGGTCATGGCTCGCGAACGAGTCGTAGGCAACTCCGGTCACCGTGGCGATCTTCTTCAGGGATGTGATCTTGTATCCAGCGGGGTTGTACCCCGAATTGAATCCGTGTATGTAAATTAGGATCATGGTTCAACCGGTCGGTCAGTGTTGCAACTGCTTCCTTCGGGGAATAACATAACGAGAAGCGGTGAATTTTCATGGGAGTGATTTCCAGCGATACCAGTGCGCCGCCGGCATCCAGCCGGGGGAAGTACATCAGTGGAAGATCCTCGCTGTACTCCTCTCGTCCTCCGATGCCTTCGTAATCGTTGATCAGATCCCCGCAACCATACAGGATCAGGCGGTCCCGGTAGATCTCCATGCTTTTCGGATGGTGGGATGAATGGCCGTAGATGATATCAGCGGCGCCGGCGTCGATGAGGCGGCGGGCGAAGGTTTGCTGGATGACGGGGATGTCATATCCCCAGTTGCCGCCCCAATGGATAGAAACGATCACGCGATCGTCCGGGCAGCGTATTGCGCGCACTTCCCGTATGACCCGGGCGATGCCTGCTTGATCCGGTGCATTGAGCAGGTTGACGCCGGGGGTGGATGCGCCCGGTGTCCATGACAATGGTGTGCCGGCACAGGGACAGGTGTAGGCAAATACGAGCAGGCGCCCGGAGCCGGTATCGATGCGGGCGGGAGTGGCAGCCGAAGCCGCATCTGGCCCGGCCCCGGCGACGGTGACGTTTTGGTTGCGGACAGCCTGAATGGTTTCGGTGAGTCCGTCCCGTCCCCAGTCCATGGTATGGTTGTTGGCCAGTACGCAGATGTCAACGCCGGCGGTGGCCAGCAGGGCGGCGTTGTCGGGATGCATGCGGTAGTGGATGCCCTTTTCGGGCCAGGGTTCATTCGCGGTGGTGGCGGCGGTTTCCAGGTTGATGATGCGGACATCAGGGCGTCGCTGGTTCAGTTCCTCCAGGGCATCCCCCCAGAGCCGGGTGAATGTCAGGGGACGGGAAATGGCTCCGGATTGCCGTTCGGCGAGGATCACATAATCACCGGCATTTTTGACATATGGTTCGAAAAGTAAGGGGTCTGTCGACCGGGGCAGACACTGGTCGATGCCGCGTCCGGTCATAACGTCTCCGGCAAGGAAGAGGGTCAGGTCACGTTGGCGTTTCATGAGGACGAAGATGAGTGCAACCTGTTTTATTATGAATTGAGAAAAAAAACTGCAAACTATAGATGAAAATTGAGGGTTTATAACTGAATAACAAGGGTACTTGCAACATTACGCGGCATAAAACTGTAGGTTTTTTTAAGTTTGAAAAGGATTATTTTCCTATTTAACCAAAAAGTGCTTATTCAAGGGATAATATGTGTTATACAACCGCCCGATTTGTTCGTTTTATTCTGTTTCTTTTACCGATGATGCTGACTTTCCTGCCATCTCATGGACAGGGTCTTCAGTTTGGGCTCCAGTTGGGCAGTAGTTTTTCATATATGCATGGCAACTTCGTTACAACGGCTGCTGATGATGTTAGTATTACCCTGAGTCCGAAACTGGCGTCGCGTTTTTCGGGTGGTGCGTATTTCCGTTACTACATTACTCCCGCATTTTCCATACAGCCGGAGCTTCTTTACACCACAAAGGGAGGGCGTATCAGGCAGGATGTTGATTTCCAGGGCCAGGATATGAGGTTCGATGGGAATCTGATGATGAAATATATCAATTTACCGCTCCTGTTCAGACTGGGAACCTATAATCCCCCTCCCGAACCGCCGGGCTATTCCCCGCCGGGGTATACTTATCATGTCCTTGCCGGGGCATCGATGGCGTATAACACCGATGCGCGTCTCACTGGTAATCTCAGCGGTAATTTCCTGGAATCCGAATTCAGCGAGCAGTTTACCCGCAGTGTTCAGAATCAGTTTCGCAACAATGATTTCAGTGTTATCGTAGGGGCGGGTTTTGAATACGGTCGTCATACCCGTTTCACTTTTGATATCCGGTACGAACTGAGCGTGCAGGATATCAGCAATGATGATGCCACAAGTGATGAACTAAGGAATGGCACCATTACGGCGATGATCGGTATTCTGTTCTGAGGACCTCGACTCCGGTACTTCCGAATGAATAACAGCCAGACTTTGAGCTGTCGAAGGCAGGCTGGCTAGCCGGATTCGTGACAATATACGCCTGACGAGCCCAAGGCAAGATAACGCTGATCAGAAAGGAAGGCTTTACGCGGGATTGCCGGTGCCAGAATAAGGAGCGGGAGACGCATCCACCCATGAATCGACCATAAGGGATATGGCACCGTCGCCGGTGACATTGCAGGCTGTGCCGAACCCGTCCTGGGCCATATAGAGCGCAAGCATGAGTCCAAGCTGTGCTTCAGTGAAGCCGAGGATGGAGGACATGAGTCCGATAGCGGCCATCACCGCACCGCCCGGCACGCCAGGTGCGGCGATCATGGTGATGCCGAGCAGGATGATAAAAGGCAGGAAATTGACAAAATCAGGAGTGCTGCCGGCCAGCACAATGACAGCCACTGAACAGGAGACCAGTGTGATGGTACTGCCGGCAAGGTGAATCGTGGCCGAAAGCGGCACCACGAACTCCGCAATGCGTTCCCTGACGCCGTTTGTTTTCACGCTCTGCAGCGTGACCGGGATGGTGGCGGCGCTGGACATGGTCCCGAGGGCGGTGGTGTAAGCCGGAGTCATGTTTTTGAGGGCTCTGAATGGATTTTTGCCGGTACGGAAACCTGCAATCGAAAACTGAAGGATCAGGTACCCAAGATGCATGAGGATGATCAGGACGAAAACCTGAGCAAATACCGACAAGGTCTGGAATGCCTCGCCGGTAGCGGCCATGTTGGCGAATATCCCGGCGATATGGAGGGGGAGCAGGGGTATGATCACATGGTTGATCACCAGGACGATGATGACCCGGAATTCCTCCATAAACTCGAACATGATCGAACGCGTCTTTTTCTCTTTCACGGAGTTGATACCCAGGCCGAACAGGAAGGCGGTCACCAAAGCGGTCATGACCCCCATGATGGGAGGAAAACTGATCTCGATATAGGGTGTGAGTCCAACGGCATCCGGGTCCCCGGCATCACCCTGAGAGATGAGCAGCGGGATGACCGTGACTGATATGAAAAAAGCGGCAATTCCGGCAATCAATGTGGATGCGTAGGCGAGTCCGGCCGTGCCGGCCAGCAATTTGCCGGCCCTGGCCCCCAGTTCGGCTATGCCGGCGGCGATGAATCCGACAATGATCAAGGGTACTGCAAAGTTCAGAAACTCGCCGAAAAAATGGCTGAAGGTGTACAGGATGCGACCGAACCACCCAGGCAGAAAAAGTCCGATAAAAATACCCGCAATGATTCCTGTTATGAGCCGTGGAAGCAGACCGAAATGTTTCATCAGGCACCTGTTTTTGATGTATAAAGACAAGGGGACAACCCTGAGGGAATCAGGGATCCACCTGCAAATCGACGGATTCAGGCATGCGATTGCCTATCGCGTTCAATCGTGAAAAAGGCATCTGTCAGAGCCCGAAGCATGTTACCTTTCCAGGGCGATGATACCACTTTTCCGCTAACCGGACCACCCCGTCTCGGAAATCCATGGAAAAATCGTCTGGAATGCGTAGACTTGACTCAGGGTGATCACATTCTGAAGCCGCCAACATCCACCGGAGGTAATCATGCTGCGGGAGATATTCGACATACTGCTGGTAATCATTGTCATCTGGCTTATCTGGAAGTTCATCCAGCGCTATCTTATGCTCTGATCAGGATGCCAGGTAATAAAAAGTATATTTCAGCGCTTATAAGGGTCTATCTGGTGCCATGCCGGGGCTTTGTAACAATTTCACCATGCATGCCGGAGGTGAATTCACCGTTACCAATAGCAATACCGCCGTTAACAATGACCCAGACCATGCCCTCGGAATACTGGTGGGGTTCATGATAAGTAGCCCGGTCGGTGACACGTTCCGGATCAAATACAACCACATCGGCAACCATGCCCGGCCTCAGCAGGCCGCGATCGTGCAGCCCGAATACACCGGCTGTAAGTGATGTCATGCTACGGACCGCATCCTCCAGTGACATCAGCTCCTCCCCGAACACGTATTTCCTGATCTTTCGCGGGAAGGACCCATAGTTGCGTGGATGGGGCACGCCGCTTCCAAAGGGCACGTAGCCACCGTCGGAGCAGGTCATGTTCCATGGTTGTTTCATGAAAGTCCGGATGTCGTCATCGTGCATGTTGAAGGAAACCAGGCCCGGATTTCCCAGCCGGATCTGTGAGAGGACAAGTTCTTCGGGTGTGAGGCCGCGTTCAGAGGCGATATCGGCCAGATTCCGTCCTTCAACGGACGGGTCGGCCTCGAACCGGCGATATTGCAACCGCTCGGCGCCTCCGCGGCGCGCAAGATTCCCTGTAATACCTGCCATGATCTGATCCTGGATTGTTTCGTCGGCAAGCCGTTTGCGCAGGGCATCGGTACCGCCTTCCCTGGCCCAGGCCGGCACGAGCGAGGCTCTCATGGTGGTTGCCGAGGCGGAATACGGGTACTGATCGGTAAATATCTGCAAACCGTCCTGCCGGGCCTCTTTTATGTTGCTGATGATCTCGGCTGACGCACCCCAAACCGGCGTGCCCAGTGCCTTAATGTGGGTTATGATACCTGTTGCGCCTGTTTCCCGTGTAATTTCAATGATTTCATCGACGGCAGCTACCAGGCCGATCGTGTAATCGGATTCATCCCTGATATGGCTCTGGTGTACGCCATCGAATTCTGCCACAATGTGATTGAGTTCGATCAACTCCAGGGTGGGCGCGAAGCTTCCCGGCACATAGAAAATTCCGCTTGAAAGTCCGAAAGCGCCCTGTTCCATCGCCTTTCGCACCCGTTGCTTCATCTGCTCCATTTCATCTGCCGTGGCATGGCGGTTCTCGGTGCCCATGACTTCCCGCCGTATGGATCCATGCGGGACAAACTGGGCCACATGCACTCCGAGTCCGTCTTTGAGCAAGCTCTCGCGTTGCCGTTCCATATCCACGGGACCGCCCCCGTCCGGATTGGCCACGATCATCGTAATCCCCTGGGCCAGCATCGGGCAGGCATGACTCAACTCCTTTGTTTCCAGTCCATCAGCGGCGTGGGTGTGCGGATCGATGAAACCCGGAGCAACATAGTGACCGTCTGCATCGATGACTTTCCGGGCTTTTGCACCCGCAAGTTTTCCCATGGCGGTGATCCGGTTTCCATGGATCCCCAGGTCGGAGTAGTACCATGGATTCCCGGTACCGTCAATTATCCGACCATTGAGGATAAGCAGATCGAATTCATTCTTGGCGGATGTGGGTTCGTTTGCCGAGTCGGGCAGGGAGGTTGTAACGGAAGGGAAGGCGTCGGACATGTTGGCGGGTGTTTGCTGTCCGCTGGCAGAAAAAACGGAAGCACCAACCAGGGCAACTGTGAAAAGAAGGAGAAGAGGAAGCGATGCGGACATGGGCATTTATTTTGTAGGGCAGGTTGACAGGGCCGGGTCGGCTTTTCCGGCCGGCGGCAAGAAACGGAATTCGGTCATTACTGGTTTGTGATGTCGGATGCAGAATCCGGCTACCGACTCAGGATCACCGGTATTCCGACTTTGCATCATCGGTATTCCGACTTTGAATCATCGGTCTGGAGTACTATGCGGATCCTGAATAATAACAATAAAACCAATGACAGTGTAAAATGCCCCTCAAAAACGGAGATATAGCCCCTGATTTCACACTGACCGACCAGGATGGCAAAGTAATGAAACGGGATGACCTGCTTGCCGATGGTCCGCTCGTGCTTTTTTTCTATCCCAAAGATGATTCACCCGGGTGCACGCAACAGGCCTGTTCATTTCGTGACAACTATGGAGCTCTTTTGGACCATGGGGTTGTGGTTGCAGGTATCAGCAAGGATACCGAGGGCGAACATGGCGCATTTATTGGAAAGCACCAGCTGCCTTATCCGCTGCTTTCCGACCCCACCGGTGAAGTACATAAAGCATACGGGGTGCTCACGCTGTTCGGTACAATGACCCGCCGCGTCACCTACCTCATTGGCAGCGACAGCGTCATCCAGATGCGTCATGAAGACAATTTCCGGATGAACAGCCATGTTCATGCCGTTTTAAAGGCTTTGCAGGCGTCATAGCATGTTGAGTAGGCCTGCTACCCGGGAATCATTTTACGAACGTAGTGTGATCCCTGCCTTTCATCCAGGGCAAGTTGAAAAAATATACCCGGCACAAAAAAGGTGCCGGGTACATATTTATTCCAGCTCGAGCGGGCCGCCATCATCATTGTCATACCATTTCAGCTCGATTTCCAGTTTGTGCCGGATACCCCGTTTCTGCTTGTGCTCATCTTCCACTTCTACTTCGAGTTGTACATTTTCCGGGATGGCGATGTTGACCTCATTCTGTCCCTGTTTCAGGACCAGGTTTCCCGAAGCCACCTTGTCCGCCAAATGGTGCAGGAAATCGGCTGTTTCCTGGCGGTCTTTACGTTCTTTGCTTTTAAACAGTTCAATTTCTCGTCCCATAATTGAATTGGTTTTTTCTGTTTGAGTTGATCCATCCGCGTTCGTGCAGTCTCACTTACTGAATTACTGAAAAGTTGTTACTGTGGCTTAAAACGCCGAAAAAAGGATAATAGTTTTTTGAAAGAAAAAGAAGAGACCGTTTTCATTCACCGCTTTTGATCAGGGCATAGGTGGCAAAAGATGCCAGCCAATGCGATCCGGCATACTCATCGGCATCCAGAAGCTCGTAGCTGTGATTGAAATGGTCCATTCCGGTTTGACTCAGCTGCGGACTCATAAGGGCGTCGCCTATTTCGAACAGGCACCAGGCACGGCTGAAGTTGAGTCCGTCCAGATGGGCCAGTTTGCCGTCACTGGCATCGGGCACGACGGCCGGGGTGAGCACCTTTTCAGGTAGTGCCAGCAATCCTGGAAGGAACACATCCACCCATGACCGTAACTCGTTGGTTGGTAATACTTTGGTCATGAGGGAGGCCTGTTGCAAGCAGGGGGAGAGGAAATCGAAGCCACCGGGTTCCCAATCAATCGGGCAGTTGCGGTCTTCCAGGAAATACTCCCTGGATTTTTCTTCGATCTTGCGGGCAAGTCCGGGGTGGTAGCTATCCGCATAGTCGTAGGCAAAGGACATCCCGAAGGCCGTGTTTGAGTGCTCGCCGACACGGATCGGGTAGTTCAGCACGTCCAGGAATTCGATGAAGCGTTCCGCAAGCAGCTCCGACAGCGGTTCGAGGTAACCGTGGAGTTCACGGGCCACAGGGTCGTCCCATTCACGCAGCGCCTGGTCGAGCTTGAGCAGCCATGCCCATCCATAAGTGCGCTGGAAAGTTCGGTTGTCATCCTCCCTAAACAGTTCCATTTCCTGTTGGATATTCTCCCGGGTGATGTTGGCTGTGATTTTATCGAGCATCTTGCCACGGTGTTCGAAGTCGGGAAAGCGGCTCAGGATGGTGACCAGCGTCCAGTGTCCGTGCACGGCCGAGTGCCAGTCGAAACATCCGTAAAAAGCGGGATGGCGCTCCTGCGGGCTCATCAACCGGGTTT
This sequence comes from Cyclonatronaceae bacterium, assembly GCA_046483675.1. Lineage (GTDB taxonomy): Bacteria > Bacteroidota > Rhodothermia > Balneolales > Natronogracilivirgulaceae > SKNL01. The sequence continues at coordinate 16,970 of JAWOCT010000132.1, forward strand.
CGTCGCTCCATACGTGGCCGGGCTTGTGGGGATACTCCATGTCGATGCACGCGTAGGCAAACTGGTAGAGACGTTCGGCCTTTTCCAGGTTGAACGGTATGGAATCGGGGCTTTCAGCACCGGCATGCAGGGCGGGATCGAGCGCAGGATCGATCGCGGCATTGAGCGCGGGATCCGGACGGGGTGGATCCGGAGAACAGCAGACGAGGGCGAGCACTGTGATGAGGAACGGGATCAGCCGCACGACAGTGCTTCGACAGGGACTTGGCATTGCGGGGAGCGTTTCATGTGCATCGTGGATTTACCCCGAGATGTTGTATTTTAGGGTAACTGAAGTTATAAATATAACCGTTTTGTCATGATTTTTTGGGAATTTGTCATCCTGTTGATCATTGCTGGTGTTTGCGGATCCATCGGCCAGGCCATATCGGGGTACAGTCGCGGTGGATGCCTGCTTTCGATCGTTATCGGGTTCATCGGGGCCATGATCGGCATGGGACTCGCGAACATTTTCAATCTGCCCGATATGTTCATGATACATGCAGGAAATGTGAAGTTTCCGGTACTATGGTCTATCATCGGGGCCACGCTGTTTGTGGCCGTGGTCGGGTTTCTCACGCGAAAAAAGTAGGTGTGTGTGACTTTTTTGGCGTTGTTTCACGCAACCCGGAGCAGGTGTGATTGTACTGTGATGACAAGATGAGGGCAAAAGAATGAAAATAAAAATGGCAACAGGGTAAAGTATTGAACAAAAAGGGTAGACAATTGGCGGGGGACTATGGAAAAATATGGTTTGCTGGGTATTCTGATACTGGGTCTGTTGTGGATGGACGGTCCGCCGGTTTCCATGGCGAAGGACCGTGTGTCCTCAGAACAGGAAGCGGAATGGTCACGTGACCTTCTGGATGTCGGGATTGCCCGGCTGGCTGCACAGCACAATACGCCGGGTGCCGTCGTTTTATGGGTTCAGGACGGCGAACTCCAGTACCGGTTGAATCACGGGTACGGGTCGCTGGAGGAGGGGGTGCCCATCCACCCGGAAACCTCCCTTATGCGCATAGGCTCCATCGCCAAACCGTTTACCGGACTTGCGGCGCTTTCGCTGGTGGATGAAGGGCAGCTGGACCTTGATGCCGATGTGAACGGTTATTTCGAACAGCCACTGATCCCGCAAACATACGAGCGGCCGGTCACGTTGCGGCATCTGCTCACGCACACGCCCGGCTTCGATGACTTTTACATAGGCAAGAGTGTGCGGACCCGCGAGGAACTTCCGCCACTTGAAGAGAGCGTCCGATCGCTGCTGCCACGCCGGATCGCACCACCAGGTGAATTTGTGTCGTACTCGAATTACGGGGTGATGCTTGCCGGACATCTGGTGGAACTGGCGGCAGGCGCCGGATTCAATTCGGTAGTTACGGACCGTGTTTTCGGTCCGCTTGAGATGAACGGCACCACCTTCGACCCTGGCGAAGAGCTCCTCGAGAATGTGGTCAAGGGGTATTTCCCGATGGGCGAGAAAATGACGGAAGTGCCGTTCGATTACCTCAAAGATGTTCCGGCCGGACAGATGCTCACTACCGTGGCCGACATGACCCGCTTCATGGAATTTGTCACGACCAGCGGTCAGTTGCCGGATGAAAAGCAGGTTGTATTGGATCGGTTTCTGCAGGCAAGCCAGGTCCGGTATTCCCATCATCCCAAATTCCGGGATGGGGTGGGCTTTTTATGGATGGTTATGGAGTGGAACGGACACCGGGTTGTGGCCCATGACGGTGGATATCCGGGGCTCATGGCCCGCTTGATGGTATTTCCGGATTACAACTCGGCAATGTTCATTTTCACCAACACGATGAACACAAGCTTCGTATCCGATGTGACCGACATGTTGTTCGAAGTCTTTCTGCCCGAAAAGGAGCCGCCGGCAGAAGAAACAACGGAGACGCGTGTGCCTCTTGATGATTCGACGGATTCGGTGGATGTCGATGGCCTGCAGGTCAAAACGTCCGAACCGGCCGCATCGGCGTCGACCGAGCCATACGATGACGGGCGCCCGGTGCATGATTTTGCCGGATACTTCCGGGATACCCGTTACAGTCGTGACTCCATGGCCAAAGCAGGTGTTCTGATGGGTATGGTTGGGGAGATGGCTCTGTGGGTTACGGACGATGGATATCTGGGCATGCCGGATCATACCGGTGCGACAAGACGGCTTGTACGGGTTGATTCACTGCTGTTTGCTTCCCTTGACGATGACTATCATCTGGCTTTCCATGAAGATGGAGGGCGGATTACACATGTATTCACTTCCGGCCGGACGGCGCTGGAGCGCATCCGTTATTGGGAGCAGGCATCCTTACAGATTATCTTCCTGGTCGCAACACTGGTTTTGTTCACAGGTATTGTGCTGTTTTTCATGATCCGGCTGCCGGTTCGTGTATTGCGCCGACAGGACGCCCGCCTGGGTGCTGTCCCGATGTTGATCCTGGCGTTAGCCGGGATCTATGTGCTCCAGATGCTGCTGCTGTTGTTCGGCGGACTTTCCATCCCGCTTTATGAGTTGTTTTCCGGTTTTGCTTATGGGGTGCCCGATGTGTTTTACGTCGCCAATCTGCTTCCCTGGGCAGGTCTGGCCCTGACCGTGGCGCTGGTCATCGTGCTTGTCCGGTCACGCTATGGCTTCGCCGGCAGCGTAACATCGATGCTCTTTGTGCTCCTCTCCCTGGTCTACCTGGCCAGTTTGTACTACTGGAATCTTTGCGGCTGGCATTTCTGAGGAAGGGCGTTTTCCGGAAAGTGCAAGCATTAGCAGGTCTCTCCGGTTTCCGGATCGATATAGCAGGCGTCGGAGCTGATGGTATGCTGTACTTTCATGAATTTTGCCAGTTCCTCAAGGAAACGATCCGTATCCTCCTGTCCGCTTATGATCTTTTCACCTTCACGCAGGCAGGGCAGGGAGATATCACCCGATGGCGGGTTTTCTTCGGAATAGCGATGTACACGATGAGCGACAACCATCTCCTTGAGTTGGTCCTCGATTTCGTCGGCTTTGAGGTCGTTATGGAGTCTGTGCAGTTCAATCATATAATAAAAATAAAGGTTTATCGCAATACGTTCAAGATCTGATTTGATGGCCGGAAATTTTCCTGTTTGTTTTTAAAACGGCTTTATTACATTATAGGGATGTTGCTGCGAGAAAGGGATGCAGTTTCTGAAAAGGGATGCAGTTTATTGATATGGATGCAGCTACGGGTTATTTTGAACATGTACGCGATGGATCGGAGGCGGATACGGGGTCGGTCGGCATTTGATCCACCTGTCATCGTGATGACACAAAAGGGCAACTGAACGGGAGGCCACATGCATTGGTATATGGAAGTATTGAAGCAATATGCCGTTTTCGGGGGTCGCTCGCGGAGAACGGAATTCTGGATGTTCATGCTGTTCCATTTGTTGATTCTGCTTGTTCTCTGGATCGTGGACGGGTTAGCCGGTGCTTCCGGCATGCTCCCGGCAGGATACACCCTGGCCGTGCTCCTACCCGCCCTTGCCGTTTCGGTGCGACGACTGCATGACACCGATCGAAGCGGCTGGTGGCTGCTGGCTGCCTTTTTCCCGCTGCTGGGTGTCATCGTCCTGCTGTTGTTCATGGTCCAGGAGGGCGATCCCAAATCCAATCAATACGGGCCCAGCCCCAAGCAGTACATCATTTAAGTCAGCGCATCATGTAAAGCAGTACATCATTTAAGTCAGCGCATCATGTAAAGCAGTACATCGTGCAAAGCAGTACATCGTGCAAAGCAGTACATCGTGCAAAGCAGTACGTCTTGCAAAAGGGCATTATGGAAGCGGTAGTACACTTATTTGTTTTTACATCATTGTTTAAGGCTGAATCATCGCGTTTCATGCTGCTTGTTTTTTCCATCTGAAGACGGTTACCAACTTGTTATGAAAGCACTGATTGTGGACCATAGCGGAGACCGCCCTGTTATGATGCCAGGCGAATATCCGGACCCGGTGCCTGGGGAGCGGGAGTTACTGGTCGGTGTGAAGGCCACTGCCATCAACCGGGCCGATCTTGGGCAGAAAGCCGGGAAGTATCCCCCACCTAAAGGGGCATCCAATCTGCTCGGTCTTGAAATGGCCGGAGTGGTCGAGCAGGTCGGCAGCAAGGTGACGCAGTATCGACCGGGTGACCGGGTGTTCGGTCTTTTGCCCGGCGGCGGCTATGCACAACGCTGTGTCATCCACGAGGAGATGGCGATGCCGGTACCGGATGCGTTTTCCTTTGAGCAGGCCGCGGCCGTTCCTGAAGCTTTTCTTACGGCCTGGCAGGCACTGTCCTGGCTGGGCGGGATCGGTGAAGGTGAGCGGGTGCTTATCCATGCCGGGGCCAGCGGAGTCGGCACGGCGGCCATCCAGCTTGGCAAGGTCCATTTCGGAACGAAGGTGGCGGTGACGGTGGGTTCTCGTGAAAAGGAGGAATTTTGTAGTAAGCTGGGCGCTGATATGGCTGTCAATTATAACCAGGAGGATTTTGCGAAGGTGATTGCCGGATCCTGGGGTGAAAAAAAGACAGATCTGATCATCGATGTCGTCGGGGCGCCGTACTGGAAGCGCAACATCGACCTCCTGGGTATGGACGGTCGGCTTGTGCTGCTTGCCTTCATGGGTGGAAGCAGGATAGAGCATGTGGCACTGCGTGATATCCTGCGCATGCGGCTGACCGTGCGCGGATCCACGCTCCGAAGCAGATCGACGGATTACAAGATCGCGTTGACCCGGGATTTTTATGAACAGACCAACGATCTGTTTCTGAAAGAGCGTTTGAAACCGGTGATCGATTCGGTATTTGACTGGACCGAAGCCGAAAAAGCGCACAAGAGGATGGAGCAAAACCTCAATACCGGAAAACTGGTGCTTGCCGGTTTTGAATAAATTGATTCGTCACCGGTCCAATGGAATCCAAAAGGGAATCACAATCCAAAGAATTTCTACGTTATTTTTGTTACTATTACATTATATCATCAATACAGCACGAGAACCCCATACGGCAGATAATATTACCCCTCATAATATGTATTTGGAGACAACAACATCTGACAAGGATAAACTTGTGATTTCATCCAAACGGCGGAATTTTAAGGCAACGAAACGGTCATTATATCGCAGTTGCCCCGCAACTGCAGCCATACAACCCAAGTCCGGCATCATAGTGCTCATGATGCTGCTGATAGTACTGTCAGCAACACTTGTACAGGCCGGTCCCGGTGAACCGACAAGAGAAGGCGGTGTCGACACGGCTCCCGGTGTCATCCGTTTTGTATTCGGGTCCGACAGCTCCACTCCGGGTATCCATATTTACACCAAAACGGCCAACTATGCCAATTCCAACTTTGATCTCTTCCGGTCACCAACCCGCCAGACCGCCCGGATCATGGATCCGGAATTCCGTGACCGTTTCCGGGATTCCTCCGGAGAGCCTTTCCGTTTCACCTGGTGGATGCAGGGTGGATCCCTCTACCGGTACGCCACCAACACCAACCTGCCCCATAACAGCCTCATGTCGCTATACCTGATGAACACGTTCCACAGGGAAAACATGGAGCGGTACGGCGACGAGTTCACCTATCACTACCACACCTGGGTGTGGTCGGATGCGACCGGCGACGGCATCTATTACTGGAACCAGGCATATGACTATGTCGACTCCCGGGATGATTTTTTCCGGAATGTGGCCGAGGCGCTCATCGAGGAGGATATGTTCCCGGTTTCGTTCCGCAGCGGATGGCATTTCATGGACAACGACTGGCAAGCCGATCTGGATGACTGGATCCCTTTCAGCCTGCACAATGCCTGGCCCGCCAATCGCACAAGCTCTCCGGAACCGGTGAACAATATCTACGTTTGGAACGAAGCCCCGTCGGATTGGGTGCCGTTCCGGCCGCGCTCTGACAACTACATGCTGCCGGGAGGTGACCGGGGCTGGAATACACGCTCGGTCCACTTCAGAGGCGCGCGGGAGTCGCTCATCCGGGAGATCTTCGAGGCTGCCGATCAGGGCATCGACCAGGTTCCGTGCATCTGGTCGCATGTAGCCGAAAACACCTTCATCGAGGACCTGGAGCAGGTATTCGAAGTGATTGAATTGGTGGCCGAAGAGTATCCCCATATTGAATATTATTACGATACGGCCATTGAAGCGATGCAGGGCTGGTTGCAGACCGATGACACCACACCGCCCGTGCTTGCCGTGCAGGAGGTTCCGGCGGACAACGGGTATCGTATCCGGGTACAGAGTGACGAACCGCTGTTCATGTCCCGGCCTTTCCTGGCCGCCAAGGATGTCTACGAGAACCACCGGCGGGTGGAGATGACCGAAGTGGGACCCCTGACCTGGGAATCGGACGAAGTCCTGACGCACCGCAATGCCGTGAGCTGGTCGGTGGCCGCGACCGATTCCTCGGGTAATCTGGCCAAATACCACCGTGACTGGCTGCCGCGGATCGTCTATATCGACGATGAACACGACGGCGACGCCGATGATGGCGGTGGCGATCATGGCACCGGCGAGTTTTCTATTACGGGAGACTGGCGGGTGGCGGACTACCATGAAATCGATGCCGTGTGGGGAGCGCAGGCACATGTATCCGAATTGTCGGATGAGGCCGCATCCGCCCGGTGGGGAACAACCATTTCGGAGCCGGCTCATTATGATGTGCAGATCCGGTTTCCATCCGGACCGGAACTGCCTGAAGAAGTACCTTTTTCCGTGTTATTGAATAGTGCCGAGGTGGGTTCCGGCATTTTGGAAAATATCGTTCAGGACCGCTGGATTTATCTTGACGACCTTGAAATCCAGGACGGAGACCATATTGCCGTGGAGATCCGGAGGGATGGGGGCGGAGACGCATCCACACTCGTTGCCGATATGGTCAGGCTTACGGCGTATCGCCCGCCCGTGTTCCTCACAAGATCGGATGAAATTCTCGACCTGGGGTACCTGCAACACGGAGGATACGGGGATTTCAGCATCCTTTTTGAGAACAGTGGATATGAAACCGCTGAAATCACGAACGTCCACAGCCGGGGCGGTGATGTGACGGCCCGGGACAACCTTCCTCTGAGTGTTCCGGCCCGCAGCCATCAGAGTCTGGATTTTCAATTTCATGTAACGGGTTATGGTATCCTTCGCGATACTGTGGTCGTTGAAACGACCGATCCCGGCAATCCGGTTTTTCTGATTCCGGTCGAGGCATACGGCAAAGGACCGTTTCAGCTGGTCGACAACGAAGATGCGGACAGCTATGAAGAAGCGGGGGAATGGAACTACAGCGTGACCCAGGCGCATGGATCCAGCAGCCGGTGGATCGGGATTTTCGAGGCCAATAAAGATGCCTGGGCCCGGTATTTTTTTACCATCGACGAGTCGACGCGGTACGCCCTGTCGTTTATCGTGCCCGGAGCTGAAAACAGTGCGGTCCGGGCAAAGTACGAAGTGCGGATCAATGAGGAGGTGATCCTGGAGCGGATCGTAGACCAGAATTCGGACCAATCGGTCTGGAAGTGGCTGGGATCATTTGATGCAGAGGCGGGTGACGAGTTGACGGTCACGGTTTCCATGGCCGATACCGATCAGTCGGGACGTGTACTCCGGGCCGATGCCATGCAAATAGAACAGCTGGGCACTGACCGGGAGCAGATGATCATCGACAATGAATCGGATGCCTACTCCGAGACGGGAACCTGGCATGAGAGTAGTACGTATGCACGGGGAACATCGAGCCGCTACTCGAGTTCTGCAGATGCCCGGGCTACTTACACGGTTCGCAATGTCGGTGCCGGTTTGTCCGAGCTGGAAATCCTGTTGCCTGAAACCGAAAATGCCGTAACGGAGGCGCGTTACCGGGTGTTCCGGGAGGAAAGATTGCTGGGTGAAGCCATTATCGATCAAAACGAAAATAGTGGAAGCTGGACGCCTGTCGGGATATTCCAGGTGGATATGTCCGGCGATATATCCATTGTTGTTGATTATCCCGGTACCGGCAGCATGGACGGCATGTTGCGGACCGATGCCGTCCGGTGGACCTGCAATCCGGCTGAAACCGGAACACATGCAGATGAAATGGCCGATCTGCCGGAAAAGGTCCGGCTGCATCAGAACTACCCAAACCCTTTCAATCCTTCCACAACCATCCGCTTCGAATTGACCGGAGACAATCAGCGTGCCCGGCTCTCAGTATACGATATCCTCGGCCGGCGCGTCGCGGTTCTGGTGGATGGCAAGCTGCCGGCGGGTGTGCATACGGTGTCATTTGATGGATCCGGGCTGGCATCCGGGGTGTATCTGTACCGGCTGGAGACAGAAGGCGGGATTATCCGCCAGCGCAAGATGTTGCTGATCAAATAATTCGGACTGTGATCAGCATCTTTGGGCCGGACAGTTTATCCGGGTAATATCCTGCCCTTGTCGCGGTCCAGTTTTTTTTCGAATCGACTGCAATTATCAAAACCGGCTAGTCAGAAATAATTATGTTCCGGGTATTCGTATACTATAGTGCAGCAGCGACATACCTGCGCCAAACCTTGGCTGAGAGTAAAAGCTCATCATTGTGAACACGGTTATATTTACTGTACTTATTGTCCTCATTGTAGCAGAAATTGCCGCCTCCGGTGCCTGGATGAGCGGCTATTTTCGCATTGGCATACCGGTGTACCGCCGGAAAGTGCTTATCAGGACGTTCAAGCCGGGGTTTGCCGATGAGCTCGAGCGATGGCATGCATCAACCCTGTCGTTTCCCTTGATTTTCCGGGCCATTTCTATGCGCGAGATTGCCTTCAGAGAAAAGGCCTATGGCCTCTACTGGCTCCGGTATGCACCCGTCATGCGGGGTCTTATCCACGTTTCCAACGATAAAAGGCACGTGTACATAACCGGGCTGCTGAATTGGTATGTGCTCCTGTTAATCGCTCTGCTCTCTTTCATGCTGATACTGGAGGGTGTTTTGGCCTACATGGTTATACTCATTGCATTTTTATTCGCTGTGTATGCAATCCAGCGATACCGGTATGCCAAAGTAGGTGACAGCCTGGAATCATTATACGGGAAATAGCTACATTTACATAAGCTCGGATCGTGACTTCAACGATATCAGGACCGGCATCGCGAAATGAATTAATACCATTCAAATGGACAAGCAAACCCTTTCAACGCACATCAAATCGCAATTCCGAAAGGCCGTCCGCAAGGACAAGAAAATCAACAACGCTTATCTCCTGGTTCAGTCGGATAAGTGCGGGCTGAAACTGAACCTGGCCGCGGGCCGCATCGACGGACGTGAGGCCCATCCCGATCAACCCCATTACATGGCAAGTGTCGGCAAGCTGTATACCGCTACAGTGGTTGGAATTTTGCATGAAAAGGGGAAATTGTCGTTTGATGATCCTATTGTCCGTTATCTGGACGATGAATTGATGCACCATCTGCATGTCTGCCGAGGGAAGGATTATTCCGGGGAGATCACTATCCGGCATCTACTGCAGCAGTCATCCGGACTGGCCGATGTGTTCTGGCTGCTTGTGAAAGAATTCATGCGTGAACCAAGACCGATGACACCGAGGGAGGCGGTTATGTGGGGCAAGGACAAGCTTCGTCCCAAAACCAGGCCCGGAGTCCGCCACAACTACACCGACACCAACTACTACCTGTTGGGCCTCATTGTCGAGAAGGTCACGGGGGAACCGTTTCATCGTGCACTGCACAGATTTATCTTCGATCCGCTGGAGATGAAACATGCCTTCATGCAGGGGTACTCCGAACCGGCCATGCCATCCGGGCATCCTACAGCCCGCTATTTTTTGGACGGGGTGGATCCGACCACCATGGAGGGTTTCTTCCAGATCGACTATGCCGGCGGCGGCGTGGTGGCCACTTCCGAAGAGCATCTGGCCTTTCTCCGGGCGCTCACCGGCCACCGCATCCTCAAGAGAGAAACACTGGAGCGAATGCGGGATGATGACCTGCCGATGGGATTTCCCCATCCTGGTATCCGGTACGGGTATGCGATTTGGAAAGTAGGGACCATTCCGTTGCTGATGCCGG
>JAWOCT010000020.1:0-9386 GCA_046483675.1 Cyclonatronaceae bacterium
TACCGATCTTGATGAGGTGATCATAGCCAGGAGGCCACACCCGTTCCCATCCCGAACACGGCCGTTAAGCTCCTGCGCGCCGATGGTACTGCCCAAAGCGGGAGAGTAGGTCGTCGCCTCATCATCTTTTTTACCCCCTTGCAGCGGCCCCTGTCGTGACCATCAACGGCAGCGGGCCGCTGTCTGTTTGCAAAGGGACGTTACCAATGACCGGGTCCGTTCCCTACCCCTGCTCACCCGGTTCTTCCTGTTTTCTCTACTTTTCCAGTCCACCCTGTTTGTTCCGCTCTCCCATCTCCATTTTGCCCTTCGTCTGCAGACTACTTTTTTTTCGGGGCCTTGTGTATTTTCCATCGACCCGGTCACCGGCACCCGGTGAACGGGAAGCCGTCTGCCATCATGCCTTGATCACGCAGGAAATCTACGCAAAGGAACCGCATATGCAGGACTTTACATGAATCCAGACAAGGAAGATATACAATCAGCTGAAGGTCAAACCCAAACCGGCAACATTGACATCAGCGTTATTATCGTCAATTACAATGTCAAGGAATTTGCCGCCAATCTCCTTGAATCTCTTGAAAAGGCAAGGGATGGACTGAATCTCGAGATTTTCCTGGTTGACAACGCTTCATCGGATGGTTCCCTCAGTTACCTGAGGCGGAGGTACCCCGAAGTTATCTACATCGGGAACAAAGAGAACACGGGATTCGGAAGGGCCAATAACCAGGCCATCCGGCAAGCCAGGGGAACTTACACCCTGCTCATCAATCCCGATACCATTGTACGACAGGATACACTCCGTGTCATGCATGGTCATATGGAAGAGCATCCAGAGACCGGTGCCGCCGGTTGCAAGATGCTCAATCCCGATGGCACCTTCGCCCCGGAATCACGGCGGACGGTGCCTACACCCATGACCGCCCTCTGGAAAATCCTGGGACTGACAAAGCTCTTCCCGGGAAGCAGACGATTTTCGGCGTACTATATGGGCGGGGAGGATGAGAACAAGGCGGGCCGGGTGCCTGTCCTCTCCGGTGCCTTCATGTTCTTCCGGACCTCCCTACTGAAAGAAACCGGCGGTTTCGACGAGCAGTTCTTTATGTACGGCGAGGATATCGACCTGTGCTATCGCATACGACAACAAGGCTGGGAAATCGATTATGTACCGGCTACGAGCATCATACACTATAAGGGGGAAAGCACCAAAAAGGAGAATCTCGATTACGTGGTCACCTTTAACAAGGCGATGTACCTCTTTTTCCGGAAACACTACAGCTTTGGTTACACCCTGTTCTTCCGGATATTCATCCTCTCCGGAATCATCCTGAAAGGCATCTTTTCCTATCTGAACACCCTTATACGGAAGCTGACCCAGCCGATCACGGACCTGCTCGTCCTGAATATCCTGGTCATCATCTTTTTTATCTGGCGCTACGACATCCCTCCGGTCAGTATTGTGGATCTCTATCATGTGCAGTATCTGTTTGTAAATCTGTTGCTCAGTGTCATTTTCATGGGTGCGGCCGTGTACTATGACCTGTACGGAAAGAATCGCTTTTCCATCCCGGCTACAATCAAGAGCACTATCATCGCTTTCGCCGGTGTGGTTGTTATTACTTTTTTTCTCAGGGATTTCGCTTTTTCGCGATTGATCCTCCTGCTCAGCTCCATTGCCGGGGTGCTTATTCTCAGTCTGATACGACTGGTGCAGATCAACCGCTCCCGCAACGCGCCGAACATTCCCGGCAGCTTTCTGGAGCGGAAGGTGATACTTGTCGGCCTGAACGACAAAACCGCACAACTCATCCGCAAGCTCAGGTCGCGTGCCGACTGGCGGTATGATCTGGTGGGCCTGGTGGCACAGGATCCGGAATACGATGTGGATGAAATCGAGAATGTACCGGTGATCGGGGATCGGCGATCCATTCTGCAGCTGGTGCGCTATCATGAAGCCAATGAAATCATTTTTATACTGCCGGCCGTGGATCACGACCAGATCCTCAGGACTATCTCGGAGCTGAGGGATACAGTGGTCTATCCGCGGATCGTACCGGATTCACTGGATTATATCGTGGGAAAAACCAACGTCGAGTATCTGGATGATATTCCGGTCATGGATGTAAATTTGCCCTATTTTTCACGATGGAACCTGTTCCTGAAACGGCTGCTGGATCTTGGGGTTTCCCTGTTGCTGCTTTTACTGCTCACTCCGGCGATGGCCGTTCCGGTCCTCTGGAACCGGAAAAGTCGAGAATGGTGCACGGTCTGGGTATCAGATTCACTAAGTTACCGGATACCACTGTTCCTTCCCTACGTCCGCCACCGCTGGAAAAACAGGTACCTGCTGGTATGGCAGGTTGTGCTGGGCCGGTTCAGTCTGGTCGGCAGTCCCATCATACCCGGACGCAAACCGCGTTTTGCCAATGTAAAACCGGGGCTGACCGGTTTTCGCCAGCTCTCCGAAAAACGTCTCCATCATGATGACGAGAAGCATATGCACGAACTGTACTACCTTCAGAACTACTCCATATGGATGGATATGGATGTGCTGGTAAAAACGTTGATCTACCGTCATCCTACACTGCAAGGTATCGACAGGGAGTAACAGCTGGATACGGCAACAGCAAGCGGCTGCAGGTGGTGCCTACAGGCATCGCCCGCAGGCGGCTGTTCGTGACACCGGTTACAGGCGGCGGCTGACCTGCCGGACCATCACCGGGTACCAGTCTCCGAAGCTGTCCTCTTCGATATGACGCCTCATCTCCTTCATCAGCCAGAGGTAGAATGTCAGGTTGTGCGCGGTGGCTAACTGCAAGCCGAGAATTTCACCGGCCCGGAACAGATGATGAACGTAGGCCATGGTGTGATGGAGGCACAGATCGGTGTGAAAACCCTCATCAGCCGGAGCGAAATGTGTTTTCCATTTGGCGTTTTTGATGTTGATGATGCCGTTCCGTGTAAACAGCATGCCGTTTCGTGCATTGCGCGTAGGCATGACACAGTCGAACATATCCACCCCTCGGGCAACCGATTCCAGCAGGTCGGCCGGAGTACCGACCCCCATCAGATAGCGAGGCTTGTCGCGAGGTAACAGATCGGTGCTCAGGTCCGTAATTTCATACATACTTTCAGACGGCTCCCCCACACTCAATCCGCCGATGGCCATACCGTCAAATTCCATCTGTGAAAGCACATTGATGGATTGGCGACGAAGATCGGAGTAGACTCCACCCTGGCAAATGCCGAACAGGAACTGTCGGTGCCCATACCTGTCTGTGCTGTTCCGGAAGGCATTGATACTATCGGCAGCCCAGCGATGGGTTAGCTCGAGGGATTTTTTCACATAGGATTCCGAGGCTGGAAATGGCGGGCATTCGTCGAGCACCATCATGATGTCGGAACCAAAAATCCTCTGTGTGTGAATCACCCGGGAAGGGGTGAACTTGTGTTGCGAACCGTCAAGATGACTTTTGAACACCACACCATCGGTTTCCAGCTTCCTGATCTCGGAAAGTGAAAACACCTGGTAGCCTCCGGAGTCGGTGAGCAGGGCTCCGGGCCAGTTCATGAACCGGTGGAGTCCGCCGCCCTGTTCCAGTATGGCGGTGCCGGGGCGCAGGTAAAGGTGATAGGTATTACCGAGGATGATCGGAGCCCTTATTTTTTCGGTAAGCGTGTGTGTATCGACCGCTTTGACGGAGCCCGCGGTACCCACCGGCATGAAAACCGGGGTGGGAATGGTGCCGTGCGAGGTGTGCAATTCCCCCAGGCGGGCTTTTCCTTTCGACGTTTCTTTTATGAGCTGGAACACGTTATATTATACGGTTACGGGAATAAGGATGCTGCAAAAGCAGCTCAAATATAACAAGTCGCGAACCCAACCCGTAACCGATTCCGATTTTTCAGGCAGTTCCCGTTTTTTTCGGGTAGTTCCCGCTACAGGCAGCTACGGATAAGTCAGCCAAGAACGGCATCACATAAGGACAGACAACTCGTTTTTACGGTCAACTGGTATTTGATTTGGAAAAGGCCCGGGAAATAATAAGTACCATCATCAGCGATTACATTTTCCTGATCCTGGCTTGGTATGTTTTTTACTATCTCCGGTTCGAGCTGGGTCTGGGAAACATCCCGGCCAGCATAGGTCCATACAGCCTTTTTATACCCGGTGCGGTAATTTCCGTTTTCTGGATTGCGATCTTCGGGATATTCGGACTCTACCGCCAGCTCTACCTGATCTCCCGTTTCGATGAAATGATCCGCGTGGCCAAGATCACTATCATCGGAACCCTGATACTGTTTTTCCTGCTTTTTATCGATTCACTGGGATGGTCATCGGACAATCTGCATCAGGCCAAATGGGTCACACTTACCTATTGGCTCGTCGTTTTTGCCTGTGTATCCACCAGCCGCTTCATTCTGCGCACCATACAGAAGCACCTGGCATTACGGGGAATGGGGTTGCACCGGGCTTTCATTGTGGGTACCGGAACGGCTGCGCAATCCGTCCATGACAATCTCGAGAGGCACCGCACCTCCGGGATGAACGTTATTGGATTTCTGCGTCTCAACGGTGTTGAAAGCGAGGATATTCGGGTCGACCGGGATTTGGTCATCGGCGATATTTCGCAGGTCAAGGAACTGATCCTTAATTACAAGGTCCAGGAGGTGATCGTAGCACTGGAACAGGATGAGCGCGATTACCTTATCAAGATCCTCGATCGGATCGACATTCCGGGTGTCTCGGTCAAGATCCTTCCCGATTTCCACCAGATGATCACCGGACTCAACCAGACAAACCAGATTTTCGGCCTCCCGCTGATCGATGTGATGCCGGATCCGATGCCGACCTGGGAGAAATTCTTCAAGCGGATGATGGATATCGCACTCTCTCTGCTGATTCTCATTCCTGCCCTGCCGCTGATGGCCATTATTGCCTTGCTGATCCGGCTGACCTCAACCGGACCGGCCATTTTCAGGCAGAAGCGGGTGGGGAAATACGACAGGGTGTTCACCATGAATAAATTCCGGACCATGTACATCGATGCGGAAAAGGAGAGCGGACCGGTCTGGGCCATCGACAACGATCCGCGCATCACACCGGTGGGTTACTGGCTGCGAAAACTCAGGCTCGATGAGCTTCCCCAGTTTCTCAATGTCCTCAAAGGGGATATGAGCCTGGTTGGGCCCCGTCCGGAAAGACCGTATTTTGTGGAGCAGTTCAAGAAAAAAATACCGCTTTACTCCCGGCGGCTGCGGGTGAGGCCTGGCATAACCGGATGGGCGCAGGTCAAGTGGAAATATGATGAGAACCTGGAGGATGTGAAGGAAAAGACGAAATACGATTTGTTTTACGTAGAAAATATTTCACTGAAAATGGATTTCAAGATCCTTATCAACACCGTTATGACAGTACTTAAAGGAAAGGGACAATAGGCATGAGCCAGCAAAGTGAAGCACAAAAAAGGGACACCCTGATCATCATACCCACATATAATGAGGCTGATAATATCGTAAAACTGATTCCCTATCTGCTCGGACTGGAGGAGCCGGCGGATGTGCTGGTAGTGGATGATGGCTCCCCGGACGGAACAGCCGCCAGGGTCAGGGAGTTGCAGAAGGAACATGGCGACCGGGTTCACATGATCGAACGGGAGGGCAAACTGGGGCTTGGAACCGCCTATGTGACCGGTTTCCATTATGCCCTCGAGCGATCCTATCTATATGTATGCGAAATGGATGCGGATTTTTCCCATGATCCGGACGATGTGCCGAGGCTGATTCGTGAAGTGAAGCAGCAAAACTGCGATCTGGCGATCGGTTCACGGTATATTGACGGTATCAGCATCATCAACTGGCCGCTCTCGCGCCTTATCCTGTCTTATTCAGCCAACATGTATGCCCGGTTCATAACCGGACTTCCTGTAAAAGATACCACGGCCGGATTCAAGTGTTTCTCTCGGAAGGTGCTGGAAAAAATAGACTTGAACAAGATCCGGTCAAATGGTTATTCTTTCCAGATAGAAGTACATTTCCGTGCTTATAAAGCCGGATTCTCACTTAAGGAAATATCCATCATCTTCCGGGAGCGGACAGAAGGCGTCTCGAAGATGTCAAAAAAGATTGTAATGGAAGCCGTTTGGATGGTTTGGATCCTGAAAATCCGCAGTATCTTTGGCGTCCTTTAGGATCTGATCCGCCAACTTTATCCTCAGAAATACCTGCGCATGAATTATCTCGATTTTGAAAAACCGATCATTGAGCTGGAGAAAAAGATTACCGAGCTCAGTGAGCTGAACATCACCGACGACAATGTCCTGCTGCCGGAGATCGAGCGTCTTCGCAAACGGGTGGAAGAGCTCAGGGCGTCTATCTTTACCAATCTGACGCACTGGCAACGCGTGCAGCTGGCGCGCCATCCCGACCGCCCGTACACGCTCGACTACGTGTACAACATCATGGAGAACTTCGTGGAGATGCACGGCGACCGGTGTTTTAGTGATGATAAAGCCATCGTCGGCGGTTTTGCCACATTGGAAGGCCGGTCGGTCATGGTCATCGGACATCAGAAAGGCCGCGACACCAAAAGCCGGAAATACCGGAATTTCGGGATGCCCAACCCGGATGGTTATCGCAAAGCGCTCCGAATGATGAAAACCGCGGAGAAATTCGGCGTGCCCGTGATCACGATGCTCGATACGCCTGGAG
Organism: Cyclonatronaceae bacterium; assembly: GCA_046483675.1. Taxonomy (GTDB): domain Bacteria; phylum Bacteroidota; class Rhodothermia; order Balneolales; family Natronogracilivirgulaceae; genus SKNL01. The sequence goes on from JAWOCT010000020.1 coordinate 6,712, forward strand.
CCTTTCCCGGCCTGGAGGCCGAAGAGCGGGGTCAGGCCGAGGCCATCGCGCGCAACCTCAGGGAAATGGCCCTGCTGGAAGTGCCGATCGTCACGGTCGTCATCGGCGAAGGGGCCAGCGGCGGTGCGTTGGGCATCGGGATGGGGAACGAGGTGTACATGATGGAAAATACCTGGTATTCGGTTATATCCCCCGAATCCTGTTCCTCCATACTGTGGAAAAACTGGGACTACAAGGAGCAGGCCGCACGGGCGCTCAAGCTCAGTGCCCCGGACCTGATGGGCTTCGACGTGATCGACGGAATCATCAAGGAACCCCTGGGCGGAGCCCACAGGGATCATGCGGCCGCTTCCGCTGCCTTGTATGACCAGCTGGTCGAAAGCCTTGCCCGTTTGTCCAAAATGAAACCCCAGGAGCTCAAAGCACACCGGATCGAGAAATATTCGAAAATGGGTGCATGGATCGATACCAGTAAGAAGTGAATGTTTCCGGACAGATCTGCCATCCTCACCTACACGATGCAGCTGCGCAGCCGTTACAGTGAAACGGACAAGATGGGTGTGGTCTACCACAGCCGCTACCTGGAGTATTTCGAAGTCTTACGCACCGAGTTCGTCCGCGAGGCCGGATTGCCGTATGCCGAAATGGAGCGGGAAGGGATCATGCTTCCGGTAGCGCATGTCGATATCCGTTTCAAGCGCCCGATCAGGTATGACGAGCTCATGGACGGCAAAATGTTGATCTTCGACAAACCGGGTGTCAGGCTCATCACGTACTACGACATACGTCCCGCCGGCTCTCCGCAACCGGCCGTGCTAGGCAAGGTCGAACTGGTTTTTGTGGATATGAAGACCCGCCGGCCCATCCGCGCTCCCCAAATGTTCATCAAAAAAATGAGCGATTATGCAAACCTGGCCTGAACACGTGGAACGGATCGTAAAACTGGCGCTGGAGGAGGATATCGGATCCGGTGACATCACAACCCGGGCTATATACAGCGGCTGTGAGACCGGCTCGGCGACCCTGGTCAGTCGTGAGGACGGCGTGCTTGCCGGACTCGATCTGGCCGGGTGGATACTGCTGCAGGTCAGCACAGAAGTCTCTTTTGCACCCGCAGCCGCCGATGGCGACCGCCTTTCTCCCGGCATGGTCATCGCGCGGATCGAAGGTCCGCTGGCACCAATTCTGAGTGCTGAACGGACGATGCTCAACTTCCTGCAGCGAATGAGCGGTATTGCAACGCGAACCCATCGGTACAGCAGCGAGCTGGCATCCACCCGCACACGCATCCTCGATACGCGCAAAACAGCCCCAGGCCATCGCTATCTGGATAAAATGGCCGTACGCACCGGCGGCGGCACCAATCACCGAATGCGCCTGGACGATCGCTTCCTGATCAAGGAGAATCACATCCGCCTGGCCGGTGGCATTGATAAAGCCATCCGCCTTTGCCGGGATTATGGTGACCGGAACGGATTGCAGGCCGCTATCGAAATAGAGGTGACCGATCTGCAGGAGCTGCAACAGGTTATCGACCACGGAGGCGTCGAATACGTCATGCTGGATAACATGTCGCTGGAGTTGATGGCCGAGGCAGTCGGCATGGTCGACGGGCGTTTCCTCACCGAGGCGTCGGGAAACATCACCCTGGAGAGGCTGCGGCCCATTGCCGGTACCGGAGTGGATTTCATTTCCTCAGGGGCGCTCACCCATTCCGTCAAGGCCATGGATATTTCACTGCTGGTGGACATCCGGTAAATCCTGCATATGAACTCAAACACCCCGATTCCGAACCACAGTGAGCAATCAGGGACTCTACGGAATCACAAACCGACCTTCCAGCCGTTGCCCTGGGCAATCGTCTTTTGCATCACCCTGTTTTTCGTCCTCGCTGTATGGAGTCCTCCGATTATGTACAGCACGGTAACCGAATGGTATGAAAGCTGGCAAAAAGTGCTGTTATCGCGGGTCTGTCATCAGCAGCTGGACCGAACCATCCATTTGCAGGGAGTCCCGCTGGCCGTTTGCAGCCGTTGCACCGGCATTTACACTGTCCTTTTCGTTGCCATCGCCTTTTTTTCGTATTTTCCAACTTTCGTGATAAGCGCAAAACGTTATATTGTCCCGATATTCGCCTTGACCTCGCTTGCCCTTGTTCTGGATGGTGTTTCCAACCTGTTCCAATTATGGCACACACCGGACGTTATCAGACTGCTGACCGGGGTTTTATGGGGCTTGCCCGCCGGTATGCTGCTGGTTTATGCCCTTGTCGAATACCGTGAACCAAACAATGGAGGATGACCACATGGAACCCGCTCAACAAAAAAGTATCTGGAATGCCGCCGGCAGGGCTGGCGTGACATTTGGATTTGTCGTTTTTCTGGTAACCATCATCGGCAGTTATATCACCATTCATTCCGAGCCCACCGGCAATTTGCTCAGTGGCTCCATTCTGGCATCCCTTGTCGGGTGTCTCATAGGAATCTTCGGAGGCGTGCTGGCCGTGAAAATGTACCTCAATGAATACGGACCGGAAATAAAAATCGGTCAGGGCGCAGTAATCGGACTCGTGACCGGACTCATCATGGCTGTCGTTTCGCAGGTACTCTCGCTGATCTGGCCGCTTATCGACGGAGCATTCATCGAAAATCTGCAGGCGGCACTCATCGCCAACA
>JAWOCT010000058.1:0-58707 GCA_046483675.1 Cyclonatronaceae bacterium
TTCAGCAGGACAAAGAGCCCTTTTTCGGTGACTCCACTGATTACGCCATCGAAAATATCACCAATATGCTTCGACATGAATTCCACCTGTTTCAGTTTGATGGAATCACGCTCGGCCATCACGGCATCCCGTTCCTTTTCGCTGCAGTGGTCACCCAGTTCCAGCAGTTCCTGAAAACTGTAGGACGGCAGTCCGGCAGCGTACTGTTTCAGGAGACGATGCACGATCAGGTCAGGGTAACGTCGAATCGGGCTTGTAAAGTGTGTGTATTCGGAAAATCCAAGCCCGTAGTGGCCGATGTTTTTCGGGCTGTAGACCGCTTTGGCCATGGAGCGCAGGATTAATTCGTTGATTGCATACTTCAGGGTCGTCTTGTTGGCCTGTCGGATAAGGCTATTGATCTGATCGGCCGTTACCTTGCCATCCGTGGTCTTGAAATCGATACCGAGCGGCCTCACATTCTCACCTATGTTCTTGAGTTTCTCGGGATCGGGCCGGTCATGCACCCTGTACAGGAAGGGGTAGTTGTGCTTGCCGTAGCGGTCATCTTTTCCATTGTCTTTGCCGCTTTCCTGCCTGCGGCTTTTCTTCTGCTCACGCAGTCTGGTGATATGATACGATACGGTTTTGTTGGCCATAAGCATGCACTCTTCCACCAGCCGGTGGGCCTGCAGGCGCTCCTTCACGTACACTCCAAGCGGCCGGCCGTGTTCATCCAGCCGAAACCGGGGCTCGGGTGTGTCCAGGTCAATGGATCCCTGTCGGAACCGTTTGTCGGTCAGCATGGATGTCATCTTCGCCAGGGTCTGGACAGATGGTCCGTGCTTGTGCTTTTTACCATCGATGATCTCCTGCACTTCCTCGTAGGTGAAACGCTGCGATGAATTGATCACGGTTTCCTCAATGGAATAGTTGACCCGTTTTCCGTCCGGTGTGATCTCCATGAAGCAACTGTAGGCCAGCTTGTCTTCGTTGGGACGCAGGCTGCATACCCCGTTGCTCAGGCACTCCGGCAGCATGGGGATGACCCTGTCCACCAGATAGACACTGGTACCCCGGTCCAGGGCTTCCTTGTCGAGGATGCGGTCCTGCTGCACATAGTAACTGACATCGGCAATGTGCACACCCAGGTAATAGTTGCCGTTGTCAAGCACATTGATGCTCAACGCATCGTCAAAGTCCTTTGCATCGTACGGGTCGATTGTAAAGATTTCCCAGTTCCGGATATCCTTCCGGCGCTTGTATTCCTTCTGCGGTATGGCGACGGCCACGCTTTCGGCGAATTCCTCGACGGCGGGCGGGAAAGCCGCCTGAAGCTCGTTTTCAGCCAGTATAGAGAGGATCGAAGCATTGTTCGTTCCTTTTTTTCCCAGTATTTCCAGCACCTCGGCCTCCGGCAGCGAGCGTGGATGGAGCCAATCGACCAGCCTGAAGGTGACCTTGTCGTTATGATGTGCACCTTTGGCATTGTCCGGGTGGACAAAAAACTCAACCTGGGCCGATTTTTCGTCCGGAATGATCAGATAGGTGTTTTTCCCCTCCTTGTGGAATGTGCCGACAAAGAACTTTTTACCGCGGGAGATCACATCCACGATTTTACCTTCGGTGCGGTCGCTTCGGGATTTCGGAAGGATGGCCACCCTGACCCGGTCCTTGTCCAGGGCTGTTCCGGTGTGACGTGACGGGATCCGGATATCCTGATCTCTGTCAGTAACCTTCACATAGCCTGTTCCGCTGCGGGTGCTGGAAAAGATACCTTCCACCGTATTTCCGTCCTTTTGAGTATCGGCAATGCGCAGTTTACCGTTCTTCCGGGTAATTTTATTCCGTTTGAGCAACCGCTTGATGGCCTTATTGAAGCGTTCATCCCCCTTTTTGGGGGGAAGTTTAAAAGCGCTCTTCAGTGTTTCTTCAGCGACCCAACTGTCGGAATGGCGTTCAAGCAGTTCAACAATAAGGTCTTCCAGATGGATTTTCTGTTTCTTCATTCCGTTTCAGGATGGTTTTTGGGTAATGGTTTGATAATTGGTGTTTCGGCGTCCTCCAATATGCCGAGGATTGCAGGCAGGACAACGACTCCGTCGAAAGGTTCAGATACCGGTTCAGTCCTGATAGCGGATTCCGGAGCGGTCTCCGACTGAGACTCGTCACGAGTGTCGACCAAACCGAACACGGTCGACACATTGTGCCAGATGCGATGAGCGAAATCACGCCAGGTGTTGAACCGGAACTGTGCTTCCAGTCCCACGCCGTTGACATTCTCGACATCGGCCTGGGTGCCAAGGATGGACATGAGCATGGGGTCTTTTCGGTGGAACACTTCCACCGATAGGTTCGGATTGATGCGGTAGGTGGCTCCGAGATCACCGATAGTGGCTTCCTCCCCGCCGACTTCGCCCTCGCGCCGCAGGACCAGGCGGTCGTCGAACAGCCACAACGCGATGCCAAGATCCGCCTGGTCGAATCCAAGAAGGTTCAGGTCCACGTCCACATTGAGGATATTGTCGCTGAGCAAGGTGTTGATCTGGGTGGATAGCAACTGACTGATGCCCACCTGTCCTGCACGTGCCTGCAGGGTTGTACCAAGTTCCTGGGTTTGGGTCTCCCCGACAAGGGCACCCGAAATGAAACCACCAGTGAACAGCAGACTCGTAGCCTGAATGAGCTTCTGTTCCTCACTGTTGAGAACATTCAGAACCGCGGCATTCTGGGTAGCATCAATGGTATTGGGAAATTCGAAGTAGAAGTCATTCTCGATATTGTCGATGGGACCGGTGATCCGCAGCAGCAGTTCAACAGGCACCCGATTGGTCTGGTCTGGTGCAGCTCCCAGCAACGGAGCGATATTCGGCCGGGCGCGGTAGACGGCGGTGATATCCAGCAGCGCGTTAGCCGGATCGCCCTCCAGGCGGATGGATCCCCCCTCCCGCAAAATGAACCGCCGTGTGAGGATGTCCCCGCCGACAAACAGATAATCCCCGCTGGTGATATCGAAGTTTCCAAAAATCTGCAGATCTTCGTCCTCAAGGGTGATGCGGACACGACCGCTTCCCTGTGCGTTGACGATCTCATCTGTTACCGGGTCGAAAATAAGCTGGACCGTAGAGTTGGGAGCAGCCACGAACTGCAGGTCCAGGCGGAACACCTCCATGAACGTGCGATCCAGCCGCCGCAGTACGGCGGGATCGGTTGAAATCTGTTGACGAAAGTTAACATCTTCGAAATCCTGTACGAAACGGATGAATCGGCCCTGGGCTTCATCAACTGCCTCCTCGACCACCGGAATGGAGAAACGTGACTGGCTGGTGGTTTGTATCGGCTCTATGGTCCGTACAAACGGTGAGACATTGGAGCCGCTGATATTGACCACGCCCGTACCGGCTACTCTGCCGTAGAAAGGCGCTTCCGGTCCCTCGGAATTATCCAGGAAACGCAGATTTCGCATGCTGAGAGTAAGATCCATGAATTTTTCCGGCAGAAAGTCATTGAAATCGAAAGTACCGCTAACCGTCCCCCTGCCATTTGCTGCATCCCGGATATTCAGTTCATGGATGGCCACCCCGTCGTGGCGGTTCACCGATATCTGGCCGTCAAGGTGGTACAGCGGTTCGAGTAACACAGGCACAACTTCGGCTTCCTGGATATCGAAATCCCCGTGAAAATCGAAATCTGACAGATTGCCGGTGATGTAGCCGCTTCCGACAGCCCGTCCTTCGATGGATTCGAAGATGCTGTCCATGAGCAATCGCAGTACCCATGCGTCAAATTCTTTTACATCAACATCAAAATAGTAGAGGGAGTCGACGGGCTCATTGATATCGGGAGCACGGAACCATCCACTGGCAATGGCGTGCTGGCGGCGGTTGTCGTTGCCCTCGATATAATCCGCATATTTGCTTTCGTCGGTTATGACCAGGGCGTCGGTGTCAAAGCGGTCCATGACGGAATTGTAGGAGCTCTGTATGGCAACATCACCGACAGGCCTGTCGTTGAAGGCCAGCCGTTCAATTTCCAGTGAACCCTGAAAAACGGGGCTCAGGGTCAGATTACGGGTGTAAAACTCCCCGTCCAGTATTCCCTGAAAAGCCACTTTGCCATCGATCATCTCGGATATGCGGATCAGGTTGACATTGTCGAAGCGGTAGGATACGGAATCGTCCGGCTCACTGCTGAAAGTTCCATCAATGGATATAAGGTCTTCTCCACTGCCCATACGGAATTCCTCTACCCGCAAAGCCCCGGAATCCTGGTATTGGAATTGCGGGCGTCCTTCTGTGGACCAAAGATAGCGCTCGTTGCCCACGACCAGGTTTTCAATGGCAAAGCGGAGTTCCGATTTACTCAATGTCCCACTGATATCAGATGACAAGTGCACATCATCTCCGAAATTACTTATCCGGCCTTGGCTCGTGATATCGTTTTCATTGACCTGTATGGCCCACGAAATACTGTCAAGAGTCTGGTCCATGAACCTGGCATGGTCAGCAGCGAGCTCCAGATCAAACAGGAAGGCATCACGCAGGGATTGCCGGAAATGAAATTCGGCTTCCAGCCGGGCCCGGGAGCCGGACACATCAATCCCGTTCCACACGGTCTGCTCATCCCGCCAATTGGACCGCACCGAAAGTGAATCATGATCGGCGTGCAATTGAATCTGCAGCCGGGCCCGGGAAGCCACCTCGGGAAATTGCGGGAGATAGGCCTTCATCAATTTCAAATTCTTGATCTCAAAAAGCACATCAGCCCGGAGCAGGTCATCCGGATCTGCCCGCTGCAGGTCATCTGGATCTGAACGTTGCAGGCCGGCAAAACTGCTGCATTCATCCCTGAACAGTAAATCCTCATTTATCCGGCAGACCAGAAAATCTTTCCATTGCTGGTAGAGCCTTGGAACGGATGGAATGGCAATAGCACCCTCCATCACCAGGTCGGCTATGGTGCTGGTAAGCCGCAACGAGCGGGTGTCCGATTCTGGATGATTCAGGTCGAGGTACAGCTGATGAGATCCCACTTCCTCCCCGTTGAGAACGGATGGCAGCACATCCACGATGACACGGCCGTACCACTCGTCCAGGTCGCGCCCGTGCCAGTTGATATCGTAATTCATACTCCACTCGGTAGCCGGCATGGCCGAATCTGTCAGCAACCGGCTCAGGTCAAATCCGGAAGAAGAACCTCTCATAAGGACGTGCGGCTGTTCCTCCTGCAGATCGATCGTCCCCGTGCCCTTGAGATAATTTTCTTCCTGATAATACCCGAATTCATGCGTAATCATCCGCTCTGAATATCGTACATCAAAGTGCATGTCAGGTACAAGGAAACGGCCTATCCGGGTATTGAAAAGATCCAGATCAAACGCCCAGTACGGTGAGTCCCCTTTAAGATCATCGGCCTCCAGAAACAACTCGGCATTTACCTGGCCCTGATAATTCTCCCAGCCTTGCATGGCTGATGGATCGATCTCCTCTCCAGTGATGTCAAAACGTGCTGCAAGTGCAGGACGAAGGAAGAGCGTACCGTTGGCCGACACTCGCCCCTCGGGCAAGTCGACTTCGACGGCTGCATTCAGCGAATCACTGTTCCCGGCAATCATTCCGCTGGTTCGGAGGCTCCTCCAGTCCCTGAAGGGAAACTCCTGTGATTCGGGCAGTAAAGCGGCCATGTCGGGGGCGCGAAGATCGATTTCATGTATATCCATTTCGTATTCAAGAGTCTGACGGGATCCGATACCCAGAAGCCGGCCATCAAACCCCATGCTTGAGTTCCCGGCCAGCAGTTCGACATCCCGCACCTCCATTGTCCGGTTTGTACCGTTGCCCGTAAAAGATGCCCTCCATCCTTCAAAATAGGTGGGTACATCGGGCAGCAACAGGGGCTGTTCATTCTCTGAAAGAAAAGCTTCCTTGACATTCACTGACCATATGGCCTGGCGTAATTGCGAAAAGGGATCCTCGGACAGAAGGTCAAGACCATCGAATTCCAAGTCCCAGTCCAGATGGGAGCTGCCCACTCGCAGTCGCATCACGTTAAACTCCAGAAAGCGACGGTCGTTATAGATCTGACCCGAAAGGGTGACTTCACGCTGATCCATATCCCGGAGTATGAGTGTGAGGTAGGAGATATCGAGGTAGCGCTCTCCGGAACTGATTTCCAGGAACATCTCGGTATTGATATGCTGCAACCGGAACAGGTCGGCAGGCCAGGGCCTGTCCTTGCTGTCCGGCAAGTTTTCAATGTGGACCAGGCCGTCGTGTATCCGCATGAACGGAGCGTAAAAGTCCAGTGAACGCAACGGTTTGGGAAACAGATCCCTTTGCTCTTTCGATTCATCGTCCTCTCCCACGGCTATCTCTCGGCGGGTAAGCGCCCTGGAAAGCGAGTTCGTTCCCTTCTCGTCGTAGCGAAGAAAAAGCACAGGTCTGTCAAGCGCCAGGTCGTTGATGGTTACGTGGCTTCGCAGCAATGCTATAAGATCAGCCTCAAGGCGGAGCGTTTCCACGACAAACACGCTTTGGCCTTCGTATTCCAGCCTGACGTCACGCAACTCGATGTTCATGGGCAGAAAGCCACCCACTTCACCGATGTGCAATGTTCCCTCAAACTGGTTGTTGAACCAGTAGCCTGCCCGTTCAACAAGGTATTCCCTGGCGGGTTCGGTCTGAAGTATCAGAAACACGGCACCGGCAAAAAGCAGTACCGTTGCTACCAGGACCAGGATGCTGCTCCAGAATATGCGCCAGGTGATATAAAGAAAACGGTAAAACAAATATGGATACCTATGGTGGATCCTCAGGCAAGTGCATCAAACGTATATTTCCATGCATCCCTCAAGATACCTGAATCGTCAACCGGGTGCACGACGGGGGAACCGGTCTTTTCGATCAGAACCAAGCGGATCTGGCTGTTTCTGTTTTTTTTGTCATGTGTCATGAGGGTAACGAGTTCATCGATGCGGCTGGTGTACGGGTCCAGCGCTAGGCCGAAAATCTTTTTCATTTCCAGCAACGGGGCATCGGGCGCTTCCCAGCCCAGGCATCTGGACGTATGCAAAGCCGCGATCATTCCCGCATATACCGCTTCGCCGTGATTGATATGGCGGTAGTTGTCCAGGGTTTCCAGCGCGTGCCCGAATGTATGGCCGAAATTCAGCCAGGCCCTTTTGCCGGCCTCCCTGGTATCTTCGGCGACAATGGACGATTTTATCCGTACCGATTGCGTGATTACATCATGCAAGATCTGCCGGTCCCTGGAGTGCGGTTCAGCAAGCCGGGCCGCTGTCTCCAGTAGTAAGGGCTCTGCTATATACCCGTATTTAAGCACTTCACTGATCCCGCACAGCCACTCCCGTTGAGGCAGAGTATCAAGGAAGGCGGTGTCGAACAGCACAGCCTCCGGCTGGTAGAATGCGCCAATGGTATTTTTCCCGAAGGCATGGTTGATGCCGGTTTTCCCCCCAACGGCGCTGTCGACCATGGCCAGCAGAGTGGTCGGCACATGATAGAGGGGCAGTCCCCGGAGCAGGGTAGCAGCGGCAAATCCGGCCAGATCACCCGTAACCCCGCCCCCTATGGCTATCACTGGTGTGTTCCGGCGCACCATGTCAGCAAATGTAAAATCAATGATATAGTTCCACTGGGTTACGCTTTTAGAGCTTTCACCGGACGGTACCAGGAACATCCGGGCCGTGCCGGATGGAAAGGCATCATTGATACGTGATCTGTGGGCAGCATGGACCCGCTCATCCACTATCAGAACGGGATCGGTGCCGCCGGCATGCGATTGTCCGCATGCCTTTTCCCAAAGGGTTTTCAGGTCATCAAAAAAAAGAAACCGGGACTCATGCGTGTCCGTGGTTTTCAGGGAAAATGGATGGTACATGCTTTTTTAATCGATAGTATAATTCGTTTGCCGTTTCATCCGTAGTCCAGCCGGGCCGGACATCGACGATGACATGTGCCTTGCGGTACAGCGGCTCACGTTGTTGCAACAAATCGGTGATACGACGGCAAAGCTCCGGATCCGAAAGCCGGCGGCCGTTTTGATCATGTAATAGCGGTCGTTTGCTGTCCTTTTTCAACCGATCGAAGAGAACCTCGGGCGGGACGTTCAAGTACACCATGACGGCATGCCGGCAGATGTATTCGAAAATGGATGGCTGTTGCACCGCCCCGCCGCCAAGTGCAAGAACCATCGGAGCGAGCCTCAGTATCTTTTCGAAATAATCCCGTTCGAGCTCACGAAAACGGGCTTCTCCCTGGTCGCTGAAGATCTGCGAAATTGTTTGCCCCTCCCCCGCTTCGATCACCTTGTCCAGATCGCGGAATGGAAGCTGCATCCTGACGGCCAGCCTTTTACCAACCGCACTCTTTCCCGAGCCCATAAATCCCGTCATGACAATCGTTTGTTCTTTATCCATAACCAACTAATTTACGGAATTTTTCAGGATTCCGATACCACCGGTTTCTCCGGCTCGACCATTTCCACATGCTCCCTGGTTACGGTGACCTGTCCCGGCCTGGCCCCTTTCGGTTTGCGGACATGTTTGCGCTTTGCCATGATGACCGGTACCATGGCGGATCCGCTCAAACGCGAGTAGGCAGCTGCATAGGATGCGGCACGAAGCAATACTGTGCGTGCCGGCCAGGCGGTATTCCCTCCGTTGCGAATGATCACATGGGAACCGGACGTCCCGCGTGCATGCATCCAAATGTCTTCTTTATGGGATAAATTGAGTATTTCGTCATTACTGCGTGAATTTTTCCCGATCCATACTTCGTATTGATCCAGATTGACGAGCCGGTAGGGACGCGCCTTGATTTGGGTATTACCTGGTGCCAATCCAAAGCGCTGAAGGTGTTGCGCATTCCGGGCGATCCATTTATCCAGTTCACCGGGATGTCCGATGGAAAGCAGTCCGTCGAGCAGCCCCTGCAGCTCCTGCTGCTGGTCGGTGATATTTTTCTTTTTTGTTCCTGACATGGCCACATCCTTCCGTATGCGCGCTGCCTTGTCATAGAATCGCTCTGCCTGTGCAACCAGGGTCTCTCCCGGTGTGATGCTGATGGTCCGCTCCCGTCCCCCGTCAGCCCAGTCGGCTACCGTTACTTTCTCCGTATCCACCGGTTTGGCTGAATCGGGCTGACTGATGAGCAAGTGGCCCAGGTGTTCCAGTTCATCGGCTTTTTGCAGGCGCTCGGGCTCCTTGTGGAATTGCTCCATTTGCCTCTTAAGCGAGGCCATGCGTTTTTGGATCTTTTTTTCCAGCTCGTTCTTTTGCGGTACGAGTCTGCTGTGACGATTCAAGGAAAGGAAGAGAGTTCGAACGGCCTCATTTACCGAATCCAGGATGCGTTCCGGCGGGCTCACAAGATACTCGGGTGAAAGAAGGCTCAGGTGGCCATTGGCAGTAATAGATACCTTGACGGGGTTCAGCAGTTTCTGCCGCAATTCCACCAGTCTGTTTTTCAGCTCCCCGACCGGCAGTCCCTCAAGATCGCAGGTTTCCACCACGTCCTCGATGATACCACGCGGGAACTGAGGATCGATGGCCAGGATCTTTTTCCGAACGGGCAGGTTTTCATCGATCGGCTTTTTGAGTCCTGCCGGTCCGCCATCATCCCTTTGCTGCATGTCATCACCTTCCTGCAGGCCATCATCCTTTTGCTGCATGTCATCGGATTCCTGCAGGCCATCGTACCCATGCTGCGCGACAGCTGGCATTCGTGGCGACGGAGCCTTTTTGCCTTCAAATGCCGTGCTGTTCTTGAATGCTGCAACGATCCAGCCGGAATCGACCAGGAATACATTGGGACGAGCGGTGAAAGGCATGAACAACAGCTCCTGTGCCGTATCCTCAAAGGTAATCCGCACATACCGGTCCATCGGGGAGACCATTCCGACAGAACGGACAAGCCGGCCATGCAATGCACTGAAAAATGAGGCCGCATTGCGCGAAGGCTGTGCAGCCCGGGGGTCAAGAAACAAGGCGGTGCCGGGAGACGAACCTGAAAACGTAAGTTTGCCGGTTTTTCCCGGGTGGAAAAAGAAATCAAGCTGATCTTTCCGGCTGGACCATACTTGCATGATTTCCTTTCCGGAAATTTCGTATCTTAGTTCGCCGACCAGTGAATGCAGTGTATAGAAGTTGTTCATGCTTAAATTTTGCTGTTCTCGTAGCGCTTTCAAATTAATAAAACACTAATTATGAATTATCCGATATTTAGTGCTATCGTCAACCAGATGGAGACGATATTATCCAGAAGAGCCATCAAGATAGATCAATTCCGCGTATGGACCGAAGACAAGATCAATGCGACAGGTTTGGAGATAGGCCTTGACCTTTCCAACCGCTCCAACAAGGTAAAACGGCTGGTTGTCAATCTGGACTGGGACAAATTCCGTGAAGCAAGCCTCGCCAGGCAGCTGCCCGGAATGGATAAGCATCCTCTGTTGAAAGACAGCACGTTTAATCGCAAGAGCATCACTCCCTATATCGATGTGGAGACGATCTGGTATTTCGATGAACAGATACTCTATGAAAAACTGGCGTCAAGGGTGGGCAATCGCCGAATGGAAGCGGCCAGCCACTGGATGGAGCATATCAACAAGGAACTCAAGCGTGTTTTCACACATGAAAACCTCATTACACGATGGCATATGGAAATCGAAGGGGATATCCATGGTCGTTATGTCACCGATATGAGCCTCATTTCGTACTTGCAGTATCCCCTCGATGCGTTCACTTCGCTCAACGACATCCAATCCCATCTGGAAGAGAATTTCCAGGTCATTCTGCAACGCACCGATGCTATCATGGCCATTGCTTCCAGAACCCTTGAAAAAGCCGCATGACAGACATCGCCGCCCATTTTCACTTGTGAACGGGGCGACCGGCACTCATTAATGGGGCAACCGGACGGAGGCACAAAAATTCTGTCTGACAGAAATTCTGTCTGGCGAAAATGATGAACGGCATCAAAAGGGTGCATGGCAGTTGCGTGCAAGGTAATATCAGAGCGGCGCGGCATAATGGTCAGCACCGCCATGATATACTGCTGACAGGAATGGTGGCCAGGTCTTCCTATCTCTTCTTATGCCTGTTCTTCCGGAGTCTTTTCTTTCTTTTGTGCTTGGCAATTTTTGCACGTTTGCGTTTTTTTCCGCTTGGCATACTGTTTCGTCTTTAGAAGTTCTGATTAATGATAAAGTTCGGTATGGTGCCTGTCCAGGTATTCATTTATGCGCGCTTCCCATTCAGGATCCCGGGTAAGCCTCAGTGCACGTTCTAAAAACGGGATACTCTCACTGGCATTGCCCATCTGATGCAGGAGGACTCCGGTGTTGAAGTGGGCACGCACGTGGCCTGCATCTGCATTCAGCGCCCTGATCAATGTCTCGTAAGACTTTTCCGGCTGCAGAAGGCTCATGTAGACCGCGGCAAGGTCCGTCAACACATCAGGATTTTCCGGCTCGAGCTCAAGGGCACTAATATACATTTCTTTTGCCAAAATTGCCGCCCCATTTCTGTGTTCCTCATTATTTTCCTGCTGGAAATGGGCCATGGCCAGTTCGGCTGAGTGGATATAATCGGAAAATTCACGGGTTTGCCTTGCCCTTTTTGCCGCCCAATTCGACGCATCAGCGTACATTGATGCATCGCTGTAAAGGCGGATCAATTCACCCATGTATGGAAGGCGCGTACGTTCTACTGCAAGGGTGTCGAGTACAGCAAGTATATAATCACGCCTGTCCTCTGCAGTCTGCGAGAGTGTCGAACGAACTGGCTGTTCCGTGTATGGTGCTATCCTCGGTTGTTCCGTGTGTGGATTTACCCTGGAAGGAGCGTCGGCATGTACATCATCTTCGGCACCGATGGGTGGTACTTCAGGGGTGGAATCCGCTCTTCGATCAAAAAAAATGACCAAGAGGAGTCCACATACCGTAAGAATGCTGACAATGGCAAGAAACCAGCGATTGAACATATTCCTGCGTGATATTGCGACAAGGTGCACCGAATTTCGGGTGCAACAGTAAAGTTCATAATACCCGCCGAACCAAAATTCCGGATGGTCGGTCAAGCGCAGGAAGATAAAAAAAGCGCAGGATACGCCAAAACGGTGTCAGACCTAGATTACTGCTTCGTTGACGGCCTGCTTGAAGTCCTTGGATATCTTCAGCACGGGTACATGCTGTTCAGGTACAACGACCTCTTCATTGGTCTTGGGATTCCTTGCGATCCGTTTAGCGCGTTTGACGACCTTGAAGCTGCCAAAACCACGCAATTCGATATTTTCGCCCTGCTTCATGGATTCTATCACGGTCTGCAGGAAGCCATTGACAACCGCCTCGGTTTCGATTTTTGTTATTCCGGTGTTGGCGGATATGACTTCTACGATGTCTGCCTTGGTCATAGGTAATCGGATTTGATTGGAAATTGTTACTGCTCATGTGGTTAGTATTGCAACAGATACCATACTGAAAACAAATTTCTGACCCGAGGGTTCCCGGCTCTGAAAAAAAAATTAAAGCGGCCCTTGACATGGAACCTTCAAAGACAGGAATGTTTCATGTATCTCAAAAAAACACTATCATTTTCCTGTTCTCTGTCCTGCAGCCTTTTGCGTACATACCGGGAGGATCGGTGAAGACCATTCTTTAGCCGTTGCATGCCTATACTTTTCAATAACTTACAACACCATGGAGATTTTTGAGAAGATTATTTATACCCTTGAGGACCTTGTCTGGAATACCCCCGAAATCATGCCCGTCATGGTCATCGCCCTGCTCAGTTTCGGGCTTTTCATCACCTTTCGATTGGGATTCATTCAGTTGCGCAAGTTCGGCCAGGGGCTTCGCATTCTAACAGGACGTGGCCAGAAGGAAAATCTTCTCGGTGACGTCAGCCAATTCCAGGCGCTCAGCACGGTACTGTCGGCCACGGTGGGTATCGGCAATATCGCCGGTGTTGCCCTCGCCATTCACTACGGAGGCCCCGGCGCCCTGTTCTGGATGTGGATCACCGCTATTTTCGGCATGGCGGTTAAATATTCCGAGTGTACGCTCAGCTCACTGTACCGCCGAACGAACAAAGACGGATCCGTTTCCGGCGGGCCCATGTATTATATAGAGCGGGGACTCGGCAAGCGTTGGAAATGGCTGGCCATCAGCTTTGCGACCTTCGCTGTGATCTGTTCCTTCCTGACAGGTAACGGTGTTCAGGCCAATACCGTGGCTGATACCATGCTAAGTGCATTTGGCATCCCAAAGGTTATTACCGGATTGCTCACGGCCACGGCCGTTGGCCTTGTTATCATCGGCGGCATCAAACGGATCGGACTGGTTGCGGCGCGTCTGGTGCCATTCATGGCGATCATTTACATTGCCGGAGCACTGACAATACTGCTGATCCATCACACCCAGTTCCTGCCCTCGATCGCCCTGATTTTCACGTCGGCATTCAATCCGCAGGCCGGTGCATTCGGCATCGGATCGGGAGCTTTCATGATAACCTTTGTATGGGGCATACGCCGTGGACTTTTTTCCAATGAAGCGGGACAGGGCTCAGCTCCTATTGCCTTTGCCGCCGCAAAAACCGATCAACCAGTCCATGTCGGACTGGTCGCCATGATTGCACCTTTTGTGGATACCCTGCTGATCTGCACCATGACCGGCCTGGTGATCGTGGCCACAGGCGCTTGGGAAACACACCAACCGGCCCAACTGGACCTGAACCATCCTGAAGTCGGATACGTCATCCATAGTGAGGCCCCGGCCTCCGAAGATGAAGCGGGATACGGCTCACGGGGAATTATCAACATTGAAGACGGCGTACCCGTAAACGGGGAGATCCACTATTACGGTTTTGCCGTGGATACCATTTTTGCCGACCCGTCCCGTTCGACAGGTTTTAATGGATACATCCAGCTGGAAGATGGGCTGGCTATCGCTCGAAGTGCGGACGAAGAGCCCATCACCCATCTTCAAACCGGGGTGATCCAGAACGGAGCGCCCCTGACGGCTGCCGCTTTTGAGCGGGGGCTGGCTCCCCTGATGCCGGGAGGGCAATATATCGTCACTATCTGCGTGCTACTGTTTGCCATCTCCACTTCCATAAGCTGGAGTTACTATGGCGAACGGTCCATCCACTACCTGTTCGGTGACCGATCCATCTTCTACTATCGTATGATGTACCTGCTCATGCACTTTCTTGGTGCGGTGTTCACCCTTGGAGTGGTCTGGACCTTCGGTGACATCATGCTGGGACTTATGACCTTCCCCAACATCATTGCCCTGTTCGCCTTGTCCGGAGTTGTTTACAGGACGACCCGCACTTATTACAAGAACGAATCGCAATCCTGATCGGGACCTTCAAAGCTCCCGTTTTAATACCTATTCCTGATTTTGGATATGATCTCATTTGACAATGTGACCGTTGTAGAACATCCCGTGGTGGCACGAGACCTTACCATTCTCCGGAACCGGGACACGGCGCCACCGGTATTCCGTTCGGCACTCGGACGGATCGCCATCATACTGGCCTATCACTCACTTAAAGGCCTTCCGCTAAAAAAAGTAAATGTCCGTACCCCAATCAAGGAAACCGATGGTTTTGAACTGGACACCGAGATTGCCGTGGTTTCCATACTGCGGGCCGGACTCGGCCTGGTGGATGCCGTCATGCAGTTCATCCCGGAAGCCAGGGTCGGCCATCTGGGCATGTACCGTGATGAACTCACCCACCAGCCGATCGACTACTACTCCAAGATCCCGCGCAACATCGAACGCCATCATGTACTGCTCGTCGATCCCATGCTTGCTACCGGTGGAAGTGCCACGGATTCCATATCCTACCTCAAAAAAAAGGGAGCCAGGAATATCCGTTTCATGTGTCTGATTTCCGCTCCCGAGGGGATACGTCGCATCCGTGAATCCCATCCTGATGTATCCATTATCACAGCGGCCATAGATGAGCGCCTTAACGAGGAGGCGTTCATTGAACCTGGGCTCGGCGATGCCGGCGACCGCATTTTCGGAACGATTTAGCGTCCCCCTGAAAGGCACCATGTCCACCAGAACCATTTTACCGGCCTTGATGATCGCGGTTCTGCTTCCGTCCTGGCAGGCATGCACGGATCTTTCGGATTATGACCGTGAACGCGTCCATGATGCCATCTCCGATTCCCTGTTGTCGATGACCGAGTCGCATAATGTCCACATGCAACTCATCGAGGATGGACAGCAACTGGTATCGGTCCATGCACCCTATGCAGCGACATACAGCCGGGAGGGCAGCAGTGAAACCAACCTTCGGGATTCGGTTCATGTTACCGTGCTGGACTCGACCGGTGCTGTCAAGACGATCGTCACCAGCCGTGAAGCCCGCTATTTCGGTCACGAATCGGAGTTTCATTTCAGTGAGGATGTGGAGGTGACCACACAGGACGGTCGCCGCTTGTGGACCGACTACCTGGAATGGTCACAGCAGGACCGTTCGGTGCATACTCCTGATTTTGTCATCATCGTTTCAGAAAGGGACAGTATTACCGGATATGGTTTGACCGGAACTGATGACTTGTCGTCCTACCGTCTCACGGAGGTTACCGGTCAATTCGAGATGGAGCAAAATGATTTGTAGTCCCTACCCTGTCCTTCGCTATCCGGTACCGGATCCGGCAATGCTGATGACCTGGCTGGCAGCGCTGCTATTCATCGTGCTGGCTGTACCGCATGAACAGACCGCATCGGCTCAGAACCGCGTCCGGATACTGCAGTCCGACCAGCTTGAAGGTGTGGTGGCCGATGAGGGCCGCATCCGGAAACTGACCGGCGATGTGGCCCTTCAAACCGAGGATTTTTCCATACTATGTGACAGCGCCTGGCATTTTCTGGATCTGGAAGAGCTCCGGGCCTGGGGTGACATCGAGATCACATCGCAAAAGGACCGGATCTGGTCGGACCAGGCCACCTACGACCTGGTTTCCGAAGTGGCCCTATTTGAGGGGCGTGTTATCATGCAGTCGGGCAGCTCGCAGCTTTTCAGCGAGGAAGTATTCTACAGCTTTGCCACGGAGATCGCCTTGTTCCCCGACAGGCTCCGACTTGAAGATGAGCGCGGGGTGCTCGTAGCCGACTCGGGCTACTACTACAATGCGCTGGACAGCGCTGTGTTCCGGGGTCATGTCCAGGCTGCCGACTCACTCCAGTACATTGAAGCCGACAGCATGTTCACCCGGCGCAACGATGAGTATTACGAATTGCACGGCAGGGTCTATCTGGACGACAAGGAGAACCGGTCCCGCCTCACCGGCGCTTTTGTACTGGCCGATTCCACGGGTTACCGTCGTGTGGAAGGCGGCAGCCGCATGCGTCGAATCAGTGAAGACCTGGCCGACACCACCTTCCTGTGGAGCAGCTGGCTGGAAATGCAGCAGCAGGCAAACCGGAACGACACCCTCAATACATTCACCGCTTTCGAGGATGTGCACATCTGGACCGAGTCGTACAGAAGCATATCGGACACAGTGCACTACGACGACCACGCCGGGCAGTTCACCCTGAAAGGGGGGCCGCGACTCTGGCATGAGGAGATGCAGCTGACCGGCCCTTACGTGCTGATTCAGATGGAAAATGACACTGTCCGCTACCTGGAATCGCACCCCGATGCCTTTGCCGTACAGCGTGATACCTCCATTGACCGGCTGAACCAGATCACCGGCGACACGCTCTACATCCATTTCAACAAAGGGACAATATCCCACATGCAGGTCTATCCGAAAGGCAACGTGCTCTATTTTGTCAAGGACGGCGACGGACAGCCCGACGGAGCCATCGAGATGACCGCAGAAATCATCAAACTCCTTTTTAACAAGGGAGAGCTGGAGGATGTGATCGCCCGCCGGAATGTAGACGGCACTTTCCACCAGGAAAACGAAGGTGTAGCGGCCCGGCGTTTGAGCGGATTTGTGTGGGAACCCGAAAAACAGCCGCAACGCCCGGAGGAACCGATCCAGCAGCGTCTGCCGTCTGTGCCCGCGGATCGCCCGTTTCCGTTGCCCCGGCGTTATATGGAGCTTGACCGCATCAACGGATCCGGTAATGCCAGAGATACGGGTAGCATCCAAACCGCCGGTGGTCCGGCGCAGGCGGCCGGAAACCAAGCGCAGGATGCAATTTAATGCACCCTGCAAGCCGGTGCAAAGAAATGCGCCACACGTAAACCCCTGCGAAAAGATGCACTACACCAAATATAAACCGGTGTGAAAGTGCACCACACAAAAAACCGGTGTGAAATGCTGCACTGCTCCAGTAAGGGCGAAGGTCTAAAGGCAAATGATAAGCTGCGGCGGCAAAACATCCGCCATGCGATCAGGACACCTCTTCCCTTTCGGCGGTTTCCTTCATGATGCGTTCCTGGATATCATGCGGCACCGGACCGTACCCATGGAAAGTGCGCTTATGCGTAGCTCTTCCCTGTGTCAAGGACCGCAGATGTGTGGCATAACGATAGAGTTCGGCCAGCGGCACCAGCGCCTTGACCTTCTGGAACGTACCTTCGGAGTCCATGCCCTGTACCTGTCCGCGACGCGGCGAGAGATCGCTCATCACATCACCCATGAACTCGGCAGGCACAGTCACCTCCACTTCGTAGATCGGTTCAAGCAGCTGCGGCTTGGCATCGAGGAACCCTTTCTTGAACGCCATAAGTGCAGCGGTTTTGAAGGCGGCCTCGTTGGAATCCACCGAGTGCATGGACCCGTCGTATACCGATACACGGATATCGCGCGCCCGACAGCCCGATAGCGGACCATTTTCCATTTTTTCCATGATTCCTTTGAGGATCGCGGGCATGAAGCGGGCGTCAATGACTCCGCCGACGATACAGTTCTGGAAAATGAGTTTTCCGCCCCATTCCAGATCGATATCCTGGGTATCCCGAACACTCACATCCGGTGTCGGAGGCATGTTTTCTTTCCAGGGTTCCAGGTAGAGGAAGACCTCGCCATATTGACCGGCACCACCCGATTGCTTCTTGTGACGATACTGGGATTTGACTGGCTTGGTGATGGTTTCGCGGTAAGGCACTCCGGGCTCATAAAATTCGGGGTTGAGCTTGAACCGGTTTTCGAGCATGTGCCGGATCACGTTCAGGTGCTCCTCACCCTGTCCGCTGAGGATGATCTGCCGCAGCTCGATGCTGTTTTCGACCTCCAGCGAGGGATCTTCGCGCTGAAGCTGATTCAGGGCCGATCCGATCTTTTCCTCCTCACCCTTTTCTTTGGAGCGGACTGCCATCCGCTCGGTTGGTTCCGGATATGTCACCTTGGCGACGCCAATGTCTAGGCTCTTGTCACGCAACGTATCACCCACGGCCCCGTCCTTCAGTTTCACCACGGCTCCAAGGTCCCCGGCGTGCACCTCCGGTATTTCGACCCGCTTGCCGCCCTGGGTCAGGAACAGATTGCCGAGACGGTTGGTCGAACTTTTGGCATGGTTGACCATATCCAGCCCCGTGGTGAGCGTGCCGCCATACACCTTGAAGAACGTCAGATCTCCGACATGTTCTTCCGAAATGGTTTTAAACAGGAAGGCCAGCGGCTTTTGTTCGGGATCTACGGGAAGGTCATTGCCTTCGGTGTCCTTGTCGGGGTTGGCTTCCAGCGGGTTGGGCAGAACGTTGTCGATAAAGCCCATCACACGACCGGATCCCATGTTTTTTTCGGCTGAAAGGCAGAACATCGGAAAAATCTGGCGCTGAAGCATAGCCTTTTTGAGTCCCTCGACCATCTCATCTTCATCCAGGTGCCCCTTTTCGAAATACAGGTCCATAAGAGATTCGTCATTCTCGGCAACGGCTTCAATCAGTTCGTTGTGCTGCAGTTCGGCCTGGGATTTCTGGGATTCGGCGATGGGCAGTTTGTCAGGTTTGCCGCCTTCCTCGGAAAACTCGTACATCTGCATCTTGAGCACGTCGATGATCGTGGAAAACTCTTCCCCTTCCTCATATGGATACTGTACCGGGACCACTTCCCGTCCGAATCGCTCTTTGCACAGGTCAACGACCATCTGATAGTTGGAATTGGCGTGGTCCACTTTATTGACGATCAGGAAAGTGGGCTTGTTCATCTCGGCGACAATGTTCCACAGCACTTCCGTGCCCACTTCGACCCCGTGTTCGGCATCCAGTACAAAAACGGCCGCATCGGCCACTTTGAGTGCATTAAAGACTTCCCCTACATAATCGGCCGTGCCCGGAGTATCGATCAAGTTGATTTTGGTACCGCGCCAGTCAAGATGCATGAAAGAACTGAAGACCGATTTCTGTTTTTCCTTTTCAATGGGATGATAGTCTGATACGGTATTGGATTCTTCAACGGAACCACGCCTTTTTATGGTCCCGGATTCGAAAAGCATGGTTTCTGCCAGAGTGGTCTTGCCCGAGCCGGAGTGCCCGAGCAAGGCGATGTTTCTGATTTTTTTGGGTTGATACACATTCATTTGCTGTACTCCGTTTGAGTTAAAGGCCCTATTTCAACCTTTTTAAAAGAATTATTAAATATTTGTATTACTTTGGTCACAAGTGACGACTAATATTGCAAAACCTTGCAATGCCAATGTAGGGGAAAGTAACTTTTTGGAAACCTTTTGGCAATAATATGCTTTAAGCATTTGCGATGAAACGCATCCTCATCCTGCACACCGGTGGAACAATAACCATGCAGCTCCATGACAACCAGAATGTTACATCTGGTTTCAAGGCATCTTCGCAGATCTCGTTCAACCTGGAATATTTTAACAGGCAGGTTCCGGGACTGCAGGAAATTGCCAGGATCGAATCGAAAACCCTCTTTCTGGAGGACAGTTCCAACATGGTCCCCGGTCGCTGGGTCTCTCTGGCGGGAGCCATAGAAGAACATTACAGTGACTTTGACGGATTCGTGATCTTGCACGGCACCGACACCATGGCCTATACCGCATCCGCCCTTTCCTTCGGCCTGGAGAACATCAGCAAGCCGGTGATCTTCACCGGCAGCCAGGTCCCGCTGAGCAACCGCCGCACTGACGCTCGCCGGAACCTGATCAACTCGGTGGAACTGGCCACGCTGAACCTGCCGGAGGTGTGCATCTGTTTCAATGATCGGGTGTATCGCGGCAACAGGGCCACGAAAATCAGCATTGGTGATTTCGATGCCTTTGCCTCTCCCAACCATCCGGTGCTGGGCGAATTCGGCGTGAACCTGGAAATCCGCTCATCCTACCGGCCCGATGCTTCCGCTTTGCGCAACCGGGCGGTTTTTGACCCCCGTATCGGACTGCTCAAGCTCTATCCCGGTATGGATTTCGCGCGCGTCATCCCGAACGACGGAAGCGAGGTCCGGGCACTGGTCATCGAGGCTTACGGCAGCGGCAACCTGCCGTCGGGCCTTGACCACACACTCCTCCCTGCTCTGGAGCGCTACATACAAGGGGGTGGAACCGTCATCATCACTTCGCAGGCGGTATATGATGAAGTAGATCTGGACAAATACGAAGGTGGAAAAAAGGCAAGGGATATCGGGGCCCTGCCGGCCGGCGATATGACCACCGAAGCATGCGTCACAAAAATAATGTATCTTTTGGCAAACTATGATGATATAAACACCATCAGGGACCTGTTCCGTGAAAACCTCGCCGGGGAGCGCACCTACTAATCAGAACAGGACCTGTGCACAACAGGAATAGGTATGTTTTTTGTATTTGATATTGAATCCGTCCCGGATCTCCCCTTTCTCAGGGAGCTCATTGAACAGCCGGCCGGTGGCGATGAACAGGTACTGGAGCAGGCTTCTGAGGAATTCGGAAGGGGCAAGTCGGGATTCCTCCCACCCATGTATCATCAGATGGTTTCATGGGTCGGACTCTGGGTCACCGCTTCGGGCGACCCCCGGCAGAAAGTTTCATGGACAGGGACGGATGAGCGGGAAGGATTGCTCAGGCTCATCGACACCCTGAGCACCTACAAGGATTTCGGGGTGATTCATCACAACGGCAAGGGTTTCGATCTTCCGCTGATCACCTACCGGGCCCTGAAACACGGGTTGCAGCTCCCTCCCAGGCTCAGCACCCATGACATCCGCTACCGGTTCAGCAAACAGAACCTGGATCTGATGGATGAATTCAGCAACTTCGGGGCCAGCAGCTATCCGAAACTCAAGCATATAGGCGCCCTGATCGGGATTCCTGTCAAGGTCACCGGTGAAGGCGACGAAGTCCTGCAGATGTTCCGCGACGGTGAACTGCAACGCATCGAACATTACTGCTACGAAGACGTGATGGCCACCTACCTTATCTGGCTGCATCTCCAATACACCAGCGCGCAGCTGCCGCATGAACGCTTTATGGACCTGCGCTCCCGGGCGCTGGTCAAATTGCGTGAAATTCAGCAAGAGACCCAATCCTGATGCCTTGTTCCGGGACCATATCACGCAGCTTCTTCATCACACAGCTGCTTCGTGAATGGGGCCCTGTAAACAAGTCATTCCTGAACCTATAATTTTTCAATATAATTATTATCATCGCTATGATATACAAAATATTACCTCACAGATATGTGCTGTTTTGTTTGCTTGTAATCCTTTTTTGTGTAAACGGATATCCTGATGCGGGACATGCCGGTGACCGGGACCGTGAAAATGAAGGTGAGGTGACGATCGATGAATGGCTGGTACTGGGCCCTGTAGCCTATCACAGTCCGGTCTACCATGATGTCCCGGGTATCGACGGCTCCATGTGGTCTGCGGGACACCTGCTGGAATCCGACCTTGCTTCCTACGATACATGGCGACCGGAAGAAGGCATCGAGGTGAATTGGCCCCATAACGGGCTGAAATCATGGAGGCTGGCAGCGACCGGAGAACAGGGCGTCCTCGATCCTGGCGCGCCTGCTGATACGCATCACGACATCACATGGGCCGCCGTCTATCTGAAAGCGGAGCGATACCTGACGGCAACACTTACCCTGGAGAGCCGGGGTATGATCCGTGCACTGATCAACGGTCTGCCGGTTGGAGATCGTGTCAAAAAGAGCACGGAACCGGACAATCCCGGGACGGATCAGCCGGATACCGAACCGGACAGGCTGGATACCGGCGAAACGGTTGCGGGTTCGCTCAGCCATAATATTGAACTGAAACAGGGAACGCATCTGCTGCTCGTGAAGCTGGTCCATCCTGCCGGATCGGGCATCACCGAATGGTCACTCAAAGCTACCCTGAAGGGGATTGAACATGCCGGTTCGATTACCTGGGACCCGGATCCCGGACGGACGGTCATGCAGCGCGACCTGTCCAACGCCCCCCGTCCAGCCGGGGTTTCGATCAGTCCGGACGGTGCACTGGCTGCGGTCCACGTGCGGCAGGACCTTCCACCCGACGGGACAACGGAAACCCGGATCGATATACGCCATGTCTCTGATGGCTCCCTGTACCGGCGTTACAGCGGCGCCATGTCTGTAACCGGTCTGCAGTGGGTGCCGGAGGGACGCCGTTTCAGCTACACCACTTCCGGCGATAACGGCACCGATCTGTGGATAGTGGATCTGGATACCGGGGAAAAAACGCGCATTTTACAGGATATTGAGGATTTCGCCGGCTACCGGTGGTCTCCGGATGCCACCTTTGTCATTTACAGCGTCCGCGAGCAGCACGAACCAGGTACACACGGTGTGAAACGTTACCATGGCCTGCAGGATCGCCGGCCAGACTATCACCGGCGTACTTTCTTGTATCAGCATCACGTGGCCCAGGGTACTTCGCGCCGTCTTACGGCCGGACTCCTGTCCACCATACCCGTCAGTATCCACCCGTCCGGTAAAGAACTGCTTTACATGCGAACACACGAAGACTACGAGGAACGTCCGTATGGCAAAACGGAGTACGTGATTCTGGATCTGGAGACCATGGAAACGGATTCAGTGTTTACCCTCAAATTCGGCAGTTCAGCGCGTTTTTCGCCTGACGGAAACCGCATAATGGTGAGTGCCGGTCCGAACGATTTCGGAGGACTGGGAGCTGATGTACCGGATTCGCTGATCGCGAACGACTACGACACCCAGGTGTATATTTATGACCGCAGATCGGGGGATGTCGATCCGGTAACGCGGGATTTTGACCCTTCCATTTCCAGTGCGCGGTGGGATGAGTCGGGACGCTATATCTATTTTGTGGTGGTGGATGGTTCGTACCGCCCTATCTATCGGTATGACACCCGGAACCGCACGTACCGGAAATATGAGACCGGACCGGATGTCGTCGGCTCGATGGACCTGGCCCGGAACCGGCCGGTTGCCGTTTTCACCGGATCCGGCGCCTCGGAGACGCCGAAAATCTGGACCATCGACTTTACCCGGCGCAATCCGCAGGCCAGGATGCTGGATGATCCGGGTGCCGGGGCCTATCGGCATGTCCGCTTCGGCGATGTCCGGACCTGGACTTTCACCAACGATTTCGGCGAAGAGATCGACGGTCATGTCTACTATCCACCCGACTTTGACGAAAGCCGGAAATATCCGGTGATCGTGTACTACTATGGCGGCACCACCCCGGTCTCACGGGCCTATGGCGGCCGCTATCCAAAAGAGCTCTATGCCTCCAGAGGGTATCTGGTCTATGTGCTGCAGCCCAGCGGGGCCATCGGCTTCGGCCAGGAGTTCTCGGCCCGCCACGTCAATGACTGGGGCGAGATTGCCGGGGACGAGATCATCAAAGGGGTGGGCGCCTTTCTGGAGGCGCATCCTTATGCCGATCCGGAGCATGTCGGTGCCATCGGGGCGTCTTACGGAGGCTTCATGACCATGTATCTGCTCACCCAAACCGATCTGTTTGCGGCGGCGGTCTCCCATGCCGGCATCAGCAACCTGACGAGCTATTGGGGAGAGGGCTTCTGGGGATATCAGTACAGTGGTGTGGCCACGGCCGGCAGCTACCCGTGGAACCGGCAGGATATCTACGTGGGACAAAGCCCGGTCTTCAAGGCCGACCGCATCCACACTCCCCTGCTGCTGGTGACCGGCATGTCCGACACCAACGTCCCACCCGGAGAAAGCCTGCAGATGTTCACGGCGCTGAAACTCCTGGGCAGGGATGTTGCATTTGTGGCTGTCGAGGACCAGGATCACCACATTTTGGACTATAACAAATATATTCAGTGGAAAGATGCTATATTGTCATGGTTTGACAAGTGGCTCAAAGATGAGCCCGGCTGGTGGGAGGAGCGACACGGAAAATAATTTTTGGTCCGGACGCGGCACTATTCCATTCCACAAGGCAGAATTCCCAAAAAAATTCCCTACGTATTCAACTGCAACGTAATTCATAAGCAAAATAATCCAAAAGCAAAACAAGATTCATTATGAAAAAGATACTCCTGGCTGCCATCATGGCCTTCACTATGACTGCTGCAAATGAAGCGAAAGCCGATGATTATCCATCCAACTGGAGCATCGATGTTCAGGGAGGCATTACGTCCGGCTTTCTCACCTTTGGTTCCAAAACAACGGCCCAGGGAGGTTTGCGGGTGCGCTACTCCATGAATCCGGTCGTTTCCTTCTACGGTGATCTGTCGGGCGGACAGTTCCGTTCGCTCGATTCCATGCAGGGACAGAACGGTTTCGAAAACAACTATTTCACAATCGGTCTGGGAACGCGCATGAACCTGTTGCGCATGCTTACCGGATTGAATTCGGCAACCGAGCAATTCGGACTTTACGCCACAACGGGCATCGGACTGATGCGCGGATACCTGAGTGTCTGTGACGAGAACTACTCGGGATATGTTGGAAGGGATAATCCGGTCAACGCTGTGGTCTACCGCATTTCCAGCGGAGCCACCTATCGCATCAACCGCCGTGTCGACATATTTGTACAGGCCGGGTTCAACCATTCGAGCAGCGATTTCCTGGATGGCTACCAGCCTGTTGCCGGGGGCAGTACGGGGCGTTTTTCAGGCGGGGATTCCTACCTGAATACCAGCGCCGGTATCACCTTCAAATTCGGCCGCAGCCAATCGCATCATGTTGACTGGCAGCCGTACGACCACCGGGCCAATCCGCTTGCCCATTCACTTCGGTCCGATATTGTCCGGCTGGAAACGGAACTGGAAGAATCGGAGCAAGCAAGAGATCAACTGGCCCAGCGAATGCTTTCAATGAGCCAGACTCTCAACGAGTTCAGCCACCTGATCAACACTGCGCATAAGGAAGAATTCAAGACATTCGACAATCAAGTGGAAAGCCTGCAGAACCGGATGGACCTGATACAGTCCAATATCGATGATCTCTCTGACCAAGCGGATGTCCGGCGGCCCGAACCGACCGATGAACAGTTCTATGTAGTGGCCTCCGTATTCCGGAACAGGGATAATGCGGAGCGGGCGCTGCGCCGGGTGGTCAATGACGGGTTCGACCAGGCTTCAATCCAGCAGGATACTCGCAGAAATTACTATCTTGTAGCCTACAGCGGTCATCCCACGCGGGAACAAGCCCTGCAGGAAATGCGCCGGATACGAGATGACATCAATCCTGACTCATGGGTCTATGTCAGATAGATTGCGGCTACACCATTCGATGCCAGAGCTATGAGATTATTTCTTTTTTTGTTGCTGGCCGGGATCATTTTCATACCGGCCACACCCGCTGATGCGGAAGAACCGCCCGGCAACTGGAGCCTGGATTTCAAGGGTGGACTGACATCCGGTCAGTTCACCATCGATGCTAAAAGGACAGGTCATGGAGGAGTAAACCTGCGTTACTCCATGAATCCACTGCTCTCGTTCTACGGCAACCTGGAGGTCGGGCAATTCCGGGCCGACGAATCCGTGCGCAATGTGGCCGGCTTCTCGAATGACTTTTTTTCAGCGGGCCTGGGCATGCGTGCCAATGTGTTGCGCATGTTTACGGACGAAACGCCCCTGAGCCGCCGACTCGCCCTGTATACCACAGCCGGAATCGGCCTTATGGCGATGGATGTCCGTGTGACCAACACGGATCTTATGGGCTACACAGGGCAAAGCTTTTCCGGAAGTGTGCTGGCCTTGCGGATTGGTTCCGGTGTGTCCTGGCGTATCAGCCGGCGTATCGATGTGTTCCTGCAGGCGGAATTAAACCATTCCGACAGTGATCTGCTGGACGGATATGAGCGGCACCCCGGAGCGACGCGGACCGGACTTATTGCCGGCGGAGACTCGTTCATCAACACCACGGCGGGGATCACCGTGAAACTGGGGAGCAGCAGTGTGCGTCATGCCGACTGGACAGGAAGGAGTGAATCAGGCCGTGGTGCCATAGCTGCTTCCCATGAAGACGAATTGGCCCGGATCCAGGCGGAAATCGAGCGAAGCGATCGCATGAAGGAAGATCTGGCTCGACAGCTTCAGTCGTTGAGCCGGACCCTCACCGAATTCAGCGAGCTGGTGAGCACGACACAGCAGCAGCAGCTCGACACCCACGCGCTTCAGATAAGCCGGCTTGAAGAACAATTGCAGTTGCTGCTGGATGAGCAGGCCGAACTTGATCCGGCTGCGGACTTGCCCGGGACCGATGTGTCCGAATCGGACACCCCGCCATCTGATGGCCGCGGCACGGGTGTGAACGAGCCGGATCCCGATGAAGCGCAGTTTTTTGTTGTAGCCGGGGCCTTCCGGAATCAGGATAACGCCACCCGGCTGGTGCAGCAACTGCGCGAGCAAGGTTTTTCTGAAGCCGGCGTGCAATATGATGCCGGACGGGACTTCCACGTAGTGACGTACAGCGGTTTTACCACGCGCGAACAGGCGGAGCAGGAACTGGCACGGATCCGGGCCGGAATCAATCCGGAATCCTGGATCTTCAGTCCCTGAAATCCTCCACCAACATCACACCCTACCTGATTACCGCGATCACAGCTGAAGTCATCCATCTGCAGACCCGCCTCGCCATCATCCATCCTCCCCGTAGATCAACAGGGCCACTGCATCGGAATACGGTGCCTTCCGCAGTAAATTTCCCTCTTCCGCTTCCGACCAGCTCATGATGGCCGACCGGATTGCACCGGGCTCATAGCGCACGCCGGTCAACATACGGCACAGTGCCTCAAAACCAGGGTCTGCTTCGGTGTTCTGGCCGTTTCCTGATTCGTTTGTGATGGACAAGGTGCGGATATGCCCCTTATTCACTTCCAGTTCCATGGTCACATTCCAATCATTGATCGACCGGGAGCGGGTTATGTGAAAACGGGGCGAACGACCGATATTCCACTGCCAGGTCATGTAGCGCGTCCTGTGCAACTCCCGGATCTGCTCCCAATCCGATGCAGAGAGCAGGCAGCGACTGTCCAGCCGTCCTTCCCGCTCAAGTCCCTCCAGCAGCTTCTCACGAAAATCCTTGATGTCCATCGGCGGATCGATGTAATCCGAGATGTTGGCGACCACACTGCGCACCGATTTGTGGCTGCGGGAGCGGATGTTCTTCATCCGTACGGTGAGAACCTGCCCGATATCCTCCAGACGGGATGAAAAAAGCAGGGTTCCGTGACTGACCATCCGCCCTTTCGAAGAAAACTGTGCACTGCCGGATATTTTCCTGCCGTCGGCCAGGATATCATTGCGCTCGTTCATCTCCGCGGGAACCCCAAGCGAACGCAGTATCCGCACCACCGGCGCATTGAACAGTTTGAAATTGTGGAGCCGGGAGGGTTCATAGCGCGTGATGAAACTGAAATTGAGATTATGTGGATCGTGGTAGACAGTACCGCCGCCCGAGATGCGCCGAAGTACCGGAATGTTCTTTTCCCTGACGTACGCATCGTTGATTTCCTCCAGCACATTCTGGTTGCGTCCCACGATGACCGACGGTTCATTCCTGTAGAGCAGCAGGTAGTCCCTGGCGGGATCCATGTGGCGCAGGACATACTCCTCGATGGCAAGGTTGGTTGCCGGATCGGTACGGTCCTCATTGTCTATGTACACAAAAGAATCCATCATATAAAAATAAGGAAAATCAAATCAACAGGCTGGATCGCAAATCGCAATCTTTACGTAATACTCCGATAATCCTATCGTCATATTGGCTTCTTTTCTTTCCAAGAAACTCAAAATGATAAAACGGAGAAAACCGGACCTGGTCGTCCTGTCTGATGTGCATCTCGGGTCGTACGGCTGCCATGCCGCTGAACTCATCACCTATCTGAAAAGCATCCAACCCAGGGTCCTTGTTCTGAACGGCGACCTGGTGGATATCTGGCAATTCCGCAAATCCTACTGGCCGGACGACCACATGAATGTTCTCCGCTGCCTGATGAGCATGTTGGGCAAAGGCACGACCATCTACTATCTGACCGGCAACCACGATGAGATGTTGCGTAAATATTCGCCTTTCAGGCTGGGAAATTTTCATCTGGTTGACAAGCTTGTACTCAACATCAACGGCAGCAAAGCATGGATTTTCCACGGCGACGTGTTCGATGTGACCATGAAATACTCAAAATGGGTAGCCAAACTGGGTGGAAAAGGCTACAACCTGCTCATCCTGCTGAATAAGATGATCAACTATGCTTCTGTACGGGCAGGCAAGGGGCGTATGTCCTTTTCCCGTCGCATCAAGAACAGTGTTAAAACAGCCGTCAAGTTTATAAGCAATTTTGAGCAGACGGCAACCGATCTTGCCATTGAAAACGGTTACCATTATGTGATATGCGGCCATATCCACCGGCCCAATATCAAGGAATTCCGGACGGACAAAGGATCGGTGACCTACCTGAATTCCGGTGACTGGGTTGAGAATCTCACTGCGCTAGAGTACGTCAACGGCAACTGGAGTCTTTTCCAGTATCCATCCGTACATGACGGGCATAATGGGCAGAGCAGCAGATCGAAAATATCTGATGACCAACAATCGGCAGTACAATCAGCAGGCAATCCGGACGATTTCTATCATGATGCCCTGGTTGAATTTCCGGTCAGGGAGTCAGCGGACACGGGCAATGGAGTGGTCAATGGAGAGAACAACGGAGTGGACTACGGAGTAGACTACGGAATGGACAACGGAGTGAACGACGGAGTGGAAAACGACGGAACAAATCCATGGGCTGCCTATGCCCTGTTCAGTGATCAGATTGTGCGGGAGATGCGGGACAAACAGGAAGAACGGTCCGGCAAGAAGGGACCGCAACGAAATGGAACTGTGACTAAAAAAAAGCTATGAACATTCTTTATGGCATTCAGGGTACGGGGAACGGGCATATCAGCCGGGCCAGGACGTTACTCCCGCTACTGGAATCCCTGGCGGATGTTGATGTACTTGTGAGTGGCAGCTCATCAGAGATTCTGCCCGAAAGGCCGGTGACCTACCAGGTACATGGTCTGGGTTACACCTTTGGTCGCAATGGAGGCATCGACCTTGTGGATACGGCACGTAACTTCCGGCCTCTGCGTCTTATTCGGGATATTCAGTCTCTGCCGGCGGAAAAATACGACCTGGTGATCAGTGATTTTGAGCCGGTATCTGCCAGGGCGGCACGAAGGGCCGGAAAAACATGCATCGGTCTCAGCCATCAGGCCGCTTTTCTGTCACCGGCATGTCCAAGACCGCAGTGGCGCAGTCTGGCTGGCGAGCAAATATTCAGGCATTACGCTCCATGCACCCATGCCATTGGTTTTCATTACCAATCCTACGACAAGCACATCTTCACTCCTATCATCAGCAACAAGATACGGGAGCTGCAATCAGGCGAAATTACAGTGAAACCAAAAGACGGCAGGATGCATGCTTCAGACGGAGCCCAGACCGCACGGGCGCATGGTAGTGGAGCTCCGCAACACGTCACGGTCTATCTTCCCTCCATTGATGATCTTCGACTCATGAGGCTTTTGGAGCAGATTACCGGCGTTGAATGGCAGATATTTTCCAAGAGGGCCAAATCTGCCATCAGACGCGGGTCTGTTTCGGTGACTCCGGTGGATACGGTCGCCTTTGTCAGAAGTTTATCGGGTTGCGTCGGACTGGTCTGCGGAGCCGGTTTCGAAACTCCTTCCGAGGCTCTGTTTCTTGGCATCCCGATATTGGCGGTACCCATGAAGTGGCAATACGAACAGCAATGCAATGCGGCGGCACTCTCGCAGCTCGGTGTTAAAGTGAGCCCCAGTGTGGACAACCGCTTTGTTGAGACAGTGTGCCGCTGGCTTGAGAATCCCCGCCGCGTTCACATACCCTACCCGGACGAGACAGAGCTCGTCATTGCGCGCATCCTGAATTTATATGAAATGAGTCGGGCCGGTACCAGGTTTGTACTCTGATTTGTACCTTCAGGGTATGTTCAACTCAAAAGACACCACCCGGGAATGCCCCTCATGTGCACTGGAATCTTCTATCGATGAGGAGGTCTGCCCTTATTGCGGCTACGAGTTCCCCCCCGAAAACAGAGGCCGCATGGTTATGGCCTGGCTGTTCGTGCTGCTCATCATCCTCTGGCTGATCACCCGCTGGTAGGAAAACACCGGACCTCATCATTCGCTGAACAGGTCCTGTTTCGGCACAGTGTCCGCTCGCGCCGATCAAACCAAAAATGGTCACTGACGGGTCGCATTCTGGATCAGGCGGATGTAAAATGCGATCATCTCCTCATAATTATCCACGGCGATGCGCTCATCGGTGCCGTGAACCCGGCCCCTGTCATCGGGGCGTGCGCGTATCGGCCTGAACCGCAAAAGGTTGTCTGTGAGGTCGGTGAAATGACGTGTAGCGGTGGCAGCCGGGAACATGGACGGGGTGACCGGTATGCCGGGAAAGACCTCATGAATGGTGTGCTTCATCATCTGATAAGACTCCGATGAAGTAGATGTAATCGGAGACGGTTCCCGGAACCCATCCAGCACACTGATTCCAATACTGTCATTTTCAATAGTGTTCTGCACATAATGGAGAACCTTCTGGATGTTATCGTCCGGATGTA
Organism: Cyclonatronaceae bacterium; assembly: GCA_046483675.1. GTDB lineage: Bacteria > Bacteroidota > Rhodothermia > Balneolales > Natronogracilivirgulaceae > SKNL01. Next base: position 30,957 of record JAWOCT010000058.1, read on the forward strand.
TCCGGAAGTTGAGCGTTGCCCGGGCCGACTGGGGAAGCACATTTTCCTTGACACCGGCATGGAACATCGTGGGGGCCACGGTCGTGCGCAAGGCGGCATTGGTATGGGGGATGTACCCCAGCCTGTCTTCCAGCAACCCTCCGAACAGCCAGAGATTGGACAAGGCCAGACGATAACGAAGCGGCAGATCGGGTATGATCGGATCGAACGTTTTCCGCAGCAGGCCAGTCAGGCGGCCCTTCATCGGTTGCTGTTCCAGGTCGGTGATGGCAGCACTAAGGGTTCCGATGGCCGTTTTCCTGGGAGGCATGGAGGAGTGCCCCCCTTCTTTTCGTATACTCAGCTCTATGCTGATATATCCTTTCTCGGCGACACCGATCATCGCAATCGGATGTTCGATTCCCACCATGATCTCTTCGGCAATAGGCAATCCTTCGTCGGTCAGGAAGGCAATTTCCGTTCCTCGTTCCAGCATCAAATCGGCGACCTTGCGCGCACCCTGAGTCCCGCCAATTTCCTCATCATGGGTCAGGGCGATGTACAGGTTGCGTTTCGGTCTGTAGTTGCGCTCCAGCAGGTACTCGACGGCTTCGAGATAGGAAAAAACCCCGCTTTTGTCGTCAATGGCCCCTCGACCCCACACGTATCCGTTCGTTGCCATGCCGGCAAATGGCGGATAGGTCCACTCTTCCATGGTTCCCGACTCTACGGGCACTACATCATAGTGACCTTGCATCATGGCGGCAGGCAGTCCTGGGTTGCTGCCTTCCCACTTGTACAGCAAGGTCAGTTCATTGACTTTTTCACAATGAAGGTTCTGGTGGATGAGTGGATAGGCCTGCTCCACATAGGAAATGAACTTTTCGAATTCTGCCCGGTTTCCATACGGGTCTCCTTGAATGGAAACCGTCCGGAAGCGGAGGCCACCAGAGAGCCGGTCAACAGCTTGTTCGAGGGGGATATCCGCCATCTGGACCGGTTCGACATCCGGGAAATCATAGCGCACCTGTGCTGTGCGGACCAGGACTATGACGGCAAGAATTAAAACAATCAAAACGGATGCCACAACAAGAGCAGCGACTTTCCTGTACATAATCACATGTTCTGGTTCATGTTATGCCTGAGAAAATAGCGATACGAACAAGATCACTCCGAACAGATCAAGTTGCATTATATCATGCCAGCCGATTTTTCTTGTTACCTGAAGATGAAGGGCGGACGGAACCACCCGGTTTCTTCCAAGCTCCATTCAGGCCAAAGGACTCCCAAGTCAGTTTGATTTGTCTCGTTCTGCAGGTTCGCCGGACTTTTTAGTTTTGCTTTTATTTCCGGAGTGACCGTCACGGGAACCATCGCTCTTCGCCGATCGCTGTTGATGCGACTCATCCCTTCCGTCCTGATCCGCCTTAGGCCCTTTGTTGTTGGACGATTTTTTCGCTGAGACATCCTCCTTCTTCCGCTTGGCGTCTTCTGATGTATCCTTCACGGAATTTGATGAGGTGTCCTTTTTGTCTTTCTTGTCCTCAGAGTTCTGTTCCGAATCTTTTTCAGTCTGGCGGGATCCGTTCTGGCCACCGATACTGCCGGCAACGGTTGTCTTTTTAGGTTTCCTGGGTTTTTTTCCTACAAGATCGAGGATCTCCTCTCCCATGACCTCTTCTTTTTCCAGAAGGAGGTCCGCGAGCCGGTCGAAGGCCTTTTTATTCTTTTTCAGCACCTCTTCGGCCCGGTTGTAGGCTTCTTCCAGGATCTCGTTCACGGCCCGGTCGGCTTCGCGTGCGGTCTGGTCGCTGTACTCACGCTGATGGCCCATTTGTTCACCCAGGAACACTTCCTCCCGCTGGCCACCCAAAGCTGTGTAACGGAATGTTTCGCTCATTCCCCAGTCCAGTACCATTTTACGGGCCAGCTTGGTTACTTGCTTCAGATCGTTTTCAGCCCCGCTGGTGGCGGTATTGAATATCATGCTCTCTGCCGCGCGTCCGCCCATAATCACAGCCAGACGATCCAGCAGGTGCTCCTTCCTGTAGAGATACTGGTCGCGCTCGGGCAGCTGCTGGGTAACGCCCATGGCCTGTCCGCGAGGGACAATGGTGACTTTGTGTACCGGATCGGTATTGTCAAGGACAGCGGCAACAATGGCGTGTCCGGCCTCGTGATAGGCCAGCATCTTGCGCTCTTCATCTTCAAGGACCACTCCACGGCGTTCCAGACCCATGATGATCTTGTCGCGGGCCATATCAATATCGCGCTGTGTGACCTTTTTACGGTCGGCCCGAGCGGTCTGCATGGCTGCCTCGTTAAGCAGGTTTTCCAGGTCGGCACCGCTGAAACCGGGAGTCCCGCGGGCTACGCTCTCGAAATCGACATCATCCGCCATCGGCTTGTTCCGGGCATGGATCTTGAGGATTTTGATGCGGTCTTCCTGTGAGGGAAGCCCAACTTCCACGCGGCGGTTGAAACGACCGGGCCTCAAGAGCGCTTTGTCAAGGATGTCTGGACGGTTTGTCGCTGCCATGACAATGACGTTTTCATTTGGCTCAAATCCATCCATTTCCGAAAGCAGCTGGTTCAGGGTTTGTTCGCGTTCGTCATGACCGCCACCGAGACCGGCTCCGCGCCGGCGACCGATAGAATCCAGCTCATCGATGAAAATGATTGCCGGGGCCGCTTCCTTGGCGTTTTTGAACATCTCGCGAACCCGTTTGGCTCCGACGCCAACGAGCATTTCCATGAAGTCGGATCCGGTGATGCTGTAAAAGGGCACTCCGGCTTCGCCGGCAACGGCACGTGCCATCAGGGTTTTGCCGGTTCCGGGAGCGCCATAGAGCAATACGCCCTTGGGCACTTTTACTCCGAGCTTCTCGAATTTTCCCGGATCTTTGAGATAGGCCACAATTTCCTGGAGCTCACGTTTGGCCTCATCGGCGCCGGCCACATCATCAAATGTGATGCCCTTCCCCTCTCCGGGTTTATGAAGCTTGGCCTGGCTCTTTCCTATGGAAAACATGCCTTGCCCTTGTGTATTCATCCGCCGGTACCAGGTTATGCCGATGATCAGGATGAGGATAAACGGCAGGGTCATAAAGAGAAAATAGAGCCAGCTGTTGTCACGTTCGGGTATGGTGTTCACTTCCACGTCACTCTGTTCCAGCAGAACCATGAGATCGTCATCACCGAACGAAGGCAGATAGGTCACAAAATCGGTATAGGATATGGTATCCCCTTCCGCCGAACGGCGTTTTGATGGTTCCCTGAGCGATCCTTCGATGCGTTCTCCCTGTACGGTCACTTCCCTTACATTGTTCTCTTTAATTTCGGTGCGGAATGTACTGTACTGGATCTGGTCGGGTGAAAACTGCCCGCCGTAGTAGGAATAGAGAATCCAGACACCCAGAATGGCGGCGATCAGGAAGTAAAATATCATGATCCTCGATGGTCCGGGAGCCTGCTGTTGCGGCGGATAGTTGCCCTGCGGGTCGCTCTTTTTCTCTTTTTTGTTTTTCTCTGACACGTATAGGTTTTTTGAGTGACTGTAATACAGTGGGAAAAGATAACGATATGCCACGATAAATGTGAGATCGCTATTCACCTAACACGCAATGTCAACGATAGGATTCCCTGTATTATTGGTGGTTCGCTGGCGAAGGCAAGAAAACCGTTTGTATTTTGCAACGAGGAATTTGTAAATTTCCAGTTCGCCAGAGTGGCGGAACTGGTAGACGCGCACGACTCAAACTCGTGTGGCTTCGGCCGTGTGGGTTCGAGTCCCACCTCTGGTACCAAAAGCAATACAAATTATCGGCTTGCGGAGCTTTTTTATTGATGGGTTCGCTGTCAGTAAAGCATTATTTGGGGCCTGTTAGAAATGCTGTAGAGGGTATACACCAGAAAACCACTAATAAACTACGCAATGGAATCAATTATTGGGATTATTGCACTGATATGTGCGGTATGGGTCATTTATGATGTATGGGCCGTGCAAAAAAGCATGAGCGTCGGCAAAAAGGTATTATGGACGATTTTTGCATTGATACTCAGCATTCTCACAGCCATTGTTTATTACTTCGTCCAGAAAAAGTAAGTTTGGCGGCAGTTACATCCATTCAAAGTGCTACGCCGTTTCGATGCCGGCATCTTCCTGCAGGTTGAAATCCTCGATTCCCTGTTCGCGCAGCTTGTATTTCTGGATCTTGCCGCTGGCTGTTGTCGGATAGGCCGAAACGAATCGTACAAATTTTGGCACCTTGTGACGGGCCATGTTGGCCTTGACGAATTCCTGCACCTCTTCCTCGGTCAGCTTCTTTCCTTCCCGGAGGATGATGAAGGCGGCGATTTCCTCGCCGTACTCCTTGCTCGGCAGTCCGACTACCTGCACGTCCAGCACATCGGGATGTGTGTAGAGGAACTCCTCTATTTCCTTTGGATAGATGTTCTCCCCGCCGCGGATGATCATGTCCTTGATGCGGCCTACGATCTTGTAGTAACCGTCTCTGTCCACCGTAGCCAGGTCCCCGGTGTGCAGCCAGCCGTCCTTGTCGATGGCTTCTTCGGTGGCCTCGGGCATCTTGTAGTACCCTTTCATGATGTTGTAGCCCCTGGCGCAAAATTCGCCGGTCTGGCCGGGACCCAGTTGCTTGCCGGTGGCTGGATCCACGATTTTCGCCTCGATGCCGGGCAGTACGCGTCCGACAGTCTCCACACGCTGGCGAATGCTGTCGTCTACCCGGGTCTGTGTACACACCGGTGAGGCTTCCGTCTGTCCATAGGCGATGGTGATCTCGGTGGCCCCCATTTCGTTGACCACCTGTTTCATTATTGCGATCGGACAAGGCGATCCGGCCATGATGCCGGTACGCAGGTGGAAGGTGTAGTTTTTGAATTCCGGATGCTCCAGTACTGCGATGAACATGGTCGGCACCCCGTGCAGTGCGGTGCATTTTTCGTTCTGGCATGCTTCCAGCACATCCTGAGGCCTGAAATAGGGCAGCACCACCATCGTCGTGGCGTGGGTCAGGCAAGCCATCACGCCCAGTACCAGGCCGAAACAATGAAACAACGGCACAGCCAGGCACAACCGGTCCTCATGCGTGAACTTCATGCATTCACCGACCGCCTTGCCATTGTTGAGGATATTAAAATGGGTGAGCATCACGCCTTTTGGAAAACCCGTCGTGCCCGAGGTATACTGCATGTTGATGATATCATGGCAGTCGAGGCTGTTCTGGACGGATTGGTACTGCCGATCACTGATATCCCTCCCCATATCCTGCAGCCGGCTGAATTCGAGCATTCCTTTCGGGGCTTTTTCCCCGGCAAAGATGATACGCTCGAGACAGGGAAATTTTTCCGTTTTCACGTATCCATCAGAAGCTTCCCCGAGCTCCGGACACAGACGGGTTATGATGTCTACGTAGCTGCTGTCCTTGAACCCTTCGCTCAGCACCAGTGCTTTGGCATCCGATTGCCTGAGAAGGTATTCCAATTCAAAGCTCTTGTAGTTGGTATTGACCGTGACCAGGACCACGCCGATCTTTGCCGTGGCAAAAAGGGTCTGCAGCCATTCCGGGACATTCGTGGCCCATACCGCCAGATGATCGCCTTTCTTCAGGCCCAGGGCCATCAGACCTTTGGCAACCCGATCGGTCTCGGCATCGAATTCGGCCCAGGTCCGCTGATAGGGCAGTTTGGTATAGGTGATAGCGGTATGTTCCGGGTGGATGCGGGCCATGTCCTTGAGGACGGCTCCCACGGTTTTCTTGATTTCTTCCATTGGGGTCTCTCCTTCTTAATGGTAACGGATTACACTGTCCAGAATACCACTTTTCCTGAATATTTTCCTCCAAGTTGAGGTGAAATTCCGGAAGTATCGTTTATTAAAAGACGACGGATCGTAGCTGCATCCGGCCTCAAAAAAGCAAATCCCCAGTGGGAACCATTTGAAAAAAAGCAGGGTTTAACCTTTCTACCAGCCATACAACAGATCAATCCAAATATAAACTGATGGGATAATACCATGAAAAAACTATCATTCGTGCTCAGCGTGACATTTCTGTTTGCGCTAAGCGCCTGTGAAATAACAGACAACACATACGGTGACTCTGATCAGACCGGTGTGGCAGATTCTGAAATCATGATGAAAGGGAAAAACAGCAATGGAGATACCATTCTTGATATTGTTGTTGCTAACACAGAGGCTGAAGAACCGGAGTTTACTCTGCTTGCCCAGGCTGTCGTTTTTGCCGGCTTGGATGAAGTGCTTGACGGACGTCGACAGTTTACCGTTTTCGCACCAACCGATGAGGCTTTCGAGACACTGATTGCAGATCTTGAGGACATAGATAGCCCGGAAGATTTGCTTACCGAAGGAAATGAGGAACTTGTAACCAGTATTCTGCTTTACCATGTTGCTGCCGGTGCCCGTTTCTCAGACGATGTCGTGACATCCGAGCAGATCAAGACCCAGCAGGGCTCCTTTATCAAAGTTAAAGAGGATGACGGGTTTTTTGTCGGAAACGAAGAAAACGGATATGCAGCACTAAATCTTGAACTCATTGACATTGAAGCCAGCAATGGAGTTATCCATGTCATTGATGCGGTCATGCTTCCTCCGTCCGAGTTCAATCCCGGAGAGAAACTATATGAATCCAAGCCGTATGAATCCATTGTCGACATTGCTGCTGGCAATGAAGATTTCTCCATCCTGGTAGAAGCTGTTCAATTTGCCGGGCTTGCTTCCGTTCTGGATGGCCGTCGCCAGTTCACGGTGTTCGCACCGACCAACGATGCTTTCGTGACTCTCCTGGAAGATCTCGAATTGACTCCTGAAGAACTTTTTGATGAAGATAACCGTGACTTAGTCCGTGACATTCTGCTCTACCATGTAGCACCGGGCAGCCGCAAGGCCGAAGACGTGGTCACTTCCGATCGCATCCGCACCCTGAACAAATCCTTTTTCTTTGTAGAAGAAGAGGTGATGCAGGATGACGAAGGTGAGGATGTGACCGTGTACAAAGTCGGCAACGAGGAGAACGGTTTTGCGCAGATTATTGACACCGACATTATGGCTCGCAATGGTGTAATCCACGTCATCGATGCCGTAATGCTTCCCTGAAGCCGCACCAATCAGGTTTATTGATTTTTAATGAATCCGGCGTCCTGCATGTCTCTGATGTGCAGGACGTTTTTTTTTTGCGCACAAGGCATATCAGTCAAAAACTCTGGATTAGAGCGCTTGGAGGCGCATCAGGACGAGTGCGGTGAGGTTAGAGAACATAATGGTGCGTTGCATGAGAGTCTGCGTATGAATGAAAATGGTTCTGCGTATGAATGAAAATGGTATTTACAGACTGCAATAGACCGTGGGCCGGACATGTTAACGAAATCAGTGCGGTTAGCTGCGTTTAGATACGGTTAGGTGCATCAGCTAAGCTGCAAATACAACCCGCCGGCCAGTGCAGCACCGGCAATGGGAGCGGCGATCGGCACCCATGAGTACGTCCAGTCGCCGCTGCTCTTGATCGGAATCGGAAGCAGGGCATGCATGATACGCGGACCGAAGTCACGGGCGGGATTGATATGCGCCCCGCTGAACTGGGCCACGATAAACACGCCGGAGAAAATCCCGATGGCCCAACCTCAGGTGATGACGATCCTTCCACTCTGGTGGCCATTGGTTTTGTTCAGCACGACGTTGGCAACGACGCCTCTGCCGAGCAGTACGGCTATCCCGTTTCCGATGATTTCAGCTATAAATGGTGATATAATAAACTCCTGTAGTTGACATGACGGGGTGATTCATGGACAGAGCGATCACCGTGAAGCCCGTTACCTGTGCGTGATGCAGGTTGATTGATACTTTTGTGTGGACGGATTGGCACCCGAAGGCCGTAATCTGGAAGCCGGCGGCCACCCGGCATGACCGTTATTCCAGGATGTATTTTTTGGCCAGTTCGGTGTACTCACTGACCTGCTGTTGCTGCCAGGCATCGTCATATCCTGCCTCGTTGGCCATAATCCTGGCCACTTCGGGCGCCATATCGATGCTGGCCTTTGCATCAAGCAGGAGTGCGCGGGTGCGGCGGGAAAGCACATCCTCCACGGTCATGGCCATTTCATGGCGCACCGTCCAGACGACCTCCGCCTTGATATAGGAAAGCCGTTCGTGCAGTTTTTCGCCGAGTTCGGGCTTTTCCCGTATCAATTTCTTGATGGATACCAAATCGGATCCGTAGTAGTACTGGGGATCGTTGTGGTCCAGGTTTTTGAGCCAGCCGTGGATGCGCAAGTCCTCGGTGAGACATTTGGCCGGGTTGAGTCCGGCGATGATGGAGGCCTGGTCGACCACATCCTGGGCCATTTTGCGGTAGGTCGTCCACTTGCCCCCGGTGATGGTGATCAGTCCGGATGGATTGACCAGCAGTGTGTGATCGCGGGAGAGTGAGGCGGTGTTTCTGGAGTCTTCCATTTTGACCAGCGGACGCAGGCCGGCGAACACACTACGGACGTCTTTACGAGTTGGGTTGCCATTCAGGTACTTGGCAGCGTGCTTGATTACAAATTCTATTTCCTCTTCCATGGCTTCGGGCTCCAGCGAAGGACCGTCCACCGGGGTATCGGTGGTACCCAGGACGACCTTGTCGTGCCAGGGTACGGCAAAAAGTACACGTCCGTCTTCGGTCTGCGGGACCATGATGGCTGTATCCCCCGGAAGGAATTCCTTGTCGATGATCAGGTGGATACCCTGGCTCGGGGCCAGGATCGGCTGGGCGTCGGGATTATCCTTTTTGAGCAGGTCATCGGTGAATACGCCGGTGGCGTTGATGACCACCCGGCCGTTGATCCCGTGTTCTTCGCCCGAGAGCATGTCCCTGGTGGTGACACCCTGGACCATGCCGTTGGACTTGATCAGGTCGGTAACTTTCATGTAGTTCAGCAGCACGCCCTTGTTCTCGGCGCTGGTCTGGGCGAGGTTGACAGCCAGGCGGGAGTCGTCGAACTGTCCGTCGTAGTAGATAACGCCGCCCTTGAGGCCTTCGGTCCTGATCGTCGGCAGAAACTCACGTGTCTTTTTCAGTGAAAGATTTTTCGAGGGTCCCAGTCCCAGTTTTCCGGCGAGCATGTCATAGACTTTGAGTCCGACTCCGTAGAACGGCCCTTCCCACCAGTCGTAGTTGGGCACAATAAACGATTGGTTGTGCACCAGGTGCGGGGCATTCTGGATCATGAGTCCACGCTCACGCAAAGCTTCGAGAACCAGGGAGACATTGCCCTGCTGCAGGTAACGGATGCCCCCGTGGACCAGTTTGGTGGAGCGGCTGGATGTGCCCTTGGAGAAGTCATGCATCTCCAGGAGCAGGGTCTTTAATCCGCGTGTAGTTGCGTCAACGGCAATGCCGAGTCCTGTAGCGCCACCACCGACAATGATAAAGTCCCAGTAGCCGGTTTCCTTTTTGACGGCGTCGAGCATGTTGGATCTTTTCATGGTATCTGTGTTTTTGTATGGAATAAAGCATTGTTGGATTACGCTTGTGGCGCGGGATAGGTCTGATCAAGCCTCCGACCAGGCGACGGTGGCTTTCAGGGCGGTCGTTTCCAGAGTATCGGGCCTCGCGACCGGCGCCTGGAGCACGTCACTCTGGAACTGCATAAGCAGGTTATTGGCCGAGGCGTCTCCATCCACCCATCCCGCTTTCGGGCAGATCTGCCGGAATTCTTTTTGCACGGTGGATACGATCTTTCCCTTTTTATCAAATACGATGGCACGCGAACTGGTGGTACCCTGATCAAGTGCGAGTATATATTGTTCAGCCATGGTAAATCTATATGGTTTTATTGTATGGTTGTCTATACAATAATATCTTACAATCAAAAAGCGCATCCAAGAAGTCAAGCATAAAAAAACATAGATTGAGATCGTATTTTTTATAATAACAATTACTTACTATATATACTCAACGTGTGCACGTTCCCGGTCATTTATTATCCTTCCTTTGCTACCATTTTTCAGTGGACAAATCGAGGGGCAGTCCCTGATAATCATGGGTTTTGCTGTATGGACTAGTCCGCGTGGTGAAACTGATTCGGTCGCTTCGGTAGACGTCCTCTGAATACTGAAAAATCTCACCTGCCACGGTTTTGATCCATCGTTTCATGAGCAGAAGCGGAGTGCCTAAGGGCACTTGCAGCAATTCATGTTCGGACTGTCCGGCACTCACTGCTTCGATGCGCTGATAGGCATCCCCCAGTTGGGTATAGGTATGGCGGTAAAGCAGTTCAAAGATGGAGTTGTTTTCAAGATCTTTGTCCATCAGTGGTTTAAAGATGCCGCAATGGAAGAAGGAACGCTCGATAATCAGCGGCTGATCATCTCCGTAGCGCACCCTTACTAAGCGGACAATCTTGTCAGCGGGTCCGAGGTCCATCAGGCGGATCAACCATGGCACGGGATCAAGCACCTGTTTTTCAATGATGCGGGCCGAAGGCTTGATGTTGTTACGCTGCATCAGCTCTCTGAAACCGATCAGGTAATCCGGGGACTGCTGGATTTTCCGATAGGTCACAAAGGTACCCCTTCCCTGCTCCCTCACCAGGTAACCTTGGTGGAAGAGCATTTTCAGCGCCTCTCGAATCGTTCCACGGCTTACATCATAGCGTTCTACAAGTTCCGTATCACTCGGGAACCGATCTCCCTCCTTGTAGATGCCTGACCGGATTTCATCAGCCAGCACCTCGTAGATCTGGTAATATTTGGGAATGGGCTTGCTGTTGAAATCCATAGTCTTCTCCCACGGTTGCGGGTAATGTTGAGCTTGTGATAAGCGCTTCCGTCAGAAGGTATTATTGTATGGACAACCAAACTACTCAACCTTACCGAAAGAGACAACCGGGTAATACTGTCTGTTTTACACAGACATGCTGAAGATCCAGCTCACGGCGACGATGCCAAGGAATATGGCCCAACCGATTGTAAGGATGATTGCAGTTCCAAGCTTTTTCATGATAATGCAATTTAAAACGATGATAAAATCATTGGGAAGGTTTTACGGACCTGCCCGGCAAATGGTGTAAACACAACAGGCCAAGGTTTTCTGTCGTTCCGTCACACCGTCATTACCGGGTGTCGGTTTGCACATTTTGCACGTCAGGAAGAACAAGGCTGCACCATTTCGAAAACTATACGGAAGAAACATGGAAAAGTTGCATCGGTCGTTGAGATAATGACAAACCGGACCTGAAAATTCAGGCCTTTTGCTTCCACGTAATCAACATGCGGCCAAGGACCTTCTCAGCGTCCGAAATCATCCTGCACACGCACAATGTCGTCTTCATCGGAAGGCCGGACCGGATCGGTGTGTTTCCAGATCTCGGCGACCACACCCCACTCATCCACGCCAACCAGTCGATGACGCTGTCCCTTTTCCAATTCAATGATACTGCCGGCCGGCATCAGTCTGGGCTCGGTCTCCTCATCGGTCTCGCTGATGGCCACGGCCACCGCCCCTCCCATGACCTTCCAGATCTCTGAACGCCGGTGATGGTACTGCCACGACAGGCGTTTGCCCGGTGCAACCAGCAGGAACTTGGGGCTCAGCTTTTTGAACCCGGCAAAATCATCGGTGCCCAGATGCGGGAAAAAAGTACGGATAAAATGGTGCGCCTGATATTCGGCAATCACGAAGTAGCCACCCCATGGGCGTTTATTGTCCGAATCGGCGACTTCGAATCCACTCTTCTTCAAATACGCTTCCACCTGTTCAAAAACCTTTTGTTTTCCCTCTTCCCTGCCAAATTGCAATGTTTCCATGCCTTACGATCCCTTCGCTTTTAAAAATGGTACTTGTCGTTTATTGTTTGGTTTCCGATTCCAAACCCGATTTGAAGCCAGTACAATGCCGCACATACCCGTTAGGCAAAGGATGTAATGATGGAAACGATTTCGTCCCTTTTGGCCTCCATCAGTCCGGGATCCTGCCGGGCCTCGACGTTGAGCCGAAGGAGCGGTTCGGTATTCGAGGCGCGCAAGTTGAAGCGCCAGCTGTCGAATGCCATGGAGAGCCCGTCCATCCGCGATACGGTTGCCTCGCCGGCATAATGCTGTTCGACGGCACGCATCACGTTTTCGGTGGAACCGGCTATGGTGAAATTCATCTCCCCGCTGACCGGATAGCGCTCAAAGGCCTCATCCACCAGGGAGGAAAGCGTCCGGCCGGTATTGCTGAGCAGTTCGAGGATCAGCAGCATCGGCAGGATGCCGGTATCGCAGTACCAGAACCCGCGAAAATAGTGGTGGGCCGACATCTCACCACCGTATTCGGCCTTTTCCTGGCGCATCCGTTCCTTGATAAAGGCGTGTCCGGTTCTGGATTCCACGGGGATCCCTCCCATTTCCCGGACAATCTCCACGGTGTTCCAGGTCAGGCGCGGATCGTGGATGATCTTCGCTCCAGGGTGCTTTTTGAGGATTTGCCGGGCCAGCAGCCCGACGATGTAATATCCTTCGATGAACCGACCGTTCTCATCAAAGAAGAAACAGCGGTCGAAGTCACCGTCAAAAGCCACACCCAGGTCGGCCCCGCTTTCCCGCACGGCGCGGGCCGTATCCTCCCGGTTTCCGGGCAGCAGCGGATTGGGCACCCCGTTGGGGAAGGTGCCGTCGGGCTCTTCGAACAGGAACAGGCAGGTACAGGGCAGGCGGTCGGCCAGGGTGCGCAGAGTCGGTCCGGCCGCACCGTTTCCGGCGTTGAGCACGACTTTAAGGTCACGGCTGACTGGCGTAAGGACCTGCTCGGTCATCCAGGAAATAAACTCCCGGGTGATATCGAGCCGGGTGTAATCGCCGCGGTAATCGGGCTGACCGGGGCGGACGTGCTCGAAGGGGCCGTTTTCGGCGACCATCTTTTTGATTTCGGGAAGACCGGTGGAAATGCCTACGGGTACCACGTCCCGGGCCACCATTTTGCATCCGTTGTATTCTTTTGGATTGTGGCTTGCGGTGATCATGATCCCTCCGTCGGTGCGATAGGCCCCGGTGGCATAATAGACCATCTCGGTGCCGCACAATCCCAGATCCAGCACATCTACCCCTGCATCCCGGAACGCTTCGGACAGCGCCAGGGCGAGCTCTTTGCCGGAAAGACGGGAATCGTATCCGATCACTACCCGTTCCGGTCGGAAATGCGTGGCAAATGCGCGTGCGAGTGCGGACATGAAGGGAGCGTCGATCTGGTCGGGGTAGATTCCCCGGATGTCATAGGTCTTGAATGCGGAAACGTCTCGGGTGTTTGGTGTCATTTTTTGTGGCACATCCGTTTAATGGTCGCGATCAGGTATCACGGTTCAAGGTCAGGGTTACAATCAAGGGTCAAGGGTCAAGGGTCAAGGGTCAAGGGTCACGACTCACGATTCACAGTTTACGATGGCATTCGCCTCCGGTACGGGTCCGGGAGACGACATGGTCAGTACTTCACGAATTGGGGCCAAAATGGTCGGCATGACGCAGATCCTGTTTCATCAGCAGTTCGGGCACCGGCGCCAGGGTCGTATACAGCGGCAGTGTGGCTACACCCAAGGCAGCGACATCGATACCGGAAGAGGCGATTTCCAGTTCGGGGCGGCTGGTTTTTCGGGGGATGCGATGGGGAGGCAGCGCATCCAGGATACGCGTGCGCATCCAGCCGAGGATGTTTTCTGGCAGGCGTCCGCCCAGGAAGATCACTTCGGGATCCAGCAGATATTCAACGGAGGCGATGAGCGGGATCAGCTGATCGGTGGCCTTTTCCAGCCATTCCAGCAGGATGGGATTGCCTTCATCGAAGCGGCTGGCCAGATCATCCTGCGAGGAGGCGGAATAGCCGGCATCGATCATTTTTTTCTTGAGCAGGAGCATGTTGAAATAACCGCCCAGGTGGTCGTGTTCGAAGATCCTGGAATTGACGGGGTGCAGGGATGTTGGAAAGTAACCGAGTTCGCCGGCATTGCCGGTATGGCCGGAATAGAGCTGGCCCCGGATCACCAGTCCGCCCCCCAGGCCTGCGCCGAAATAAAGGAAGAAAAAGGAGTTGATGTGTTTGCCTTTGCCATACCAGTGTTCGCCAATGGCTGCGGCCGATGCGTTGTTTTCGGTGATAATGGGCAGTCCGAGTCGTTTCTTGAGATGTTTGAGTACGGGGGTATGGTCCCATCCCGGCAGGGCATCGGGATTGAACAAGTCATCGCTTTGCATTTTGTCCTTGGTCGGATCCATGGGTCCGGGAAGGCCCACGCCAACGCCCCATATTTTCTTTTTGCTGACTTTCTGACGTTTGATAATATCCTGAATGGTGGTGCTCATCAAGTCCAAGCCCTCCTCGGGTGACGGGAAGTCCAGGTCACGGCTCATCTCGTAGCAGATCTCTCCATTGAGATTGAGCATGACGGCGGTCAGGTGGTCCTTGTCGAAATCAATGCCGATGGAATAGGCGGCTTTTTCGTTGATCTTGAGCTGGACGGCGGGTGCTCCCCTGCCGGATATCTGTCGGGAGTGTTCTATGATAAGACCGCTTTTTTCCAGTTTCTTGGTGATGTTGGTCACAGTCTGGACGGTCAGGTGGGTCCGGCGGGAAATATCCATCCGTGATACCGGTCCGTGCAGCCGGATGATCTCCAGGACGATCCGGTTGTTGTAGGAGTTGGCGTACTGCAGGTTGGTTCCGAATAACATAGGCAATGGGATCAGGTCCGTTAGGGCAGCCGCGGCTGCCGGCGTGAAGACAATAATGAATATTGCAATATATGGAAATGGGACATGATACGGCAATCGGGGCTGGAAATCAGCCTGATTTTATGGGTCTTTTTGGCCCTACGGGCAATCGGGAGCGGATGCTCTGCGGAGCTGTGGACGCTGGACCGGCACCGGCAAGGCCATCGTATTAAATCCGTTTTCATTTGCCAGTGTCAAAAAAAAACGCGATCCGGCTATCAACCGGATCGCGTACATTACAGGGACATGTAATTGTTATGATCTATGTATTCAAAGAGTTACCTTCAAAAATCACATAATGCATCCGATGTTGCCATCAGACAATTGCAAAGGTATGAAAACCATTTATAAAAATTCAAACTATTTTTTAAAAAAAATTGAAATAAATGAATTTTATAGTTTAGCTTATGCAATAGCCGCTAAACAATGCTATATCGCTTTCGTTCTAAAAATATTATACTGAAAATCCAGATAGCGACTGCATTTCCTTAAGCAATCGTAATACCATAAGTCATTGTAAGATTAATTCAGAGCACCAATTGAGAAGAATGACAGCCCTTTCACAAGCTGCCACACGAGAGTTCATCAAGAAACATGTATTTCCCTTATGACATGTTACCCTTAAGAGCAGGATAACCGTGCAACCTTACACCTGTATGAGGTACCTTTTTGTGCCTGGCAGCATCTGACCCTTTGATCGGATTAACGATTTTTTCATGATTTGTTGCTATCATGGCAGAACGGGTACCCTCATTGGCTCGACATGCCGTCAACCGCAAACGCCTCAATCCCAACGCCATGAAAGCAGCTGACAAACCATCCCTGGTTCAGTTTGTCGAACACTACTGCAAGAAATACGCCGACAATCCCTACATGTGGGAAAAACCACAGCTAACCAATCGTGAACGTCCGGACCCGGAATCCGGAATAGAAACGGCAAACGCGAGCAGGAACGGTGGGTCCAATCCATACCAGCCGACAATGTACCGGCAGACCCTGGAGCAGGTGTACGAATTCGGGGCCGGACTCATGGCGCTGGGCGTGGAGCCGGGTGAGCGTGTGGCGCTGCTCTCCGAGGGACGCAACGACTGGGTGGTAAGCGAGCTGGCCATCCTCTTCAACGGGGCCATCAATGTGCCGCTGTCGGTCAAGTTGTCCCCGGTCGAGCTGCAGTTCCGCCTGTTCCATTCCGATGCATCCGTGCTGATCATCTCCCGCGGGCAGCTGCCGAAAATCGCCGAAATACGCGAGAATCTTCCTGAGATGAAACAGGTTATCTTACTGGACAGCAAAGAACAGTATGCCGAGTATGAAATCAGTAAAAACCAGGTAGTGAAGATGGGTCGCAAGCTCCTGGACAATCGGCGCGGGGATTTTGTACGGCGCAAGGATGCCGTGCGGCCCGACGATGCGGCTAACATCTCCTACACTTCCGGCACCACGGCCGATCCCAAGGGCATCATCCTGACCCATCGCAACTACACGGCCAACGTGGAGCAGGCGCTCACGCTCATGGACATCCCTCCTGCCTACCGCACGCTGCTCATCCTTCCGCTGGACCACTCTTTCGCCCACACCGCCGGCATCTATTCGTTCATGGCCAAGGGTGCCAGCATCGGCATGGTGGAGGCCGGACGAACCACCATGGAGACCCTGCGCAACATCCCCAACAACATTAAAGAGCTGAAGCCCAACCTGCTCCTGAGCGTGCCGGCCCTGGCCAAGAACTTCCGCAAAAACATCGAGGCGGCCATCCGCACCAAGGGTCCGCTCGTGCAACGCCTGTTCGAGGATGCGTTGCGCACCGCCTACAAGTACAACCGCGAAGGTTATAACAAGAACACGTGGGACCTGGTGAGCCGCAGCAAACTGTTCCTGTACGACAAGATCCTTTTCAGCAAGGTCCGCGAGAATTTCGGCGGCAAACTGAAATTCTTCATCGGCGGAGGAGCTTTGCTCGACATAGAGCTGCAGCGCTTTTTCTATGCGCTGGGCATGCCGATGATGCAGGGCTACGGGTTGTCCGAGGCCACACCGATCATCTCGTCCAATTCACTGGACAAGCACAAACTGGGGTCGTCCGGTCATCTGGTCAGTCCCCTGGAGCTCAAGATCGTGGACGAAGAGGACAGAGAAGCGGGCACCGGAGAGAAAGGCGAAATCATCATCAGGGGCGAGAATGTGATGAAAGGCTACTGGAAAAACGCGCATGCCACCCGGGAGACCATCCGTGACGGATGGTTGTACACCGGCGACATGGGCTACCTGGACGAGGACGGGTTTCTGTACGTCCTTGGCCGCTACAAGAGCCTATTGATCGGTCACGACGGTGAAAAGTACAGTCCGGAAGCCATCGAGGAAACCCTGACCCAAAAATCGCCTTTCATCGAACAGATCATGCTCCACAACAACCAGGACCCGTTCACCGTGGCCCTGCTCTATCCGAACAAGGAAGCCCTGAAACGGAAGGTCGCAGAGTTGTCCAAACAAGAGGACCAGCATAAGCAGCACCAGCATGAGCTGGACCAAACAACCGCAAAACCCGGCGACGTAATGATCGACCGGGCTTTGGACATCATCCGACAGGAAATCGACCAATACCGTGAAGGGGGAACCTATGGTGATTATTTTCCCGACCGATGGTTGCCCAGTGCCGTGGGTATCCTTTCGGAGGGCTTCACCGAAGAAAACAAGATGATGAACAGCACCATGAAAATCGTCCGTGGCAAGATCACCGAGCATTACGAGGATCTGATCGAATACCTCTATTTGCCGGAAGCGAGGAAGTTCAACCACAAGAAAAACCGCGAGGCAATGCGCACACTGTTAGCCGGATGAACTTTTCACAGATATTGGATAATATAATCCCTCCCCGGCTCAACATGGCATACCTGCTGATTTGATTCCGCGACTTGAATACAAACAAACCCGACAAGCAATGACTTCATCTCCCTGCCTTCATGCCATCTGTCATCTTGCCTCACAAATGTATTACAACCCCCGGCAATTCCTGCAGTTTTTATATTCCATGCCCTGTTCCAAACCCTGTTCCAAGCCCAATAACAACTTGATGGTCAAGCGTTTGCTATTGGCTGCGCTCCTGCTGCCGGCCCTCCCGGGCATGGCATTCGGTTCGGCTCATATATCACAATCAGTCCAAACTGATGAACCGGTAGTGGTAGGGGTCCGCGTTGCCCCTCCGTTTGTGGTGGAGGCTCCGGACGGTTCTTACACCGGGATGACCATTGCCTTGTGGGAGCATATCGCAGGCGAACTGGACCTGGATTTCGAATATGTCGAGCGTGACATTGCCGGGCTGATCGACGGCGTGGCCCGGGAGGAAACACTGTTCGCCGCCGCATCGGCCCTCACCATCACGGCTGAGCGAGAGGAGATCCTCGATTTCACGCATCCCTTTTTCGTCACCGGACTGGGCATCGCGGTCCCGTACAAACCGGCCGGTCTCTGGCAGGCCATGCTGGGCATATTCTCCCCCGAGTTAATGTGGGTCGTCGGCCTGCTAATACTGCTGCTGCTCTTCTGGGGCGTACTGGTCTGGTATTTCGAGCGCTACCGGAATCCGGACGAGTTCGGCGGCAACACGGCCGAAGGCATCGGCAGCGGTTTCTGGTGGGCGGCGGTGACCATGACCACCGTCGGTTACGGGGACAAGGCGCCCAAAACATTCGCCGGCCGCCTAATCGGTTTCGTGTGGATGTTCGCCGGCATCATCCTGATATCCTTCTTCACCGCTACGATCGCATCCAGCCTCACCGTCACCCAGCTCGACAGCCGTGTTTCCGGCCCGCAGGACCTGCCCTTTGTGCGCGTTGGCGTCCTGGAGCACTCCGCAACCATCGACTACCTGGAAGAAAACCGCATCCGCTACCGCACTTACCCCGGAATTCATGAGGGGCTGCAGGCCGTTGCCGACGATCAGATCGATGCCTTCGTCCACGATGCCCCCATCATCCGTTATTACAGCAATCAGGATTTCCGGAACCGGGTCCGCGTCCTGTCCGGCACCTTCATCGACCAGTACTATGGCATCGCCCTGCCACTGGGCAGTCCCTGGCGCAATGACATTAACCGGATCATGCTCGATTTCATCGCCGGGGACGAATGGGAGGAACTGAACCTGCGCTACCTTGGTGAGTTGTAGGCGCAAGCGGCACTTCCGGTTAATCGGGTATATCCGCCACGTCATTGTTCATCTCGCTGGCCACAGCGTGGCGCATCCATCCGACAGGGTACAGCATGTTGCCCGCAGCAAGGCATTTGTACCGGACTCGGGTTACCGGGCAATGATGATGGAGGATTCAGGATCGGCCTGCCACAATAGAAGAAAGAAACATTTCATGGCATCGGCTGCAAATGTATGCTTTTTTATATAAGCTTGAACCATAAGTGGTAATTAATAAAAAATCCTTGTTTATTCTGATAAGTTGTGCTCAAAACTTATTTATGGCCCGATTCACCTTCCACCGAGAATGTAATCAATGCGGTTCCATGATGGACCGCATCAAGAGAAAACGTTGGCACCGATGGTTGAGCAAACTCATTCCTGTTATCCATGTTGAGTGCTGCAACAAACGTTATCTGCTGTTTTCAAAAGAGGCCAGCAAGAAAACCGCGCTGAGAGACTGAAACGCTGACAGACAGTTTTTTGACAGATTTTTTGACGGACAGATTTTTGACGGACAGGTCTTTTTTGCTCTGACAACCAGATTCTCTCCGCCGGAAGATACATTTATACCCTTCAACAGACAGCGTAATATCTGAATAGCTGAATGGCTGAATGGCTGGTTCGGGTTACGCGCCGGGCATTCCGGGCAGGCCGATCAGCGATTCATCGCGCCAGGGCCGATGCGGGGCCAGGCGGCCGGACCGGTGCAGGCCCATCAGGACCGAGACGATGCGCCCCGAGGTTTGTCCATCCCATTTTTCAGGGATGCTGCCTTTTTTCCAGGCACCCTGCATCACGCGTTGCAGGGCGGGCGCCACCGCAACGGGATCGGTACCAATCAATGCATTGGTCCCGACCGTGACGGTCTCTGGTCGCTCGGTGTTATCGCGCAGGGTCAGGCAGGGCACACCCAGTACGGTTGTTTCTTCGGTGATACCGCCGGAATCGGTGATCACGGCCCGCGCATGGCGCACCAGATAGATAAATTCAAGATATCCAAGCGGGTCGGCCAGATACAAGTCCGTATGAGAAAGCCCGAGGCGGTCCAGGATGGCCCGTGTACGCGGATGCGTCGGAAAAATAACAGGTTCACCTTCCGTATGGTCCATAATCGTATGGATGAGCTGCCGGAGGACCTGCTCCTGATCCACATTGGATGGGCGGTGCAATGTCATCACAAAGTAGCGTCCCTCCTTCAGGTCCAGCCGTTCCCACAGTCCGGGCCGCCGAAGATGATCCAGCTGTTGATGGAGCGTATCGATCATGGTGTTACCCACAAAAAAAATGCGGTCTGCCGTCACCCCTTCCGAGGCCAGGTTCCGGTTGGCCATTTCCGATGTGGTAAAAAAGAAGTCGGCGATACTGTCGGTGGCCACGCGGTTGATCTCTTCGGGCATGGTCCAATCACGCGACCGGATTCCGCCCTCCACGTGGGCCACCTTGATGCCTGCTTTTTTGGCAGTGATGGAGCAGGCCATGGTGGATGTCACATCACCCACGACAATGCAGATATCGGGCCGTGGGCCCTCGGACAGCAGCCGTTCGTAACCGGTCATGATGGCGGCGGTCTGTTCGGCCTGTGTCCCCCCTCCGGCACCCAGATTATGTTCGGGAAGCGGGATATCCAGCTGCTCGAAAAAGCTGTCGCTCATATTCCGGTCGTAGTGCTGGCCGGTATGGATGATACGGAACCGGATGTCATGCCCCTGCTGTTGTTCATGACGGATGGCATGGGTTACAGGTGCGATTTTCATAAAATTCGGACGCGCGCCGGCGATAAGGTCTGCTAACATGCTTTGTTGCTTTGAATGATCTGATTTTTGCTTCGAAAGGTATCATATTTCCATAAAAAAAGTCGGATAAACTGCAAAAAACGACCTCTTTGGCGTGTACCTTTCGACAAAAAGACGTAGTTTAATTTATTAGACGCCAGCAGCGCTACATCAACTGTATTCCATTCCCGGCTTACGCTTAATGGGCTTCCATTCACAACATTTCAAGATGGCATCTGCGACGTTATCAGAGTGTGCGTCCGTCCCTGCTGCGGTGGCAGGGCAGACCTGTTTGCCGGTCATACGGTATAATGCACTGGAAACTGCCGGACTGTCTCGGCTTGAGATTTCCGGACAACCGCGGTTCGAGACTGCCGGAGCAATCCGGCTGTTGACTGCCGGAGCAATCCGGTTGATGGCTGCCGGAGCAATCCGGTTGATGGCTGCCGCTTTGCTCCTGTTGACCGTTGCCGGACTGCTCTTGCCGATGGTTGCCGGTCCGGCCGCTTCTTTCACGGCCGTTGCCGGCGCCCCTTCCGGCCCGGTTGCCTCGCAGGAAACCGCGGACCGATCCGAAGCACCGGGTTTGCTGCCCGTACTGTATTGGCACGTAGACATGGCGGCGGCCGGTGGAACAGCGGAACGCATGCCCCTCTGGCAGCTGGCCCACCGGGGCGGGCGCCTGCTTGACCAGCGCAGCGACGGCTGGTTCGGTGCACGGCTGGTCACCGATTGGCGTCATGCACCGACCACATCCACCCGCTCAAATCATTTCGGACTCAGCCACGGATTCGGTGACGCGCACAATCAACGCATATCCTCCCGTACCTATACCCGCTGGTATTCCTGGAAACCGGACTTCCGCGCCGGACTCGATTTCATGGCGAAACCCGAACCCGGCGAAAGCAGGCTGCATGAAGTGTTCCTGCAACTGCGATTCGGACCCTTCCAGATCACCGGCGGCCGCAAATCCTATACCTCGGGTTTTGCACACGATCCGCTTTCTACCGGATCACTGGGTATGAGTCCCAACCATGCACCGTTTCCGCGCGTTACCGCCGGGATCCCGCATTACATACCGGTCCCTTTCAGCTTTAACTATCTGGAATTCAAAGGGCGTTATTCCCATGCATGGCTGGATGATGAGCGGTTCACAAGACGCCCGTATCTGCATGAGAAGGCGTTGTTCGTTCGGACACGCAGCGACTGGCCCGTGCGGCTCAAAGGCGGCCTCACCCATTTTGTCATGTGGGGCGGCGAGCACCCGGAATTCGGCCGTGCACCCGACCGCTTCGAGGATTACCTGCGAGTGGTCTTCGGCCGGAGCGCCGATCCCGGACATGAATCGGCCGAGCAGTTCCCTCAGTGGGTCGCCAATGCCATAGGCAACCATCTCGGAATCATCGAGTTCGGTGTGGGTTGGGAATTGTGGGGATTGGAGTGGGATGCCTACCGGCAATATCTTTTCGAGGATGGAAGCGGAATGCGGTTCTACAACAACAAAGACGGGCTGAACGGATTGCGAATCCGGCCGGAACAGGGCCGGTCCGGCAGTTGGGCCGGTGGATGGATCGGCACGGTGCTGCTCGAGTATCTGAACACAACCTGGCAGAGCGGACCTGGACCGCCCGATCCGCCGGGAGATCCTGACGACTTTCTCTATGATCCCGACGAGCCCTATTTCGACCCGGATTATCCCTACAATTTCGGCGGAAGGGATCAGTACTACAACCACTACATCTACCGGAACGGATGGACCTACCGTGGCCGGACCATGGGCACGCCTCTGATGCTGCAGCAGGACCGCGGGCGGTTTTACTATCCCGAGGGCACTTTACACTGGCGTCAGTTCGTCAGCAACCGGGTTCAGGCTTTTCATCTGGGAATCGAGGGGAGTCTTGCAGGATTCTCGCGCAGCCGTTCAGATGTTGTCGCTGCGGCCGGCGGCATCTTGTCGGGCTACCGTCTGATGGTTACCCGGGCCAGGCACCAGGGCACCTACGACAATGTCGACATCTTCAACCGGTTCATCGATCCCGGTGCCCCCTTCGCTGAAGAACCGGTGCAGTACCATACCCTGCTGGAGCTGTCGGGACGTGTTCCGTGGTTTGACGGTCAGTTTTCGGATGATCCGGCCTCTCTCCTCAATGAGCTGCGTCTCACGCTGGCGCTTAGTATGGATGCCGGTGATCTTGCGAATCATTTTGGGCTGCTCATGGGCATCCGCTGGGGCAATGCCCCGTTCTGAGAGCTTCAACGAAGTCCGTTAGTTTTAGCGTACGCACGGGATAGTGCCGGCATCAAAACATGGGATAGTGCGTTGCCAGGATACAAGTTAGCACTCAGAGCGCATGGGATGCACACAGCTCAAAACCGTCAGAATGACAGCACCACTCCCATAGCCGCATAGTCGCGAAATCGGCTGTTGCCCAGGCGAAGATGCTCCAGCCGTGGCGTCAGTGCCAGCCGGGCCCTCGGAGGGGATGCGTCATAATTCGCATCCGGACCGGTACGGTAGGCGAAAAAGTTCGGCCTGAAGGATTGGTGAAGGTCAATGAGGCCGAAGAGCCAGGTGCCCAGCGTCACTGCGCCCATGGTAATCAACACTTCGTTGGATGGGGTGACCACGGGATAGTGATAGCGATAAGCCGCCCCGGCAAATGTAGATCCCGCCAACAGGGTAAACGTACTCCCGAGGATATAGCCTTTGGTCCTGTTGCCGATATAAACATGCCCCAGACCCGGATAGAGTGCAGAAAGCATTATGGCACGTGTTTTGCTGGCCGTGCGGATGGGATCATCCTCCGGATCGACACCCGACCGATCGCCGGGGACATTATTGTATCCGTCAAACGTGCTTGTTACCGGGTATGGCCGGTATACCGGGAACTGGCGTTGCAGGTCGAAGATATTGAAGGCCCAAACTGCTGCAGTCGCCGCGCCAAGCGATATCAGGAAGGTATTGCCCGGACTCTTTCCTGTGGTCCGGTAGCGGACAGCCGAGGCGTAGCCAGTAACACCGGCCATCGCCGTGAACGTAGCCGCCAGATAGGCGCCCCGTCGGCCCTCACCGATATAGGCGTGTCCCCATCCCGGATAGAGACCTCCGCGTATGAGGGCCGGCACCTCATGGATCTCACGGCGGACCGAAGGTTCACTGGTGGATGAGACGCGGTCTACCACCTTCAGCACATCCCGGTCCCCGGCGGCCGCAATATAGAAAAACCGGTTCTGGCGATGCGACCGGATGGCGGTAGGATATCTGTTGTTGCGGGTCCGTTCCAGCCAGTTGAAGCGGTTGCTGAAGCTGAAGAGGTTCACCTGAAAATCCCGGCGATCCCCGGTGTAGTATCCCAGATGGGAAAACATCAAAGGGTGATCCAGTTCCGGGTTGTACTGCGTCCAGAGAATACCTCTTGCCGGTTCGCCGTCGTAGTCCAGCACCGTCCATTGCGGAGCGCTGCGGGGAAAGCCCATAGCCGGTCCGGCAAAATAGGGTGTATCGGCGTGTTCAATCGGCACGCCTTCGTAGCGGTTCGCCTCCCTGTTGCGAACAATGTTCAGAAGCCGGACCTGTTTGACCGCATAGCGGCTTTCGGCGGCGTCGCCGGCATGTTCATAGAAGGCCAGGGTATGTCCAGACGGCGCCCAGGAGGGACGCAGATGGTGAGGTGTTACTTGGAGTGTTATCCCTTCCATGTCAATGCTTTCCGGGGATACCGGATGGGATGGTGGCACCACTTCCGCGTCATCATTTCGCAACCATGCCGCCACATCGATTACGAACAATGACGAAACCCCTTCGCGATCCCCATCAACCGGACGACCTTGATAGGCGATCATTGAACCATCGGGTGACCAAGCCGGGAAAAAGCTTTCACCCGGGCCATCCAGCTCCTCAGTAAGGGGCTTAGGGTCCATCAGACGGAAATCCCGTTTGCGTATGACATGACCGATGTCCATTTCCACATGGATGGTGCCGTCGGCGGAAAAAGCCAGGGCATTGCCGTCCGGTGAAAAAACGGGGTTGGTCACCACACTGGCAAATCCGATCGGAAACACGACCGTGTTCAGCGTGGTATTCGAGGATATGTAGCCGAGATGAAGCTGTACCTTGTCCCCGCTGGTCGCTACGAACGCAAACCACTGATAACCAAACTGGTCCAACACCGGTCTCCATGCCATGTCACCTTCGAAATATCCGGTCGGGATACCGGCCTTGCGCATCAGCATATCGTTTTCAACACGCGTGTAGTCAACAGTCGAACGCCCTGTTTGCTGATTTCTGCGCGTCTGTTGGGTAATCCTGTGATCCATTCCACCGGTGACGTGGTACAGATGCAGATAATGACGGTTTCCATCTCTGCGCGTCAGGGCCACGATATCCGGATCGGACGGTGCAGGCACGGGATAACCAAGCTCTCCCCTGTCCGTTTCCGGGATGGCCGTATTTTCCTGGATGGAGGTATCCTCGCCGGCGATGCGGACATCGCTGACGGGCACGGACGAGCAGACCGGTGTCACATTTACGGCCATCAGCACAAAAAGCAATAATAACGCGGGATGAACAAGCCTCATGGATATTCGCATTTGGAATAGCAATTGTGGAAATACACAGTAGTCGGGAAAAAACCTGTCTCAAACATGCAAAAAAAAACGGAAAAAAACACACTCTGTACTTATTTACCGTAATAGGACCGATACCACGATACAAACGCCGCAATACCTTCCTGCACAGACACTTTGGGTTTATATCCTGTGTACTCGAACAGGTCGGTGACATCGGCCCAGGTGCGCGGTACGTCTCCCGGCTGGATATCCATCATATTTTTTTCGGCGGTCACTCCCAGCTGCTTCTCGAGTTCACCGATGTAATCCATCAGGGCAACGGGCTGGTTGTGGCCGATGTTGAAAATGCGGTAGGGAGCGAAGCTGGTGGACGGGTCGGGCGCCTCGCTGTTCCACCCCTCTTCACCTTTGGGCGGCTTCGGGATCAGTCGAACGACGCTCTCGACGATATCATCGATATAGGTAAAATCGCGTTCCATGCGCCCGTGGTTGTAAACATCGATCGGTTTGCCAGCGGTCATCGCCTCTGCGAACAGGAACAGGGCCATGTCGGGGCGGCCCCAAGGACCGTACACGGTAAAAAAGCGGAGGCCGGTGGACGGGATGCCGTACAGATGGCTGTAGGTATGGGCCATCAGCTCGTTGGCCTTTTTGGTGGCGGCATAGAGCGAGACGGGATGGTCCACATTGTCACGCACCGAGAATGGCATGCGGGTATTGGCCCCGTATACGGAGCTGGAGGAGGCGTAGACCAGATGAGAAACCGGATGGTGGCGGCATGCTTCCTGGATGTTCAGGAAACCCGTGACGTTGCTGTCGATGTAAGCGTAGGGATTCTGAAGGCTGTAGCGCACGCCGGCCTGAGCCGCCAGATGCACCACCGCGTCAAACCCGGCACTCTCAAACAGCGCGTCAATCCCCTCACGATCGGCCAGGTCCATACGCACGAACCGGAACGAGCCGGCCGGCCTGTCATCCGAGCCATTCCGGTCTTTTTCCAAACCACCAGCTCCACTGGCTGCCGCGGCACCCGCACCCGGTGCATTTGGACCGGGTGCACCGGGATCCAGTGTCGATGCATTTACGCCAAGTTGCCCCAGCCGGTCACGCTTCAGCCGGGGATCATAGTAATCATTGAGATTATCCAGACCGGTGACCGAGTGGCCGTCGGCAAGCAGGCGTTTGGACAGATGATAGCCTATAAAACCGGCGGCGCCGGTAACCAGTATGTTCATGGACAGATCGGGATTATGCTTTTGTCTTGGTCAGTGGTTATTGGGGGCGATGCTGTCGGACGAACGAGTCGTCGAAGATATCCAGGGCCCCGGTGAGTACATCATTGGCCGCATCCAGGCTTTCCAGGTTGCCGACCTGGACGGTATAGAGTCCGTTAGGCAGCTGGTAGACGAAGAAGGAAAGTCGATCGACGTCATAGCCCCGTTCGGCCAGTCCGTTGCGTGTCATTTCAAGGGCATCCTGGGTACGGCTGGTGCTCCAGGCAGCATAGGTCTGGACGTATAAACCGGGGTCGACTTCCTTTTTCAGATGGGCGATGCCTGCGGCTTCATGAATCTCGTCGATCCGCTCCATCTCCTGTCCGAACTGGTTCTGAAGTTCCGCAATTTGCGCTTCGAGGACAGAGATGCTGCGTTGTGCATTTTCCACGTCACTGCGATCGGCCTTGTCCTGCATCTCACGGTTCATCTCGGCCAAACGGTTGGTCTGTGCATCCAGATCGCGCATCAGCTGGTCCCACTGATCTTCGCGTTCGGTTACGACTTCGTCCATACTCCTGCGCCATTCCTGCTCGGCCGGTACCGGTGAGTACCAGCGGGCATGCGGCCGCTGCGAGGTTCCCAGGTTGAAAACCAGTCCGGCAGTAAACCCTGCCAGACGGTCGTTATCGCGGATCCCGTTGATACCGTTGTATCCGTCGATGTGGAAACCGGGATTGAACTGATGGTACATATAATCCAGGGAGAGATCGATGGCACTCCCAAGGCGGAGGCGGGTGCCAAGTCCAAACCCGTAGTGTCCGACGCGTTGGCTCTGGTCACCGATCCCTTCCATGCCGGACTTGCTGCTGTGCCCCATTCCTGCAATCAGGGACACGTAGGGGTTGAACCAGCGGTGTCCCTTGTCCAGCATGGTCAGATTCAGTACATACAGGCTAATGCCGGCGGTCACGGATTGATAGGTATTCTCGTAGGGCCGCAAGTCGGGATCGTTTTCAATGATGGAATAAGTGTACCGGACGTTGGCCCCAACCGAGGGGGTGACCATGTACTCGATGCCGGCTCCGAAAGTGGGATTGATCCAGTCGGTTCGTACGCCCGTCGTACCTGTAAATGGAGTGGTACCCATGCCGTCACGCGCGATGAACGACCCGCCGTAAACCTGGATGCTCCATTTCCGCAAATCCGGTTGAGGCGGCACTTTTTCGGTTTCCTGGGCAGGGCTGGCAAGCGGCATGCATAATATGGT
>JAWOCT010000028.1:0-68382 GCA_046483675.1 Cyclonatronaceae bacterium
GATCAAAGGGATGTGGGAATAAAGGGCCTTGTTTTCGGACACTGTGAGCAGGTTCAGGATCGCTCCTGCAAAGAAAATGGCGCCTATTCCCAGAAAAACAAGAAAGGCCAGTACCCGTGTGCTTTGATAGGTTGTGTTATTCATCATTTTGCCTCTTGTCTCCGCCGTGGTCCGTTGTCCTCATGAAATCCGCTGGCGCAGATTTCATAAAACGCCCTTTCAGGGCTCCCGGGCCCTTTGCTTTCCAGCCCTCATAGCCTTATAACTTCCTAGCTTTCCCGCTGTCTTTTTGTCCTTTGTTGTTATTCTGTCTTCTGTATTCTGTCTACTGTATTCTGTATTCTTCTTCTGGTTCAGCTTCCAGGAACAAGTCGCGGTCGAGGTTGACCAGCCGGCCGGGCCGGAAAAAGTTGCTGATACCATCGCTTGAACGGGAACCGGGACCGAACAGAGCGCCGCCGAAGATGCTGAGGCGTTCGCGCATTTCGCGGGAAGCAAAATAGGCGCCAACTTTTACATCCCGCCACATATTGGCTCCGAGATCGCCCAGTCGCCCTTCGGTGAGCAGTGTGGTGTTGCTGCCGCGCAGGCGCGAATAATTATCGAACCGCAGCACCGGATAGAACTGGAATGAGGTGAACTGGTCGGTGTACCTGTAGAATGTACGTTCCGACGAAGAGCCCCGTGTTGGCAGTTGATAGCGGTAGGTGCCGGTGTCGGCCACGGCGACGGCATATTCGGACAACGGGTCGATATCCGTATCGTCGAACCGGTTGAGTGAACGCAGGGTGATGTTGTTGACGCTGGCGTTGCTACCGGCATCCGCGTCTGCTCGTTGACTTGCACCCGTGTCTCCAGCCGTTCCCGCGCTTTTCCCTGTTTCTGTACCTGCACCGGGCAGAATCGCAACCGGCAGGTCCGTCTCAGCCAAACCCGGAACCGGCAGGTCTGCAACCGGCAAGTCCGTCTCCGACAGATCCAGCAATGCGATTTTGTACCCCGTCGATACATATTCCGAATAGAGTATCTCTTCCTTTTCCGGATCGGGATGGGGGTAGGGCATGAAAGCACCACCGACTACATTGGTAACCCGCTGCACCGTTCCATCTTCGAGTGACATGCGATGGATATTGAAGACACCGCCCTGATCGGCGCTGAAATAAAGCCATTGGCCGTTCTGGCTCACAACCGGATCCCGGAAATCAATGGTCCGGTCGGTCAGGACCGGCGTCAAAGTGTGATCCGGGCCCGAGGTGTCAGACAGGGAAATTTTGTAGATGCCCCGGTGTGCGGTGTCAGCGTAGGCAGTGTAGAGTGTGGTCCCGTTGGGATGCCATGCCGGGCTGTAAAACTGCTCACCGTGCCTGAAATCCGTAATTCGGATCAGTGAATCCCGGGCCAGGTCGTACAGGAAAAGGTTGATGGTGCCGTCCTCGATCTTGCCGGCAGCTATGATGTCATCATCCGGACTCCATGCCGGATCCTGAAGACGTTCACTGAAGGTCAATCGTTTGCTGTCACCGGAATCAGGTTCATAGATGTAAAGATCACGATAGCGCTCGCCATAGCTGTTGATCCGTGCGCGGCTGTAGGCGATTCTTGAACCGTCAGGGGAGTAACTGAAGGTAGTCTCAAGGCGACGAAGCGGAGTTGATTCCAGATGATATTCATGGGGATGACCGGGTTGCACAGCGGTGTGTCCGGTCCCGTGACTGGCATGCGCAGCCGGACCATGTCTTCCGGCGTTCCGGTTTGCCTGGTTTCGAACGGTCCGGTTCCGGCCAGAAATATTTCGGGTGGATGTGCGGGTGAGACCCGAAAAACGGGTATGGTCCTGATGGGTTACTGTGGCCGTCTCGCCGAACAGTTCCAATGAAAGGGATGACGAACCGGTACCATGATCTGTACTGTTGCCTGAAGACGATCCGGAACCGGGTGACAACCCATTTTCACCATCCTGGTGGCGGAACAGACTGTCTCGCTCCATGAAATAGAGCGAAGAAATCGCCCCGTCCATCATCTTGTTCGAAAGATAGGCGATACGACTTCCGTCGGGATGGTATTTCGGATGAAAGTTGAAAAAACCGAGCGGTTCCACCCAGGTCCGGTTTTCAGGATTGGCATCCCTGCCCTCGGCAAAGCGGCTGTACCGGCCGGAAAGTTCTTCGATCCACTCGTCGAACACCTTGTCCCCGTCCACGCCGGTTGCCTCCCGGATGGCTTTACTCACATCGTAAATCCCGCTTTGACTGAAAGCCTGGGTGATATCGGCAAGGATCTTTTCCCCGAAACGGTCGGCAAGATAGTGCGTGAAGGCGAATCCCTGGTTGTAGACTAGTTCGCGTTCCAGTGACGTTTTTGAGCTGAAGGTGCCCATTTTTTCCAGACTCAGCCAGTTGCTGTCCAGGATACGGGTGCGCAGTAGCATGTCCCGGTGAGTGTCCCAGAAGTCGTAATAGATTTCCTCGCGCATGTACTGCGCCGTTCCTTCGGCCAGCCAGGCGGGCATGCTGATGCCCGCCAGTGGATAGGTGATGATGCCGTTAGGGAAACCGTAAAGCACGTCGGGCCGTCGCACATCCTCGTACGAAAGCCATTGGATATAGGAAGCCGGATGCCGCCGGCTTTTCTTCATGGAGGCCTGGAGCTGCACAATATGGGTGAATTCATGTGTGATTACATTACGCAGCCAGTTGTGTGTGCCCCGCAGGGGGGTGTCCAGTGCCGGAAGCCAGATCTCGATCTTGTTATCGTAGAAGAAGGCAGCCCCGTTGGAATAGTCAAGCCGGTCGATGATCAGGATACTCACCTTGTGATCAGGTTCGTGGCCATATAGCTCAGTGATAGGTCCATAGACTTCTTCGGCGATGCGCGAGACAACTTGGGCCGGACGACTGTTTCCCTCCTGGAAATGAACCATGAATTGCTCGCTTTCAATGGTGTACCACTCGAGATGATTGTAGGGATAACCATAAAAAGCCGGATTTCTTTGTGCTATGCTGTCACTGGCCAACGGAGCAGCAGTCAATACCAGGAAAATGGGTAAAAGTATCCAGACAGGGGCCATCCTGCCAGTGGCTGACAAGCAACCTGTACCGGATGATATGTCAAATAACGGGGTCAATGTGTGACGACAATTTTGATCATTTTGGTTTCGGAGTTGTTTCCATTGTTCGCGCGGAGCCGCGCAAAGTAGACGCCGCTGCCCCAAGAGGAAGTATTGATACGTACTTCCTGGGGGAACCGGCCCTGTGAATCGGCCTGCGTTTCATAGACAATGGATCCACCTGGATGGATTACATTGATGTCGATGCGGGCAGGTTCCGATGTCTCAAACCGTATATAGGTATGGTCATCCGCCGGGTTGGGCCAGTTGTAGGTTTCCTGTGCGTTCAGGATACCAAAAACGGCCCGCTGCTGACGCTCCCCCTCCAGGTTGAAACCGACTTTGTTGCCGGGCTGACTGCCGTAGACCGATCCCCAGGCCACTTCGCCCAGCTCCGGCAATTCCCAGGCCCGCACTTCGCCTGATGGTGCGACGGAAACGAGCTGTCCACCGGCGATAAGCAGGGGTAGCGGGACATATGCATCAAGCTCATCAAGGCTGCCTGCCGTCAACGGAAATCCTTCGATCGGATCCAGGAACCGGTCAAAAGCATGAATGGTCATGGTGAGGCTGTCCCTTACCGCCGTGATCAGTTCCTGATGTCCGTCACCGGTGATGTCGGCGAGCATCGGGGAACCGGTGAAACGGGTGTTCCGTGGCGGGCGCATGGGGAAGAAATCGAGCAGGCCACCGTCGCGATTGAACCCGTACAATTCATTTGCCTCGCGATCGGTGATGAAGATATCAAGGACATGATCACCGGTGAAATCACCAAAAGCCGGCCACGAAAGGCGTTCTGCACGGATGTAAGGACGGACGCGCCACTCGTCCCGTCCGTCGCGGTCAACCGTCATCAGCTGATGATCGGTCAGGATGAAAAAGGCGGGACCTGAATCACCACTGAAACGGAGGTTGCCTGTATACTTTCGGCGGGAGTCACGGTCCTCCGCGTCCAGATCGAACCGGAACGAGTTATCGGACAGCCTGAATTGGTCATGGTGGATGGATGCGGTGATGCCGTCCACCGTGCCGCTGCTCTGCAAGGCTTCATCCTCCCCGGGCAGCAACGAACCGTCGGCAGCGATGCGAGCAGTGGTCAGGTCAGCACGCAGCGTGCCGTCTTTATCCATGCTGATCAGTCCGGGACCTGATGGCAGCTCTTCCAGCTCCCACTGCAGCGACCATGTGCCGTTCTGCAGGGACCAGGTGCGGACGGTCTGGGGCAAAACGGGTTCATCGGACGCTGTGTACGTTCCGGATGTGTTAGACAGTTCAGATGTTTCAGGCAGCCTGAACTGTCCGGATGTCACCTTTCCGTTGCGGATCAGGGGGGAGGTGGGATGCGGGTGCGCCAGGAAATCGTATCCACCGGGGGAAGGGGCTGTCTGTAGAACGAAAAAACCGTTTCGGGCTGGGATGATCAGATGCGCCCCTTCCCCCTGCCCGTCAGAGTCCTGCCCGTCGGTAACCAGGACCGGACTCACAGGGAAAAGTGTGGATTCCAGTTGAAAACCGGCCGTTTCAGGCAGATTCGGAAGAGACGCTGAGACTGGCCGGGCATACGGACGGGCCAGAGACCGGGCATAAAACCAGGCTTCGGGAATATTGTCGGAAAAATCGTGGAATTCGAAGTTGGAAGGACTGCCGGTATTGCTGTGATTGGATGGGCGTGTGTCCGGCCCGAACCGGTTTTCGTAGACCACTATGCTGTCACGGCGGGCAGTAATGACGGTGAAGTCATTGCCTGACCACCAGAAGTCGAATGCATGGCCGTTGGTGAACCGGTTTTGCTGCAGGCCGGGCTGCCGGCCGATATCCCGCGCACCGTCGGCTTCGACCAACTGGACACCCCGGCGGTCGCTGTCGGCGTTGACACGGTTGTCGTCGATGGTGCTTCGGATCACCGCTTCATCGATGTGCCAGATGAGCATCCCGCCGTTGAGCAAACGGTCATCGTCGGTTCCTGTGGTACCGTCGCCTCCGGGCTCCGGACCGCCGGGTAGGCTCCAGTCGAAGCTGCTTACATTAACGATGACTCCCGGCTCAAGGATCTCGTCATAACTGGAAGAGATGAGCGGGTCAAAACGCTCATCATCCGGAGCAATGTTGCGTGTAACGTAGGAGCCATCCGGGGTACGGATGGTTATTTCGAGCGGGTTGCCGGAGGGATTGCGATGCCGGTTTTCCACCAGGAAATATTCATCGTGCGAGATGGCATGGCGGGCCAGGCTGTTGGGCTGGTGAAGGGATACAGCGGGCAGGGGGATTGGTTCCCCGGTGTCAAGACGGATGTCGAAGGGTTCTATCCAGCCCAAATGCATTTTTTCCCAGGCAGATGGTTCAGGAGGGAAGAGTCCGAGATAGGAAAAGATGGAAGCTCCGTCCATGAGTCCGAACCGCCCGATGGCCGATGCCCCTGTTTCGGTGTTGAAGAGATCGGGCAGGCCGAGGAAACTGCCGATGTTGGCCGCCAGCAAACCGTTGATGGAAAGTTCGAGCACAAACGGCTGGCCGGTCACGTCCTCGCCCGACCGCGACTGGGTCTGTGGCAGCAGGGCGGTGTTGGTGACACGGATATCGGGGTCGCCGATGTCGAATCCGTTGAAATCGGGGTCTTCAAGCAGGCGCTGCAGGGATCCGTCGCCAAGATAGACCGAAGGGATGTCCTGCGGAGTTTTATCGAGTGTGGTACCCATGAGTTCGATGTTCCGGCCTGACCCGGCATGAAAGACAATGAACATGGTGCGGTCGGGGTCGAATCCTTCCAGGTCGATGGCTCCGACCTCTCCGGCTTTCTGCCAGGCATCCCGGGCGAGATGGGCCAGTTTGAAATTTTCTTCACCTGTTTCGCCGAGCGGTGCGTAGGCACTCATGGGCTGATCAAGTTGCACGATTTCCGGAACGATGCGGTATTCAATATCGAGCAGGCCGCCGGACACGGTAGAGAAATAGTTTCGTGCAAATTCCAGGTGAGCTTCAAAATAGCCGCGGTCATGCGGCAGGGGGTCGATGACGATATCATCCCGGTGGAGGAATTCGAGGTTAAAGGTGCCGTTACCGGTCGTGAACCGGTTATCTTCCTCCTGGAATTCCACCATCACGGCAAGGATATGGACGGTGCCAACAGCCTTACCGTTCGGGGACGCTTCTTTTACAGATAAAAAGGGGGCAGGTTGAAATAAATCAGCCGGGGGTGCAGCCCCGGCTGTCATGGTCAGGAACAGGAGACCGATGGTGATGATGAGGCTCCTGTTTCCTATCATACAATGAAGCATTCGGGTGAACTAACAGTTGCGTGGGGTAGCGGTCAGAAATTGAGGAGTGCGGAGAAGCGCAGCGTGTTTGCCAGAGGATGATCTTCCTCCAGAGTGTAAATATAGCTGAAGTCGATACCGAAAATATTGTAGCGCAAGCCGGCACCCATGGTAATGAATTCACGTCCCCCGTTGTTGGGTGACTCGTAGAAGTAACCGGCCCGGAGGGCGAACAGGTTGTCGTACCAGTACTCCATACCGGTACCGATCATGAATTGCTCGAGGAGAGGTACTTCCACGGTGCCCCGACCGTCGTTCCTTGCCAGGGTGTCCCAGGATCCGAATACAGCCTTCCAGGGGCTCATGCCTGTTCCATCATCTTCTAACCGTGCCATGATTTTGGAGAAGTCATTGCTAATGGTGAGCGTGTTGAATCCGTTACGGTCCAGGTCCATTTTGTAGGCCCAGCCAAACCGGAGCAGGGTGGGGAGGGCATCCTTCTGGGCTTCGTCGGTGTATTGGATGGCAGGGCCCAGGTTGGACAGGTTCAGGCCGGCACGGAACTGGGCTTCCCTCTCAAAAAGGGAAAACGGAGTGGTGCGGTATAAACCGGCAAAATCGACCCCCACGCTGGTACCATTGCGTGCGGTCTGTCCACTGACATCGGTGCCCGGAGGTACCAGGTTGCTGAAGATAAAGCGGATACCGGTCCCCACGGCGAAGTTCTCACTGATCTTGAATCCGTAGGAGACACCGGAGGCGAACTCATAGCTGGAGAAAGTTCCGATCAGGTTGTTGGCCTCGTCCCGCATTTCCTGCTCACCCAGATTCAGGAAGGTTATATGGGCGCCAATGGATCCGATTCCCTCGACATAGTAGCGTCCTGAAAGGTAATCGTAAAACATGTCGACACCGAAATTGGGGAGCCAGTCGGCATGGGTGAAATTGATTTCATGCCCTTCCTGAAACGCCAATCCGGCCGGGTTCCAGTAAATGGCAGTGGCATTGTCGGCGAGGGCTACACCGGAGTTACCCATACCGGCGGTACGTGAATCCGGTTCAATCTGCAGGAAAGGGACAGCCGTTGAGGCAACCTGTGCCATGGATATTCCACTCGAGATGCTCAGGATGGCGGCAATGGCAACCGCGGTGATGGTCTTTTTCATCGTGGACATGGTTACGATAGCTTTTGGTTTGACGTACATAAGATAATAATCAATAAATTAGCGTAAAATGACAAGCCGCTCAACGGTGTCGCGGGTCTGTCGACCCTGATCGGTTTCAACCCGTACCTGTACATGATACAGGTAGGTTCCTGATGCCAGACGGTGCTGGTCATCGTCTCGTCCGTACCAGTCGATGCGGACCATGTTCCCACCCGGGATATACTGCTCCCGGCGTATGGTTGTTACCGGCTTACCGGTTAACGTATAAATCCGGATATTAATATCCATCGGGGCACGGGGCTGATTGTGCTCAAACACAAAACTGGTGAAGTTGTGCATGGGATTGGGGTAGTTGAACACGTTGCGTATCTGCAGGTCCTGGCTGTCAAGCACTTCGAAAGTGATCTCGGCCTCGCCCAGGTTGTTAAACACATCCCATGCACGGATGCGCAGACGGTAATGGCCTTCTTCCAGCCGGTTCATCGGGTATTCGATACGTCCGTTGGTGAAGTCGTCCAGGTCGCTCTGGTAAAACTCGTTGAGGGTGACGGATTTGCGGGTGGATGGGTCCTCGTCGCGTTCC
This sequence comes from Cyclonatronaceae bacterium, assembly GCA_046483675.1. GTDB lineage: Bacteria > Bacteroidota > Rhodothermia > Balneolales > Natronogracilivirgulaceae > SKNL01. The sequence goes on from JAWOCT010000028.1 coordinate 8,110, forward strand.
AGTATGGCCACGATCTCATGCCCGACGCCGGCGCCGGTGGTGTTGATGCCGGCATTGTCTTGCAGCAGGACAATCAGCTGCGGGGAGTCGTCGATCACCCCGCCATCGACGAACAGTTCGTCGTTCATGAAAATCTCAATGTCGGGTCCGCTCTGGTCGTCGCTGGCATCGGGGTTGCGGCCGCGGATGCGGAAATTGGAGCTGCCCCCCACCGCGTCCATGTCGCGTTCCCGGGCATAGGTCTGTATGCGGCCCGGGTTCATGGAGTAGGAGACATCCTTGGGGATGATGAACTCACTCTGGAACTGTCCGCCGCTGACCGAGACACGGCCGTTGAACAGAGCATCGGTCTGCACGAAATACCCGCAATCGTCCAGATAGCAGCCGGGACTGTCGAGCCAGTCGAAATCCGGATAACGTACCAGACGTTTAGCATCGAAAACCCGTACGTTGGCTTCGCCGTCAAAAGAGGTATTGACCGACCCGTCGGGGAGGCCGATGTGTCCGCTGACGGATACGCGGTCCAGGGCGCGCAGTTCAAAAAGGGTATCAGGACGGATTTCCTGGCCGTTGATGTGAGTGATCTCCATGCGGGATGACGGAAGGCCGATGCGCATGGCTGGATCGCCCAGCAGTATGAATTTGCGGGAGTTGAATGACCGCCCGACCGGGGTGATCTTGGTATTACGGAAAATGTCGCCGAGGCGCTGGGGCTTGCCGTCCGGCCCGCGCCGGGTCATCTCGCGGGTAAGGGCGATATTCAGTCCGAAATTAAGGATTTCCGGATTGGGGGAAGTATATACGACCCTTGTCGTTGTGAGTGCTGCGATCAGACCCCCTTCCGGGTAGAGAAGCATTTTTTCGGCCCCGGAGTTGTCTTCGGTATCGTCGAAACGGCCAAAGGAGCAGGTGGCGGTTACCATGATGCTGGCCCGGTCGCGGTTGGTCAGCCGTCCGATATCATCGGCTGTGAACAGGCGCTGGTCGGTGAGGAACTGCTCGGCGCCGTGCCCCGAGAAGTTGAACACCAGAGTCCCGTCGTTGATCCGGTCGACCATGGCCTGGGTGGCCTGCGGCACACGAGGACCGGCACTGGTGTTTTCGGTGGGGTAGGAGATCTGGTAGATTTTTTCAAGGCGGACACCCGTAGCATCCTGGTCAATGATATCGGCCGTACCATCGGCATTGAGGATATGCAGGTCGCGGTCAATGTTCCTGCCCGCAGCATGGTCGTCGGCGATGAAAGTGAACAGGCTGCGCCAGTCGCCCTGATTGCGCGGATCTTCGTAGGCCTTGATCTTGTCGACCAGCAAACGGGCTTCGTCTACGGTCTGGATGGGGAGGCGTCCCACCCCGATATCCATAAGGTTGATCGGATTGTTCGGGGTCGGGCTGCGCGGCCAAAGTCCTTCATCATCTCCCATGAAGGTAAAGAAATCGTCACTGCCGTAGCTATCGACCCGGTCGATGGACTCCTCACTTTGGTAAGTGAACACAAAGTTGCGCATCACTGGACTGCGGATGACCTCCTTGTAGTCATAGGTCGTTCCGCCAAACAGGAGCAGGTATTCGGGCCGGGGCTGTCCATCGGCTGAAGCCCTGTCGTACAGATGTTTGAGGTAATCACGAAGGGCGACAAAATCGGGCACCCCGCCATTGAACTCGTTGAATATCTGGTTCTGGGTGACGACAAAGGGCGTGAGGCCGTCATGGTCGCGCCGGTAGTCGGCCAGGCGCTGTGCTTCCTCCACGAAGTCTTCCGCCGTAATGATAACATAATCGGGATAGCTGGAGGGGTTACGGATGTCCTGGCTGGCCAGGGACTGCCCCGCCGGCGGCCGACGGAACGATCCCTGGGCGATAAACCGGCGTTGCCGGTCTGAGAAGTAGACTACGGTATGGATGTCACCTGACTGGGAAACTTCCAGGCGGACCGGCTCAACGGGATCGGTGATATCCAGGACGATGGGCTGGGCAGCGAAGCCGCCGAGCCGGTACCGGACCAGGCGGCCGTCGGTGTCTTCCGGCGGATGGAACAGCAAGCGGTCGTTATGGGCCTGCAGATCGCGGTCGGCCCGGATCCGCACCCAATCCACCCAGCCACGCGAAGCACTGGAGGGATTCTGGAAATTGGCCCCAATGGTTATCACATCGTTGTTCAGGGAGAACCCGGACAGGGTCTGGCGCAATTCAGATACCCGGGCCGACAGTCCGGTAGCACGCGTAAGAGAATTAATGCCACTGATGTTGAGGGCAGGCAGGGTCGTGCTGCCGTTGACCGTGAAGGTGAAGCGCGAGGACGAAGTCGAGCGGGCGGCCATAGAGACCCAGACCTCGATATCCGAGCCCTGCCGGAAGCCCTTCAGCGTGTCGGTAAAAATGGTCTGGGACGGGGAGCTGACCGGATCGAAGCCCAGACCGAACCACTGGGTCCCGGACTTGATGCGGGATTCGGATTTTTCCCGGTCCTGCTCCAGCCAGCGGAAGTCGCGGAACTCGCTCACATCCCGGGTCGGTTCGCCAGGCGCAGAGGTTATCGGGAGCCGAAATCCCCGATCGGAGCCTATCGTCAGGAAGACATAGTTGGTGTTGCTGAAGGGATGCAGGCGGTGTTCGAAACGGTTGAGCAGGGTATTGAAATAGCTGCGGTCCGGACCGTTGGCGAAGAAAATCACCCGGTCCTGCTCCCCGAAGCTGCCGTCGGACTCGCCTTCGACGATGATCGGGATCTGGGAAAGCTGCGAACGCGGATCTCTGTTGCGGTGCGGGAGTTCGTAGCCGGGTGTGGTCCATATCTGGATGTGGCGCGGATCGATCTGCGAAAGGTTGACCCCAAGATCCTCCAGATAGCCGGCATCCAAAAACCAGATATGGTCTTCCGGAATGGGAATGCGATACCATTGTCCGCTGGCCAGGGGACCGGGTTCTGCCTGGGAAGAAGTTGTCTCGCCCGGACTGATGTCCTGTCCGGGAAATGTACGCTGGCGTGTCTGAGCGGCTTCCTCATCCTCAAAAACCCGGATGCGCATGCGGCGCACGATCTGGAAAGTGGTGTCTCGGGGTTTGTCCTGGCGGGCAATGTGGATGGTCAGGGGCGCCATCGAGCTTCCGCGGGTATAGCCGGGTTCCCCGATTTGGATTACCGGTGTGTCGCGTCCGGCAATGAGAAACTGCCCGGGATGTTCTACGAAGTGCATCTGGCTGGAGTCGGCGCGTACCGGGACGATCTCCTGCTGCATGATCCGGAACCGGGCCTCACCGTTTTCCCATGGGACCATGAGGTATTCCGGGGAGGTGATCTTCAGCCCTTCGTTGACCAGTTCATAGTCGGTGAACCCGGAAGTCTGGCTTACAATACGCAGCTGTTGTGCATCGGCATGCCGGGGTGCGCCTGACATGGATAACACAGCCAGCAGTAAGCCGAAGGTCGCTATGATGGTTCGCGGTATTGCCATGTACGGGTCGGTGTGGGGAACACCTTTATAAAACTGGGTATGTGATGGGTTATTCTTTATTTCTGTTATGTGTGTCCGGTGTTAACGAGAATAGAAGGCGTCAAGTGCTTCGTTGACCCGGACAACCGGATAACCCGTGATCAGTAACCGTAGATACAATAGGCAATATCTTTTTTTGGAGGATTCTTGACAAATTACATTCGGGAGCCGTTAATGTCAACTTTATGTAGCAGGTAAACCTGATAGAATCGATATTCGTAGAGTATTAGTGTATCTGTCACTGGTGCTTCAGGCCAGGCATTCCACAACTATGGCCGATGCACCGCCGCCACCGTTGCAAACCGCAGCGCATCCCCATTTTTTATTGTATCTGCGCAGGGCATGGATAAGCGTGACCAGGATGCGTGCCCCGGAAGTGCCGAGCGGATGACCCAGGCCAATGGCTCCGCCGTGGACATTGACTATGGAAGGATTGATATCCAGCAGTTCTGTATTGATCAGTCCCACTACAGCGAAATTTTCGTTTATTTCGATAAGGTCCATGTCCGATATATTTTTCCCGGCCCGCTCCAGGGCCAGATTGACCGCTTTTGCCGGTGAGGTGGTAAACCATTCCGGAGCCTGGGCGGCATTTGCCTGGCTGACCAGACGGGCGACGGGTTGCAGTCCGAGTTTCCCGGCCCTGTGTCCGTCAGCTAACAACAGGGCGGCGGCACCGTCACCTAGGGTAGAGGCATTGGCGGAGGTCACCGTTCCGTCCTTTTCGTACAGCGGCTGAAGCTTTCGGACGCGATCGGGGTCAAACCGCACGGTTTCCTCGTCCCGGCTGATTACGTCGACCTGTCCTTTGCGGCTGCGGACTTTCACCGTAGCGATTTCTGACTCGAATGCGCGCTGATCGTGTGCCTGGGCAGCCCGACGGTGCGACTCTATGGCAAAGGCATCTTGCTGCTGGCGAGTGATGCGGTGAGTTCGGGCACAGTGTTCCACTTCATTGCCAAGGTAACGGTTTTTGAACACCTCCCACAACCCGTCACGGATGATGCCATCCTGCAGCCTCGTATGTCCGAGCAGAGTCCCGTACCGTGCTTCTGTGCTGTAATGGGGGACGTTGCTCATGCTTTCCATCCCACCGGCCACCAGTACACGGGAATCACCGGTACGTATCTGCTGCGAGGCGAACATCACCGCCCTCATGCCAGAGGCGCCTGCCTTGTTGATGGTGCAGCTGGACGTGGTATTTTTCAAACCCGCCCTCAGTGCCGCCTGCCGCCCCGGACCTTGCCCTAGGCCTGCTGGAAGGGCATTGCCCATGATTACTTCCTCGATATGGTCCGGGTCCAGGCTGAGGTTTTTGTAGAGGGCCCCGATGGCGACGGCACCCAGATCCGTGGCAGGTACGGTTTTCAGCGATCCGCCCAGGCGGCCGATAGGGGTGCGCACGGCATCGATGACAAAGACCTCTTCCATAAGTGTCGATCAGGCTGTTGGATGGTGGATGACGGGGAGTGCAACAAGCACGTCAAATATCGGATTCATCCCGCCAGGAAACAAGACGCCAGTCGGCGTTTTCGTCGGGTCGCTGCAGGACGAAACTCGCCGATCCGTCACTTCGGAAAGGCGGCTCGGATGGGGAAACAACAACGGTCAGATTGAACCGGCGTATAATGAGCATGGCTTCCGCTTCTGGATCTCCATTGGTTTCCAGGGGCAGTTCGTCGATGATGTTGTTCCAGCGGAGCGAAATGTCGTAACTCTGGGAGAACATGTTGTAGGTGCTGTTCATCTCTTCCGAGCGGCTCCAGGTGATATCAACGTTGCGTTCATCATCCCGGAAAGTGAATGTGAAACCGGGGTGTATGAGTGGACCATAAAGCGAGGTGTCACGCAATTCGTAGGCTTTCTGAAACCGGGTATAGAATCCCTCAATGGTGGATGGGTCTCCAAGGAGGTCGGCGATGGGATCGCCCTCCAGTTCACCCGGGGCAAACGGATTTTTGCATCCTGTCCCCAGAAGCGAGAGCAGGACCAGCAACAGCAACGGTGTGTATCTGAGCGCCATTGTAAAAGCGTTTTGCGAGTTTGTGCCGTTGGTCGATGGCATCCTTCCGAACGTTGACCGCAACCTTCTGCAGGTCGGCCGAAATGCTTATCTGTGAGCAGGTATCTGTTTCAAATTACAAAATGGTTTCCGCAAACGCACTTTCCAGATCTTCTTTCAGATCCCTGACGTCTTCAATGCCGACCGAGAGCCGAATGAGTGAATCATGCAATCCGGCCGCTTCACGAACATCTCTGGGTATGGAAGCGTGGGTCATGCTTGCCGGATGGCTGATAAGCGATTCCACCCCGCCCAGGCTTTCCGCGAGCGTAAAGATTTTGGTATTACTCATGAAACGTTCAGCGGTCTGTTTGTCGTCTTTCTTCAGGCTGAAGGATACCATGCCACCGAAATCACTCATCTGCCGGCCGGCGACATCGTGTCCGGGATGTCCGGGGAGTCCGGGGTACCGAAGTTCACCAACGGCGGGATGGTCTGAAAGAAATGCCGTGAGCGTTTTGGCATTTTCGCAGGAGCGCTGCACGCGCAGGGCCAGGGTCTTGATGCCTCGCAAAGCCAGGTAGCAGTCCATCGGACCGGGGACGGCACCGGTTGTTTTTGTCTGAAAAGCCAGGTTTTCAAAGATATCGTCGTGGCTGGTGCAGACGGCTCCGCCGATCAGATCCGAGTGGCCGCCAAGGTACTTGGTGGTGGAGTGGACGACGGCATCGGCGCCCAACGAAAGCGGCTGCTGCAAGGCCGGGGAGGCAAAGGTGTTGTCAACGATGGTAAATGCGTTGTGTCCGGCGGCGATTTCCGCCAGTGCGGCGATGTCTACGATGTTGAGCAGGGGGTTGGTGGGGGTCTCCACCCAGAGCATGCGTGTTTTTGAAGTGAAGGCCTGCCGGACATGCTCCAACGAATGCATGTCCACGAAATCAAAATGGATGCCGTAAGGTTCAAAAACTTCGGTGAAAAGCCGGTAGGAACCGCCATACAGGTCATTGGTGGCTATGACGTGATCGCCGGGCCGCAGCATTTTGAGCAGGGCATCCATGGCGGCGCACCCGGAGGCGAACGCACAGGCGTATCTCGCTTCCTCCAGTCCGGCCAGAAGTTGTTCGAGTGCGGTGCGGGTGGGATTGGTGACCCGGGCATATTCGTGCCCCTTGTGCCGGTTGGGGGCTTCCTGGGCATAGGTGGATGTAAAAAAGACAGGCGGCATCACTGCCCCCGAGGTTTCTTCCGGTTTTTGGCCGGCGTGGATCGTCCTGGTGTTGAACTGCATGTATCGTTAGGTTTTTCGTAATGGGGAGGAGGTGCTGTCTGGATAGGCTGTCGGCGAAAAAAAACCCGACAGTCTCTTGACTGCCGGGTTGTGCTCATAAGGATGCAGGTGCGGAATCAGGCTGGTCGCGGATTACATTCCGGCCTTTTCCTGGGCGCGTTCCGCTTCTTCGGTCATGCCGAGATTGGTGTAGACGCGGAACAGCGAGCGCCAGTGCTCCGGATTGTCCGGCTCAAGTTCTGCGGCTTTTTCATAGTGAGGAATGGACTTCTTGAGGTATTCCTGTGCCTGCTCATCAAATTTTTCCGCTTCCTCAAGGTCTTCGGTCATATTCCTCTTATCCTGCATCAGGGCGCCGCGATTCTGATACACGATGCCAAGAGTGGAGTGAATATCCGGATTGTCGGGATCGCTTTCGACGGCCAGGAGCAACTCCTCCAGGGCCTCGTCTGAGAACCGGAATGATTGATCGATGAGTTCGTTGGCCTCTTCCTGTTTTTGCTCCATCTCATCCACCATCGCTTCGATTTCTTCCTGGTCAGCATCGGGTTCACGGGCTTTCTGGCGAATCTCCCTGCTCATCTCGTAGATTTCATCGTGCAGTTCGCGCACCTGATCGTCCAGATCCTGGACCATTTGGTAGACCTGGGTAGCATAAACCAGACGGTACTGCGGATTTTCCGGGTCGTGTTCGATCAGCTCCTCGACCACTTCAAGGGCTTCATCTGTTTTTCCGATGCGCAGATAGGCATTGGCGATTTCCTGGGTAATCTCTATTTCTTCCGGATACTTTTCCCGTGCTTCCAGGAGCAGGTCAATGGCTTCTTCGTCACGATTGTTTTCAATAAGGAAAAACGAAAGCCGGTAGTAGTTGTACAGGTCACCCATATCCATGTCGTATATGACCTTGCGGGTGATGGCTTCGGCTTCTTCGTTGTTGCCCAGCGCAAAATTGACTTCAGCAAGCAGGTTGAAGCTCAAAACGCTGTCCGGATTGATCGTAGTGGCATTGACAAAATGGTGGCGGGCCAGTTGGAGGGAGTCCTCCGGAGAACTGATGATGTCATCACTCAGAGGCTGAACACCCTGGTTGTGTTCATAACCCCATGTCTCCACAATGATTTCATCGAGATTCTGGGCTTCGTCACTGGCAATTTCCTGGGCTTCATAGCGCTCCCGCGCTTCCATCAGAAACTTTCTTGCCTGTTCGTAATCTTCCTTGCGCTGGTCTGCCGGTTTTTCGGAAGCCAATGAGGCATAGGCCACACCTTTGTAGTAATAACCATCACCGTTTTCGGGATTGGCTTCGATGGCCGCCTCGGCGGAGCGCATCACCTCTTCAAAATCTTGTTGCACCAGGGCGAGCCGGGCAGATTCAATATTGGGATCAGCGGCACATGACCAGACCATAAACAACAGGCCAATGGCCATCAGTGCTTTTGTTAAAATATTGGTATTCATTGGTTTGTCAGTTTTTATGTACTAATGTGTGAGTTTGTTGGTTTGCAGCAGCAGCGGGATTTGTCATCCTTTCACAGCGGAAACATTACCTCTATGTTTTAAAAAGTGTTTAATTACCTGATATTTTCAGCTCTATTTTTAGTAAAGTAAGAATAGCACACTCATATCGCAATATACAACTGTGACCATGGCAAAACGGGCGAATGCGGAAGATTTGGGATTTGGTCTTCTTCTGATACAGCCATGGCCATGACAAGGCGATATTCCCGTACTTCCAACGTCCAAACCTAAGCAATATGTTCAAACAAACGGTATCAACCATTCATGCACCCGCTGCCATAGGACCATACAATCAGGCCGTAATCTATGACCAGTTGATTTTTTGTTCCGGGCAGATTGGTCTTGACCCCGAAACGGGCGAAATGTCCGGATCGGACACAGCTGCACAGATGGGTCAGGTCATGAAAAATCTGGGGGAGGTGCTCAAGGCGGCCGGATCCGACTGGGAGAAGGTCCTGAAATGCACCATCTATCTGGCTGACATGGAAGATTTTTCAGAGGTCAATGATATCTACGCCGGGTACTTTCCGACCGAGCCACCGGCAAGGGAAGCCGTGGCCGTGCGAACTCTCCCGAAAAACGCGCGTGTGGAGATCAGTTGTATCGCACACCGGTGAAAACCTGCTCTGTGACATTGCCGGCCCGATCGGATATACTCACTGTGACCTCATTAACCCGTTGCGGCCGGAAACCGGGATGATGGTATCGCAGCAGCTTTTTCTCCGGATCATATTCGGCAATCCCGCGCTCACCGTTTACGTATAATACGGCTGACCGGTAGTCTATCCCCGAATGTTCGTCATTTACTTCCACGGTCACAAAATAACGGTCTATGTGACTCCATCTTCCAACGGATGGATTCCTGATCTCGGGTCCCAGGGTGTCCTGTTGGACGACATACTCGCCAGCGGAACGGATGCTCGCCATAAGGACACCCCTTTCCTGATCTGTGCGGGAAGATACATGTGACAGCTTGCCGTTCCTCGGGTGGATGCGGTATAGACCGACCCCACGCCGGTTTTTCCAGATTTCGTCCAGCAGAATGCGGACCATGGCCGGCCGGCGGAAAGGTTCAATATCCGGGAACAGGGTGAAACGGGAACTCCTGCCGGCGATACCCATGCTGATCGGCTCAAAGAAGGCATCCAGTGGGAAGTGTACCGAGACCCGCATATCATCATGATAGATGGTGACCGGATGTTCCGGGCGGATGCGGTGCAGTGTCCACGTTTGCGGGCCTTTCCGCAGTTCCATGCGATCGGCCAGATCCAGCGGCAGTCCGGCGGAATTGGAGCGCAGAACGCGCATTTCCTGTTGAAAAGAGCCCAGCGAGCGCAGCGTTATGAAGTCGGTCCCGGCTGCCATCGCCGTACCGGGTCCCGGCCGGACCCAGTTTTTATGCCATATCAGGGTAGAGGGAGGCCGGGCCAAAGCATCGTCAGCTAAGCCGTCGTGTTCAGCACGTGCCTTTTCTCCGGTTTCAGGACCGGTTCCGGAAGGATTGGACAACGCTTCGGACGAACGGGTAAGGTGATGCAGGCGCCAGTCTGTGTAGCCCCGTGGAAAGACAAATTCTTCCGTTATCATTGGCGGCGAAGGTTCCGATATTTGAAGCCGGAGATGTGCCAGCGCGCGGTTGCCAAAAAAGTCGGATGCAACAATGCGGATCGCATGTTCGCCGGGAGGCAGGTCCAGCCTGCCGGAGTGTCCGGTGTCGCGATAGAAAGGCAGGGTGTTCCCTTCTCTCACATACAGTCGCTGATACCCCCGGCGCTCATTCCGCAGGATGGGGAAAATCCGGTCCAGGAACATTTGGCGTGTCTGATAGTATGAAAAACTGTCGGCCCGTGAGTGGAAATAGATCTCCTCATTGACGTACATTTTGAGTTCGTAAACGGCGTGGACATTGTTCGAGGCATTGGCACGGTCGAATGTGTTCACGGCCAGGCCGACCTCCCCCTCGACATCAAGTGTGCCGAAATCATAAGCCCCGCCTATTGTTGTAGGGCGTACCCTGTAGATACCGGCGGAACCGTTTACCGAGCTGGTTGCAGAGAGCGGTTCCACCGACAGGCCGGAAAACCTCGGCGGGATGGTATCATCGACTCGCAGACCAGCCAAAAAGGGGTTGAAAGGGCGACCCTCAGGTGAACGGAGCTCGAAATGCAGGTGAGGAGGCCCCACACCGGTCGATCCGGTCCACCCAATCTGCTGTCCCTTCCGAAACCGGATGTCAAACGCCTCCAGGTTGCGGTCAAAATCAAATGAATAGTCCAGAAAGCGCAGGGAATCGACCACATGACGGATGCGCGGATGAAAATCCTTCAGATGGGCATAAAGCGAGACGGATCCGTCATCATGCCTGAGATAGATGACGTTGCCGTAACCCACAGGACCGACCGCCACACGTTCCACGATACCCTCCCGGGCGGCAAAAACGGCGTAGCCCTCATGGCCCCATGTTCCAATGTCCATTGCGGCATGGAAATGGGCAGCTCTGGTCTCTCCGAAGGAAGATGACATGTATCGGCTGGCGTTGGTAGGCCAATGGTAGGATGCCTCATCGGCAAGAAAGCGGGGACGTTGCTGTGCATGACTGTCGGCAGTACCGGCAAGCGCTGAAACCAGAAGAATCAGGATGCCGGCCAAAACCGGTATTTTTAAATCTGATACCCAGCCGTTTGTACGCATAAGAGATCCCGGTCTGCCTTTGTGGGTGTTACTGTGGAGTGGATTCATCGGTTCTGCCGGTCTTTTCTGCACGGACATCAAGTGAAACGAGACCAGAAGTCATTTCAGCGCGGAGATGGTCGCCGTGCTCGATAAGACCGACACCTTCGGGTGTTCCTGTGAAGATCAGGTCTCCGGGGTGCAAGGTGACATAGCGCGAAAGAGTAGCAATAAGTCCGGGCAAGGGGAACAGCATAAGCGAAGGATCGCCCCGCTGCCGCAAGCTGCCATTAACATGCAAGGTAAAGGTTAGTTCGACGGGATTACCTGCATGCCTGGCCGGCACAAATGAACTGACCGGAGCAAAGGTATCCAGTCCTTTTGCAAGAAACCAGGGATGAGATGCCCGTTTAAGTTCCTGCTGGATGTCACGGGCCGTTACATCAATGCCCAGCCCGTAACCGGCAACATAATCGAGAGCTCGCTCTTTTGGTATGTTCCTTCCCTGTTTGCCCAGGGCGGCAACCAATTCCGTTTCATAATGCGGCTCCTTTACAAACGGCGGAATCCGTACAACTCCGTCTGATGTGAGACTGTTGAGCGGTTTGGTGAATATGACCGGACGGTCCGGAACCGGATTGTTCAGTTCCCTGGCGTGAGCGGCATAATTCCTGCCTATACAGTAAATATTGCGTACGTAAAGGCCGGAAAGGCCCTGAAGTTCGAAAAAGCCGGATGAAGTACTGGCCATGGATCGGGTTTTACGGGTTGTGGCAGGTTGCCGTTGGCACGATGACTACATGCTATGAAATAACAGACGATAAATAAACCTGGTGATAAAAAAAAAGCCCTGACGGTAAAATACATCAGAGCTTAACAGGATACGTTGGATGGGCGGGATCAGCCGGCTTCGACGGATATCGTTTTGCGGCGCCCATTATGGAACGTTACGATGCCGTCGGCTGTGGCGAACAGGGTATCGTCCTTACCGATGGCGACATTGGTCCCGGGATGGAATTTGGTGCCGCGCTGACGAACGATAATGTTTCCTGCCTTAACCGTTTGGCCACCGAAACGTTTGACGCCCAGTCGTTTGGATTCGGAGTCTCTTCCATTTTTTGTGGATCCGCCACCTTTTTTATGTGCCATGGTTCCGTGGAATTATGCGGTTATCTTTTCAATTTGGATACGGGTCAGGTGGCGGCGATGTCCGCGTGAAACCTGATAGCCCTTGCGACGTTTTTTCTTGAATACGATGATCTTGTCGCCTTTCACCTGATCGACGACTTTTGCATCGACCTTGGCGTTCTTGAGTGTGGGTGAGCCGACCTGGACGGTGCCGTCTCCATCCGATGTGAGAAGGACCCTGTCGAAAGAGATTTTTGCATCGTTTTCAGCCTTCTGTTTGTCAACATAGATAACGTCGTTTTCGGCTACTTTGTATTGATGCCCACTGATTTCAACAATCGCGTACATTGGTTGCATTTATTTGAACGGTGATCAAGTCTTATCTTTTACAAGATAATAAATATAGCGTATTTCACAGCAAAATAAAAGTAAAAATGGAAACAGGAATGTGAAACGGTTCCGATGCAGCTTCCCCGGCTTTTGCAGCATCACCTGCTCATGAAACGATGGGGATAATGTCATTTGAAAAGTGTGGCGAGTAACGTAAATTTTATTTGGTGAAAGACGGTTGCCGATCATGCCGGCCGCAATCCGGCCGGCGGCAAATCCAGCCGAAACAAAAGTCAACGACAACATTGGTTACCATGGCAGACGCACTCAAGGATCAAACCCGCAAAGAGCTCCCCGACCTGCATCAGCAGGCTTTTCTGATCAAGAACAGAAAAAGGTTGCAGCATGACGGAGGCAGGGCCTGGATCCGTGACGGACAGTTGCATGAAGCCGTCCGTGGCGCCAATTATCATATTGAGCGGGGAGTACCGCTTTCCGAGAGACTGAAAAATACAGGCAGGGAGGTGCTGGAGAGAAGGGCCGGCAGCCTGATTTCCAAAACCAACTCGCATCGCAAGCTCTGACCTTCACCTGTCAGGTCGCGGATAACCGAAACTGCCGGGCAGGAAATCCGCGAGACAAAACCGGACAGGAAAGCCGGCCACCCAAAATAGAATGACGGCCGATGTTAAAGAGTTGCGGCGTATCCGTCAATTAGAGGTTTTCCGCCTATTGTGCTTGTATATGCCCGTGCGGTTGACATGGCCGACGTACTTGCCCAGCACCCGGACTTCCTCGAACACGTCCGGTTCGATGATGATGTCCTCGTATGCTTCATTGGCCGGTTTCAGCTGAAGCCCGTTTTTCCCGTAAAAGATCTGCTTGAGTGAGGTTTCGCCGTTGTATAGCACGGCCCCGATATCCCCGTTGCTGATATCATCGTCAATGAGCAGGACAAAGTCGCCATCCTCGATGTCCGCATCTTTCATGCTGGAACCTGAAACACGCAGAGCGTACATACGATCGAGGTTGGGAAAAAGGTATTCAAGCGTGATGGCTCCCAGATTGGCTTCGACGGCTTCCTGCAAAGATCCAGCGGCTATAAGACCGCGTACCGGTATTCCTGCCCGCGTTGATTCCACCGAGGAATCGTGTTCAGGAGCAATATCGTATTCATCCTCATCCGTTTTGACGAGAAAGCCCTTGCGCAACAATGCCTGAAGATTTTGGGTGACACTGTTCGGTGACTTGAAGCCGAACCTGTTCGCAATCTCCCGGTAGGTTGGCCAGATGCCGAAGTCCTCCTTGTAGTCAACGATATAGTCGAAAAACTGCTTTTGCTTGCGGGTCAGCTGGTTATTGTCCATCAGTGCGCACGTTATATGTATGTGATATGTGCAAAGTATACAACAAAAAAGCAACCATTGCAATACCTTAACGGGCTATTTCAGATTATGGACATGAGGTGGAGGCCCTATTCCCTTTTGGCACCTTTCAATCTGCGGGGATTAATAGTGAACACAGCGTTTTCGATATGCCGGACGATGTTTGAAGCCGTACTTCCAAGTCTGAGGTATTCGAGTCCGGTCCGCCCGATCGTTGCCATCACGACCAGATTGTATTCCCCGTTTTCAGCGATGTTGGTGATTTTTTCGTGAATGGATCGCTGAGTGGAAACCACCTCGGTTTTGACCTGGTCCCGCATGTCGTCGAAACGCTCATCCACCAGTTCATCCATCTGCTTTTTGCGTGTATCGGTTGCTGACTGGATCTGAGGGATGCTCCCGAACTGCTCGAAGCTGATCACATGGATAATATCAAGCTGCGCACCAGCGGCTTCTGCAATGCTCCGGGCGAAGGGGACCGCTTTGAGTGAATATTCGGAAAAATCGGTTGTGAGGAGGATTTTCTTTAGGGGCTTGATGCGGGAGGTCTCTTCCAACACGACCACGGGCACGGGAGCAAAACGGATCACTTTTTCGGCCACTGATCCCATGATCAGGCGTGAAAAGCCGGTACGGCCGTGGGTTGTCATTACGATCAGGTCAAAATTCTGTGCGGACTCGATAATGGCATCGGCTGGATTGCCGACATGCACCATTCCCTCATTCAGATATTTTTTATCTACATGGTCTGCCGCAGTCTTGTTGAGCTTTTCGATCAGCTGTTTTTCAAGTTCTTCGTATTCAGGTGTCATGTCCTCTGTTGACGCGATTTCGGGTATTTCAAGCTCGCTCAGGGAGATGAAGGAGTGGAACGGGGTGATGGCACCGTCGAACAGCTCGGCAAAGACCTGGGCGGCTTCCAGGGCTTTGAGACTCAGTTTTGAGAAATCAAGAGGAACAAGAATATTCACGTTCTTCATTTTTCAGTCTGTTTTTGTATGAGGTTCAGGTTATGGAAAAGCAGGGTGCCGTTTTGGGGTTTCATGCCGGCATGAATAACACAGCAATTATTCACCTATAAGCGGATTGATGCTGAGTACAGCGGTTTTGACGTGCCGGAGTACGCTGGAGGCTGTGCTTCCCAGCATCATGTAGTTCAGTCCGGTGCGTCCAATAGTGGACATGATCACCAGGTTGTAGGGACGCGATCTGGTGAGCCGGGCTATTTCCTCATGCACGGCTTTTTCGGAGAAAATCACTTCGGTGTTTACCTGATCTTTCAGGTCGGAAAGGTACTTTTCCGCCATTTTACTGAGTTTCTCCTTGCGTTCTTCGCTGTCTTGCTGAGCCTGGGCAAGGGTGTCGAATTGTTCAAAACTAACGACATGGACCAGGTCTATGGTGGCACCGGTGGTTTCGGCAAAAGCGGCGGCCGGCTCGAAAGCGTAGATGGAGTTATCGGAAAAATCGGTGGTCAGCAAAATACGCCGGATAGGTATCAGGTGGCTTTCTTCTTCCAGGATCAACACCGGCGTATGTGAGGTGCGCAGCACTTTTTCACAGATGGACCCAAGGATAAGCCGGGAAAAACCGGTCCGTCCATGGCTGCTCATCACGATCATGTCGAAGTCCCTTCCGGCCTCGACGATAGCCCGGGCTGCGTTTCCGATCTTTACCATCGGCTCATCACGAAATGGCTCCTCCACGTGCTGTTCGGCGATTTTCTCAAGTCGTTGTTGAAGCGATTTCTCAAGGGTTCGCAGATCCGCTTCCGGACTTGTTTCACCCATGTAATAGAATCCATCCAGCTCATTGACCTGCATGTAGGCATGGAAAAGGGTCACTTTTCCGTCAAAGAGCCGGGCCAGGGCCACGGCATTGGGAAAAGCCATGAAGCTGAGTTCTGAAAAATCGGTCGGCACCAGGATCCGCGGCTGTTTCATCTCTGTGTTTATTTAAAGTATGCAAGGTCTTTGGCTATCATTAATGTAGCCATTCCCCGGTAATCTGACAAGGAGTCGGATTGCCCTGTCCGTGTCAGTACGGAAAATTCATTCCGACCTGGAATTCAAATAGCAGGATATGGTCACCGCTGCCCGAGAGGATGGCATGTATCGGACCCAAAGCACTGTTCCAGCTCACAGCGGTTGCCCATCCCCACTTTGGCACCTTGTCAAAAAATCGATGGTTCAGACGTTTATGGGCGTCGCCGGCCTGCAGTTTGGAGGTGAGGTAGAAATTGCCATAGAAACGGTACCGGGCCCCGACACCGGCTGCCAAAATGTTGTTGCCTGCTACAGCGTCTTTTGGGTATCCGGGGAAACCCGGATACCCACCGGCGTAATGCCGGTAATGGAGGGGGAGCGCGTCGCCGAAACTGTATCCTCCCTGCAATGACTGCAGCAGGGAGAAACGCTCCGAAATGGTATAATGACCCTTCCAAAAAACTTCTATCCGGCCAAAGGCGGTTTCACCGGGCAGGAAACGGGGGGCGAGATCGGAACGGGTTGAGAAATGAAATCCGCTGGTTGGAAGGATGGTACGATTCAGGTTGTCGAACTCCAGTTCGCCGACCAGCAGGTGGAGCCTGCTCCAGTCATCATGAATGTCAATGAAACCGACGCTTTCGTTCAGGTTGAAGTATTCGAACCGGTATCCCAGACCCAGACGTGCAAAGGAGGCGATGTGCGGGCCTGTGAGGCCCTCGGCATAGAAGATCTCGGTTCGCACACTTGCTTCATGTCGTCCGCCGCGATAAATGTCCAGTTCACGTTCCCGGTAACCCGCCGATCCGCTGAAGGCCAGTCGCCGTTCGAAGCCGATATAGTTGAAGTATTGTGCCTCAGCCATAAGCTCATGGCCGAAACGGACGTTCAGGCGGGCCGTGGAGGCCTGGAAAATCATGTTCCGCAAGGTGGCATTGAAGAGGATGGAGGGTCCGGTCCGGCTGTTATGAAAGATACCGGTCTGGACTATGTTGGCTATTTGCTCCTCCAGGTAGATGACAAGGTCGACCTCGTCGGAATCATCACGGTGCCGGATGCGGTATGTGACCCGGTTGAACCGCTGCATTCCGTACAACCGCATGATGCCTTCGGAAAGGCTCTGTTCATCGATGACAGTACCGCTGAATATCTGCAGTTTGGACCGGATATGATCCTCTGGCACCGTTGTGAGCCCTTCAAAGGAAACGGACCGGATGCGAAGGGAACCCATGGGCTCGAAAGGCGGCACAGTGCGGCCGGCTGCGCTGCCCCGGAGGCGGTCCAGGGAGTCGGCCAGTGCGCGGATCTCGTCGATACGGGCCAGGGCCGCCTGTTCCCCGGCCTGTATGATCTCCTCAACTTCACCAAAGCTGAGGGTAGTCCAGGGGCTCAGATCCGGTTGGATATAAAAATCGGCCCGCTTACGCTGCAGCTGCATGGAGACGCGCATCCCTACCGTAATAGTCTGGGTAAGGATGTCCGGGAGTGTGTTCAGTTCATCGGCCGGTTTCAGGTCGGAACTGGAGTTGACGGCGATCACAAAATCAGCGCCCAGTTCGTAAGCCTCCTTTACCGGCAAATTGTTGACTACCCCGCCATCCATCAGATATCTGCCTTCGAGCCAGACCGGGTCCAGGAAGGTCGGGATGGACATGCTGGCCCGGATGGCGTCGGGAAGAAAGCCGTTATCCAGGATTACCTGTTCGCCGTTTTCCAGATCGGTGGCGATACAGAGAAAGGGCCTTGGTAATTCCAGGAAATCGCTCTGGTCGTGATAAGACCAGGTTAAACGTGCCAGAAGGTTGAAGATCAGGTTACCCGATACGAGACCGGTCGGAAGTTGTACTTTTCTTCCTTCCACAGGAAGGGAGAGATTGAAGAGCCCGTCGTACCGTTTCTCGTCCATTGGCAGATGATGCCGGTAGACACGTTCCTCAAATAACTGCCGCCAGTCGGCCTTGCGTACTTCCTGCTCCATCTGATCAGGAGTGTATCCGATGGCGTACAAAGCTCCGACTATAGCACCCATGCTGGTGCCGGTGACCAGATCGACCGGGATCCCGGCTTCCTCAAGGACCCTGAGCACGCCAATGTGGGCAAGTCCGGCTGCCCCGCCGCCGCTCAGGGTCAATCCAACCACGAAATCTTGATCGAAATCCGGTTTCCGATCGCGCTCCGGCGCGTTGGTCTCAGCGGAATCTGTGCGGATAACAACGGCCTTACGGTCCCCGGCATCGGAGGACATGGTTACAGTGGGCCGGGCAGCCACGCCGGTTGCCGACAGGGAGAGAGCAAGCAGGATGGCATAAATACGGCATTTACCGGAAATTACACACATCTGTGATCCTCCGTACGTGACTGAGCGGGCATGGCCCATTCTATTTCACGGTCCAGGTATCCTCACCGGTGAGCAGATCTTCCAGTTTCCCTTTCCCGTGCTTCTCGATCGAGGCTGAAATCTGATCCTGGATCATCTGTTCGTACGTCGGGCGCTCCTCTGCCAGGAAAACACCGAACGGCCGGGGCAGCTTGCCCTTGCTGGTATTGTCGTCGAACAGGGAACTCAGGAGCCAGGCCTTGTTCCGATCTCTTTCATCATGTATCCAAAGGTCGTCCCTGGACCATTTTCCACTGTTCAGATCGACGATTTCGGGGCGGAATCCGTCAAGGCGCAATCCGAACGCGTCGTCTTTGCCGAAAAGCAGGGGTTGCCCGTCTTCCAGATACAGACTGGTCTCGTCCCGTACGGATTTGTCGGTGTAGGGACTGAAAGCCCCGTCGTTGAAGACGATGCAGTTCTGGTAGATTTCCAGGAAGGAGGTGCCGGTATGTCCGGCGGCACGTTCCAGCATACTCTGCAGGTGTTTGGGATCGCGGTCCATGGCGCGTGCGAGGAAGGAACCATTGGCCCCCATGGCAAGGGAGAGCGGGTTGAACGGATTGTCCACCGAGCCGTCGGGCGAAGTTTTAGTGACGTGACCCTGGGGCGAGGTGGGAGAATACTGACCTTTGGTCAGTCCGTAGATTTCGTTGTTGAAAAGCAGCACATTGATATCCAGGTTCTTGCGCAACAGGTGGATGATGTGGTTCCCGCCAATTGAGAGAGCGTCACCGTCGCCGGTCACGACCCAGACGCTTAGCTCGGGCCGTGTGATCTTGAGGCCGGTGGCAATGGCGGGCGCCCGCCCGTGGATGCCGTGGATGCCAAAGGTGTTCATATAGTAAGGGAAACGGGAGGAACAACCGATTCCCGCGATGAACACAATCTGTTCAGGGTCCACTCCCAGTTTCGGCATCAAGGTCTGTACCTGCTTGAGGATGGTGTAGTCGCCGCAGCCAGGGCACCAGCGCACTTCCTGGTCTGATGCAAAGTCCTTGGCCTGAAGATTGCCGTTTACCGGGGAACCGTTGACTGTTTTTTGGGTACTCATAAGTCTATTTCAATAAATCGTTTTGTCGGTAACAAATGGGTTTGGGTTGGGATGCTATCGCCCGGGGCCGTCAGGTCGTGCACAGCTCCGTTATTTTGTCTTTAAGTTCGGAAACACTGAGTGGAATACCCTTGACCCGGTTGAAGCCTTCCACGGGTATCAGGTACTTCTCCTTCAGTATCTTGGAAAGCTGGCCGCGGTTGATCTCCGGAACCAGTACTTTGTCAAAGCCCTGGAGGATGGATCCCAGGTTTTTCGGGAAGGGATTCAGGTAGCGCAGGTGGATGAAGGAAACATCGTGACCCTCGTCGCGCGCATCGGATACGGCGGATTTGATGGAACCGTATGTGGAGCCCCATCCGACCACCAGCAGTTTGCCCGATTCATTTCCTTCGTCCATTTGCTGTCCGGGAATGAAATCAGCGATCAGGTCGCGCTTTTTCTCGCGCATCTCGGTCATCATTTGGTGATTGTCGGGATCGTATGAGATGTTGCCGGTCTCATGATCTTTCTCGAGACCACCGATCCGGTGTGCGACCCCTTTTGTTCCCGGTATGGCCCAGGGCCTTACAAGGTTTTCGTCCCGCTTGTACGGGAGGAAGGGAGCACCGTCCTGACCGTTTTCCCTGGCTTTTTCATACCCGGGGTCGATGGGCTTGATTTCAGGTATGTCTGGCAGCTTCCACGGTTCGGCGCCGTTGGCGATATATCCGTCGGTGAGCAGCATCACGGGTATCATATGCTCGACGGCGATCCGGCACGCTTCGTATGTGACCTCGAAACAATCTGCAGGGGAGGAAGCGGAGAGCACTGCGACCGGAGCTTCGCCTGCGCGTCCGTAAAATGCCTGGAGCAGGTCGGACTGTTCGGTTTTCGTGGGAAGACCGGTCGAGGGACCCGCCCGCTGAACATTCAGGATGACCAGCGGCAGCTCCAGCATGGTCGCCAGGCCGATGGCTTCGCTCTTGAGGGCGACCCCCGGACCGGAGCTGCTCGTTATGCCGAGGCTGCCCCCAAAGGAAGCCCCGATGGCCGAAGTTATTGCGGCGATCTCATCCTCAGCCTGAAAGGTGGTGACACCGTAGTGCTTGAGACTCGACAGCCCCTGCAGGATCTCTGAAGCAGGTGTAATGGGATAGGATCCGAGGAAGACCGGCAACCCGGAATTTTTGGCCACGGCGGCGATACCCAGCACGATCGCATCATTGCCTGTGATATTGCGGTATTTCCCGGGATCGATCGGAGCGGCATCCACGGTGTACCGTTCGCTGAAAAGCTCGGTTGCGATAGCGTAGGTAAAACCGTCGTTCAGCGCCTTGATGTTGGCTTCGGCAATTTGCGGCTTTTTGGCAAATTTCCTTTTCAGGAACTGGATGGTCGAATCAAGAGGCCGGCTGAAGAGCCAGTAGAGCACGCCCAGCACGAACATGTTCTTGCTGCGGTCGATGGCCTTTACAGGCAGCCCCGTATCCTTGAGACTTTCACGGGTCATCTTGGTCACATCGATCTCGATGACAATGTAACCGGATGCTTTGGCATCCTGGATGGGTGACTCGTTCGGTGCGTATTTGGCCAGTGAGAGGTCTTTTTTCCCGAAACCGTCGGTATTGGCAATGATGATGCCGCCGGGTTTGAGGAATTTCAGGTTGGCTTTCAGGGCAGCGGCGTTCATGACGACAAGCACGTCGCACATGTCACCGGGAGTGTAGATGGCCTTGCTGCCGAAATGGATCTGGAAACCGGACACACCGGCAACCGTCCCGGCCGGGGCACGGATTTCGGCCGGATAATCGGGGAATGTGCTCAGGTCGTTTCCGGAGAGGGCCGTGGTGCTGGTGAACTGTGATCCGGTGAGCTGGATGCCGTCGCCGGAATCACCTGCAAATCGGATGGTAACTTCTTTTTTTTGCTTCTCAACAATACTCATGGTCTTGGATCGCAACAAGCGGTTTATTAATGGTTATGTATAGGGTTGATAACGAGTTTTTCGCATGTTTTTCCCTGTAAGTATAGGCATGAACGGGCTTCATGGACCAATTACCTTATTACGCAAACAAACATCAAAAAACAAGTTAAATCGGGTGATTTTGGGGTTGGATGTACAATTTTATCGCGGTGTGCCGGAGATGGACCCGCGATGTGCTTTTTCAATCGGTGAACCGTGCCGCATGGAGACCTTGATGCGTTCCTCACGGTGGGTGGCCTGGTCCTGTTCGCAGCCTGCCTTGAGCTGGCCGCAGCCTGCCTCAATGTCTTCACCATAGCACCAGCGGATATCCACCGGAAAGCCGGCGTCGGCAAGCACGGTCCTGAAAGACTGTATCCTGTCCAGGCCGGTTCTTTGCATGCCGGCATCGGGGACATCATTGTACATGATCAGGGTGATGTTGGCGTACAGGTCTCCCAGAAAGGCGGTCAAATTCCGGGCGTCTTCGGTCCCGTCGTTGATACCTTTCATCATGAGATACTGGATCGTGGAAGGATATCCGGTCTGTCGCTGATGGAAAACCAGGGCCTCGCGAATGTCGGGCAGTCCCAGCCGGGAGCTTACCGGCATGATCTCATAGCGTTTTCGCTGGTCGGCTGAATGGATTGATACGGCCAGGCGCACGCCGGGGTGATCGGCAGCCAGCATGCGGATCTGGCGGAAGAGTCCGACCGTGGAAACCGTAATCTGCGGCGGTGGCGGTCCGGGAGCGTTTTTATCCCGCATAATGGCAAGTGCGTCGGAAATGGCCCGGTAATTATGCATTGGCTCGCCCATTCCCATGAAGTAAAGGTGGGAGAGTCCGGTCCGGATTTCGTCGCGGACCACCGATTCGGCTATGCGGACCTGGTCCAGCAGCTCACCGGTTGACAGGTTGCGGTGAAAGCCCATTCGGCCGGTAGCACAAAATGAGCAGCCGAAAAAGCATCCGATCTGGGAGGATATGCTGGCCGTGCACTTCCGCAGTTTGCCATCCTTCCACTCGGGGATGATCACCGTCTCGGCAAGATATCCATCATGCAGCCTGAGGGTCAGTCTGTAGGATCCATCACCGCTCCGTTTCAGTTCCTGCTTATGCGCACATTGGATGACCGCCGCCCGCGAGAGGATGTCACGGTCCCGTGCATCCAGTCCGGTCATGGACATGATGTCGGTTTCATCCCCGTGGTACAGCGCCTCAAAGACCTGCTTTTGCGTTTCCGGTTTAAGCCCAAGTTCACGAAAAAACGTATCCCACTCTCCAAGGGGGAGACGGTACAGGTCAACGGGGAGTTTTTGCAGCAGATGATGCGTTTGTGACGTCATGTATAATAGTAGCCATTCGCATATATGGGAGCCGTATAATAGTACTGTATGCCCGTGGCTCCGCTAGGCATGCAACTTTTGGAAAATAAGTAATTTAACAGGATGTTTCAAGCAAAAAGTGACGCATTCTCCAGGTGGGGTTTGTTGCAATCAGACAGCCTTTAAGAAAAAAAGCACACAAGGTCCCCAAGTAAGGCTTGCAAACGGGTTCCAAATCCATTACAATAATACAGGACTTGATACTATTACCGATACTGTAAACCCATAAAACACCGAGGATGCTTATGAACGAAAAAGAGCTTCTTGATGCCGCGGAGAGCGGTGACCTGTCAATAATCCAAAAAGGCATTATTGACGAGGGACTCAGTGCCAATACCATGGATGAACACAAACGTACCGCATTGCTTAAAGCCTCGAAGCACGGTCACAAGGACATTGTAGAATTTTTACTGGAACAGGGAGCAGAAGTAAATCTCAGGGACAATAGAGGCACCACTCCCCTGTATTGGGCAGCCAGCCGGGGCCATAAGGAAATTGCTTCGCTGCTAATTGAAAACGATGCCGTAGTGAATTATTCGGACGACAGGAGATGGACGGCGATGGATCACGCCAAGTCGAACGGCGACAAGGAAATGATCGCACTGTTGGAAGAAGCGGTGACGGCCAGCAAAATCGCCTGAACCCTGTGGTCACGGAATGGTGGCTTTATCTGACCTTATCGCCCGATCTGTTATAATGTGATATTATTTTCCGGCCTGCTTGCGTCTGCGAGCGGGCTTTTTTTTTCCAGGACTGTTTTTGATCCTCCCGGAACCATGCGGCCTCCCGCCGCCCCCTTCCCCACCAGCCAGGATCAGGAAAATGGCCGGACGCCGGTCCAGATTCCATTCACGTTTTTTCCACACCGCGACCCGGCAACTGATGATCTGCTCATCCGGCAGCGTCAGGTTTGAAGCAACACAAAGCCGGGTGTCATCCGCCAGTTCACGGAGTAGTTCCTTCATCAGTTCGTTGTTGCGATAAGGGGTCTCCATAAAAACCTGGGTCGTATGGCGACGGGATGATTCCCTTTCCAGTGAGCGAATGCGTTCGGTCTGCTCGCGGCCGGGTCGGGGCAGATAACCATGGAAGGCGAATGCCTGGCCGTTCATACCGGAAGCCATGATGGCCAGCAGGATCGATGAGGGTCCGACCAGTGGAATGACCCGGACATCTGATTCATGTGCCAGTCGGACCAGATCGCTGCCGGGATCGGCTACACCCGGACAGCCTGCTTCGGTGAGTATGCCCGCAGTTCCTCCGTTTTTCAGAATGGACAGCATTTCGATGAGATCTTCGCCCGGAGTGTGTTTATTGAGTTCGTAGAAACGGCACTTGAAATCAGGCAGTGGATGTTCGATCCATCGCAGAAAAGAGATGGCCTGACGGATGCGCTCAACGAAGAACGTATCCAGATGGTGCACAATATCGATTACATGACCGGGCAGCACCTGGTTTCGGGGATGGGGTCCGAGCGGGGTGGGGACGAGGTAGAGTATACCGGTTTCGGGCATGGCTTTTCTCGGCAATGAGAGGTTTACTCGTCAACAATTACGATCTCGGGATCGGGATCGTGACGACGGACCAGCTTCCGGGTGGCGAATCGGTGTGCAGTGACCGCAATGAAAAGGGTGATGAGGATGGCAACGGCCAGTACGGCAAGGTTCACTAGTACCATTTTCCGGTGAAATTCGTAGATCGGAACAAGGACGATGGGCTGGTAGCTATCTGACAGGTAACGGACAGGCATGATTTCGGAAGCCTGGAGTTGTGCGGCATTCTGGATAGGTTGGGACAGTTTGCGGGTTATCTCCCTGCCATCCTGCGTGTTGAACTGTACGGTGATGCTGCCGTTGGTCTGCGCCGCAATCTGCTTGATCTCGAAATGAATCACATCGGCCAGGTAACTCTCGCCCTGTTCGTAGGTCGTCCCCAGTCCGTGATAGACGAGCCCCATGTGGATGGCCATACCGGTAAGGTACAAGGGAAGCAGCCAGATCAGGTACCAGAGGTAAAGCAGTTTGTTCATGGATAACAGGTGGTGTTGCGATTAGAGAAGTTATGCCGTCAGTTGCGGGAGCATCTTACGCAACACCAGAGCATGATAGATCAATTCCGTCATCTGCCCGGCATCGTACAGACTGTTGTCGATCACCAGGTGGTAGTGATGCGGGTCGCTCACGTCTTTGTTGGTGAATTCCTGGACAAACTCTTCCCGCTGATTGTCCATCGACCGGATTTTTTCGCGCGACTCGGAGTGCGAGGTGCCCAGTATGTTGGATACGCGTTTAATCCGGAATTCAAGGGGCGCCTGGAGCCGGACGTTCAGCATGTTCGGAAGATCGGCGTTGATAATGGCGGCGCCGGATCCAAGAATGACGGACCGGCCGCGCTCGCCAAGGATTCGCAGCGTCTCAGCGAGTTTGCGGTAAAGTGCCACATTTGTCGGTTTGTGGGCCAGCAGGTGTTCGATATACTGGTGGATTTTTCCCCGGTTTTCTTCACCGACCGAGTCGGCCAGATCCTGTTGGAGTTCTTCATCTTCCGATATCTCGGTGATGAGCTCCTTGTGGAACATGACCCAGGGGTAATCAACCGTGCTGAGTTTCTGCACAAGATGACGGGCCAGCGGTGTGCCTTCGCACCCGAACTCACGCGATATGGTAATGCATGGGAAAGTGTGTTTCTGGCTTCGCTTTTCACCAATGCCCAGCATCTTCAATTGAGCGGCAATGTCCCGGTCTATCTTTTGATACAGATTCGGTCGCATAATCGGCTCCCCTTTTGGTGTATGTTTGAGCTCGGTTCAATACAGATTGTTTGTCTTCTGACGGTTCAGGTTTCAGACCGGTCGTGTCTCCCTTAAAAGATCCGACAGGTCACTCCCGATCGCAAGTCGTATCCGGGAGCATTCAGGGTCTTGATTCGGGATCATTCCGGGCCATTATGTTGGACCTGCGCAACCTGTGATTCCGATGAGCACAGCAATTCGCACGTGCGATTGCGTATGACGGGGTCGTACAGCATCCGATTGTGAAAATCCCGCACCATGAAATTGCTGTTCATATGGAACCAGAGTCCGGCAGGAATGTCAACTGCCAGTATAATCTGAACGCGGAAAGGGTCCTGTTTCGTTTTGCCTCCCAAACTCCAACCGTTCATGTAGCCCATGCGCTCGTCAAAGTGGGCAGCATAGTGCGTTACATGGGGAGCAAGCAGCCGGTCATCCGGTTCGCGTTCCAGCAGATCCCGCAGCAGGGAGCTGACCTCTTCGCTGATGAGCGTTCCCTGCCAGATCGATTTCAGCAGGCCTGCAAACCGTTCGGGCTGAATCTGCGGATAGAGCCGGTGCAGGGCACGCTGGTCACTGAATGATGTGATGGCCGTTTCCGGCCGTTCACGTGGCTGAACCCACTGCCTTCGTGCTACGGCAACTGCATCCTCCAGAAAAACGGGCCGTTCCTGCTGCGCAAGTAGAGCCAGTTGTTCTGACTGCGTGACGTTTTCAGGATGCTCAAGCGCTTTCATCCGGATACCGAATTGCGGCACAGGTGATTCGATGAATCCGCCACCAAGCATTGCGGTACGTCTGGCGACTTCATCGGCTCCCAGGTGAAAATAGAGGTAATCTGCTGCGGCCGGATCGTCGTGCATCACCAAATAGCGGACAAGCTCATCGGTGGTGGGCGGTTCATCAAGGCCGGATATCCACTGGTGGAAGTTTCGGATGTGTGTACGGTCGAGTCCGGGGATGTGGAAGGCCGTGATGACATCGGTATCGGCAGGTGTGCGGGGATCCAGGGTGTTGGATGTAACCAGATCGGCATAGGTGATCAGGAGCAGCAGATTGGACAGCGTGCCGGCGGGGTACATACGGTCCGACCTGTAGCGGACAACCGGTTCATCATCCGGCCCTTTCGACCCATCCTGGTCATCAGGTATATCCTGGTCATCAGGTATATCCAGGTCATCAGGTATATCCTGGTTATCCGTAACTCCAAGCTCGGCCGGTACATTCATGGTTGATTCCGGGTCTTTATGTACATCGATCCCGGCCGAAAAAGGCACGGAAAGCAAGGTGGCATGTTGCGGCTGCTCAGCCATGAACTCGATCAGTCCGGCCAGGGAATAGGTCTTTTCGACCCATTCGCTCCCTTCGAGCAGCGCCGGACGGTTCTGGAAAACGGCTATGAAAGCATCGCGGTTGATCCAGAAAATGGATCCGACCACAAGAATCGCGACACCAATAAAAACAAGCAGGAATGTAAGCAGGCGCATGAGGGTGTATGAGGTTGAATTCCGGCAGATCCGGATTTTTTTGCGATGAGCACTGATTTGCAGCAGGGTCCGCAGCGTGCCGGATGTAAAATCAGGATTCCAAAGGAAGCAACAGGATTTCCTCGAAGTCCAGTTCCGAATTTTCGAGGATCGGTCCGGCTTTTCGGGCGACCTCTTCCTCGCTCATTCCGTGCAGACACGCAAGTTCAATGTACAGGGTTTCCGTGGGCTCATCGTAGTACCATCGGGACCCGCCGTCGCCCAGTTCGTCTATCAGAGCCTCAACGAGCTGTTCGATCTCAGTTTCAAATGCTTCGGGGGCGTTCGGATCGATCGGTTCACTCATTATCGTTTTTCCTTGAAAGGACGGTTTTTTCGATGTATGATGGAAAGACGCGGAAGCCTCCGGCATCCACGGAATCCAATTTGCAAACTGCATGGGTTAAAATCGCAATATTTCCTGGAAAAACTGCAATCAATATGAATCCATTACTGAAAAAACTGGAAGAGATCGCTTCGAAAAAGGAGCGCAGGATCATCGGTCTGATGTCAGGTACGTCGATGGACGGGCTGGATATTGCCCTGTGCCGTTTCCGGGGGTCGGGCACAACCACCGGGTTTGAAGTCGAAGCATTCACCTCGGTCAGTTATCCGGAGGATGTGAATCAGCAGCTGATTGCCTTTGCCACGGCCAAAAGCCTGGACCCGCAGCTGTTATGTGTCTGGCATACCTGGCTGGCGCATCTGCACGCTGGATATGTGAATGTTGCGCTCAAAAACTGGAGAGTGCAGGCTGAGGATGTAGATCTGGTCGCCAGTCACGGTCAGACCATCTACCATGCTCCCAAACACAAGCACAACATGGAGGGGATGCCTAATGCGACCTTGCAGATCGGGGATGGGGATCATCTTGCCTATGAGACCGGTATCATCACCATCAGCGATTTCCGTCAGCGTGATACTGCCCGGGGCAATGAGGGTGCGCCGCTGGCTGCCTACGGTGACTATCTGTTGTTCAGCAATCCATCGAAGCACCGCGTGCTTCTCAATATTGGAGGTATATCCAACTTCACCTGGCTGCCGGCGGGTTCGGATACCTTTCCGCCGCTGAGTTTTGACACCGGCCCCGGCAACATCCTAATCGACGCTGCCACACGCAAACATTTCGGGGGGATGCAGTACGACAAGGGAGGCGGTCTTGCTGCAAAGGGGAAAGTGCACGCCGGATTGCTCGACTTGCTGAAAAAGCATCCCTATTTCAAAAAGCCGGCTCCGAAAACGACGGGATTCGAGGTGTTTCATTTGAACTGGGTGGAGCAGTGCATGGGCGAATTGGGGGTGCGGCTGGAAGACGATCTGCCGGAAGCGGGAAAGGGCACGTCACAGGAGCCCGACGATAAATCCGGTGATAAAGCGGGATCCGATAATACGGAAAATTCCGGGAAGGACGGAAAGGAAACGTTGCGCGATGTGGATCTCCTTGCGACACTGACGCAGCTTACGGCGGATTCGGTCGCCGATCAGATCCGTGATATCCTCCCGGAAAAAGAGCCGGCTGAGGTGTTCGTCAGCGGCGGGGGTGCCTACAACGATTCCCTGATGAGCGCCTTGCAGAGCATCCTGCACTCCGTACCGGTCAGGAATACCGAAAAGCTCGGGGTATCCGCCGATGCAAAGGAGGCGGTCTTTTTTGCGGCCCTGGCCAATGAGCTGATATGCGGGGAGGATACCCGCCTCCATCTTGGAAAAATATCCCTGCCGGAAGAGTTCCGTTCGTGACTCGCGGAGGGTCCGATGAGGCATGAATCTGAAAAGGAGTATTTGCAATCAGGCAGGAGGCGGCTCCGGGAGTGCCTGGCCTTCTGCCTTCATCTTCGCTGGCATTATCAGTTGGGCATCCTATCCGGTGGATACTTGCTGGGCGGATTGCTGTCCGGTCTGCATGCCCCCGTCGATTTTGTCTTCCAGTTCCTCGTGATCCATCTGCTGCTTTTTGGTGGTGCAACGGTATACAATTCTTACTGGGACAGGGATGAAGGTCCGATAGGCGGGCTTCGCAATCCGCCGCCGCTGGCATCCTGGACCCGTCCGGCTTCTGTCCTGCTTCAGTTTGGCGGATTAGTGCTTTCGATACCCATGGGCCCGGTTTACATGTTGTTCTATGCAATCAGCATGTTGTTTTTCTGGCTCTACAGCCATCCGGCATACAGGTGGAAAGGGCGTCCATTACCAAGTTTGATTGCCATAGGTGTAAGTACGGGTAGCAATTCGCTTGTTTTTGGCTATCTCTCGGCCGGTTCGCAGTGGGATCCATTGATACTGGTGCCGGCAATGGGGGTTGCGTTGGTCATGCTCAGCCTTTATCCGGTATCACAGATGTATCAGCTCCGGGAGGATGAGGCCCGGGGTGACCGGACGTTTGCCGTAGAATTCGGTACGCAGGCGATTTACCCTTTTTTTCTGGGAAGCTATGTTTCCGGTGTGTTGCTTGTGACCGCCGGTTTTTTGATCTGGCGGCCCTGGCTGGCGATCGTTTTTCCCGTATTGGCTGTTCTTGCGGGTGGAATAACGGCCTTTTTCATTAAGTCCCTGAAGGGTGATTCGGCCGAGTACGGGAACGTGATGCGGGTCAAATACATCATGTCTCTCATGTTCGTACTGTTTTTGCTTGCTGCTATGGTCATTCAGCATTATTAGCTGTACTTTTGAGACGCATTTTCAACCTGTAAAAAAACATTTTCATGTCGAACGTCATCACTCAGGATCATATCGACAAATCGATGTCCTATGCCCGTTTCCGCGACCTGGTCAACAGCCTGCTAATCGAACGGAAGACCACCGGTCCGAACCAGTCCAAAGAGCTGGTCCAGTACACGCGCCTGAACAACCAGCGCATGGACCGTGTGGACAAAAAGACAGTAATTATGCCCGAACTGCTTGAAGAACTCAAGACCATCAGGGAAAGCCAGATATGGCTGGGACTGGTGGAAGCCTGGTGCGGTGATGTGCCTCATAATATTCCCCCATTGGCCAAAATGGCCGTATCGGTGCCGAAAGTCAGTATGCGCCTGTTGCTGCGGGATGAAAATCTGGATATTATGGATGCCTACCTTACCAATGGCGGGCGTTCCATTCCTAAAGTCATCGCCCTCAAAAAGGATACGCTTGAAGAGCTTTGGACATGGGGGCCGCGTCCGAAACCGGCACAGAAGATGTACCAGGAAATGAAGGAAAGAGGTGAGTCCTATGCCGTCATTGCCGAGGAGGTGCAGAAATGGTACAACAAGGACAAGGGTCAGACACTGCAGAACGAGATATTGGAGCTTATACGATCGGCAAAATAACAGGATGACTGGCCTTGCGGGTACGTGCCGGACCGGGAAATTTGCCGTTCTGTCAAACAATCTGCGCGGTAAAACATGCCGGACACCGAAGCAGACCGGACTGAGAAAAAGCCGGTCAGTGAAACAATCCTGTCACCGTAACAAGTTTGAGGTCGCATGCTAATGGGTTCTACACGTGATGCATTTTACCGGCATCTGGCCCAGACCAGCGATGCCCCGATGGGGCTGGAGATCATAAGTGCCGACGGGGTATTCCTGCGCACGCGTGACGGTCGCGAAATCATCGATTTCATCTCCGGGATTGCGGTAAGTTCGCTCGGACACAGTCATCCCGAAGTGGTGTTGGCCGTGCAGGAGCAGGCAGCGCGACACATGCACGTGATGGTGTACGGGGAGTTCATACAGCGTCCCCAGTCCGCTTTGGCAGTCAGGCTTGCCTCCCTGCTGCCGGAGTCACTCGACCGCATCTATTTTGTCAATTCCGGCACGGAGGCCAACGAGGCGGCGCTCAAGTTGGCCAAAAAACACACTGGCCGTCACCGGTTTGTGGCGTTCCAGGATGGCTATCACGGCGATACGCAGGGTTCGCTCAGTGTCACTGGAAGGGATGTGTACCGCACCCCGTACGAGCCGCTGCTGCCGGATGTGACTTTTTGTGATTTCAATGATCCTACGGTCGTAAAGCTCATCACGAGTGACGTGGCGGCGGTGATCCTGGAGCCGATCCAGGGCGAGGGCGGCATCATTGCCTCGGATCCGCAGTGGCTGGCCGCAGTAAGGAAGCGTTGCACCGAAACCGGGACGCTGCTCATTTTCGACGAGATTCAGTCGGGCTTCGGCCGCACCGGACGCCTGTTTGCTTTCGAGCACTACGGGGTTGTGCCGGACATCCTGACCATGGCCAAGGCGATGGGCGGAGGGATGCCGCTGGGCGGACTCGCCTCATCCACGGACATTTTCCGCGCCTTCATGTACAATCCGCCGCTGAACCACGTGACCACTTTCGGCGGACATCCGGTGTCGTGTGCGGCGGCCAATGCGGCTTTGAACGTGCTGGTGCGGGACGGACTGATGGAGCGCGCACCCGAGATCGAACGGATGGCCCGGGAGATTCTGCGCGGCAGGGGTATTTTGGAAATCAGGGGCCGGGGCGCGATGCTCGGGCTTCAGCTCACCGATGCGGAGACGACCCGCAAGGCGGTCAAGTACTGCCTGGATGAGCACGGGATCCTGTTGGGCTGGACGCTCCACTCCAACACACTGGTGCGGCTGGCCCCGCCGCTGGTCATCGACCAGGCGCTGCTTGAGCAGACGCTGGTGGCCATTCGGGATTCGGTAGCGCTGGCCGCCGGGGATTCCTGATGGTGTGGTTGACCGACACACACTGATCACTGATTTGAGAGCAGGAATTTGAAAACGATCACTATCTGCTGATGGACTGTGATTTTTGGAACTCCCTCAGTTCATCTTTTGTGATTTTGCCACTGGCCAGATCGATCATGATTGCATATAAGCTTTTTTTATCGACAATCAGCTTATAGCCATTGACAAACAGGAAAGTGTACATGGCTGTCAATCCCGTCCTTTTGTTCCCGTCACAGAATGGATAATTCTGGCACAAATGGAAGCCATAGGCGGCAGCCATATGAAAAACATCCATGTGTACATATTCCCCGGCAAAGCTGGCCTGTGGCTGAGCCAAAGCCGATTCCAGAAAATGTTCATCCCGTATGCCCTTTGCACCACCGTAGCATTTCAGTTGATCATCATGAAAAATCAGGATGATATTCTTGTCCAATAAGCGAATTATTTGGAAAGCTCTTTCAACATGTCCTTGTAGTTTTTCCTGAGCTGAGGATACGTTTCCGCCCAACCTTCGAATTCCCGATCAACCGGTTGCAACTCCATTCCCGAACTTTTTTTTCGATACTTAATTTGTCGCCCGTTTTCAGGTGCAGTTCCTCGACCAATTGTTTTGGGAGGATCAGGCCAAGGTTGTTTCCGACTTTACGAATTTTCGCTTCCAGGGATTGCTCATATTGATCAGGTTATAACAATATTATTTCAAAGCGGGTAAAAAAATCAATGTCTCCACTTATTGATATCTCAGATTGATAGGTCTAGTGGATATGTGTCTATATTATGTTTATTGCCATAGGTGTGCCTCTCAATCCGGTTACACGCTCCCTTTACATGCTCGTCAGCGCGTTTCTCAAGCTGATGGTCATCCCGATAGTGAAATAAGATTCCGCATGTTTTAAGGCCGTTGCGTTTTGGTATATGTGTGAAATATGTTAACTTGAATTGAGGATCATACCAAGGACACGATGGACAAACGAAAACCGAATACCAAAGCGATCAGGGGACGCGGCGCCGCAGCCAATCCGGCCAACCGGTTTGCGCGGCTTGAGGTCCAGCCGGATCCGGAATACACCGAAGGTGGCATTTCACCTAAAACGTGCTTTTACAGCGACGATGCAGCCGATGTGATCGCGGTCAACGACAGTCCGGATGTGCCTTTTGACGCCAGCCTGAATCCCTATCGCGGTTGCGAGCATGGGTGCGTATACTGCTATGCACGTCCGTTCCATGAGTATCTGGACATGTCGCCGGGACTCGATTTCGAGACAAAGATCATGGTCAAGAAGGATGCGGCGCAGAAGTTGCGACGGCAGCTGCAGCGGCCTTCCTGGCAACCGCGGACGCTGTCGGTGAGCGGGGTGACCGATCCGTATCAGCCGGTCGAACGCCGGCTCGGTGTCACGCGCCGGTGTCTGGAAGTACTGGCTGAATTCCGAAACCCCTTTACCATCGTCACCAAGAACTACATGGTAACGCGCGATATCGACATCCTCGAGGAGATGGCCCGGCATCAGGCGGTCAGGGTGATGATCAGTATCACGTCACTGAACCCGGACTTGACACGCATCATGGAGCCGCGCACCAGCCGTTCGGAGCGCCGGCTCAAGGCGATCCAGGAACTGTCGCGGGCGGGCATCCCGGTCGGCGTGCTGTTTGCACCGGTCATTCCCGCCCTGACCGACGAAGAGCTGCCGGCCATGGTGGCCGCAGCGAAGAGGGCCGGAGCGATGTTCTGCAATTACGTACTGTTGCGTCTGCCTGGCGCTGTGGTGCCGCTGTTCGGGCAGTGGCTGGAGCAGCATTATCCCGACCGGAAACAGAAAATTTTGTCCCGGCTTATTTCGCTGCGGGGCGGCAAACTGTACGACACACGGTTTGGATACCGGATGAAAGGGCATGGGGCATACGCCGATCAGATCCTCCAGACGTTCCGCATATCATGCCACAGGCATGGACTGGCGGAAGAAGGGCCTCCGCTTAATATATCCGCCTTTCGGCGGATGCCGTCCCAGGGAGAACTCGATCTGTTTTGAGAACGCAACTGGTCCAAATCACAATTTGATCCAAACCACAATTGATGTCCCGCTAATCTCCGTATTCAATCTCCACACTGCCCCCGGAAGTCTTCAGTTCAACCGGTATGCCGCCGCCCCGGACCGAGCCCTGGATGTTGCGTGATGAGATGTCACCGGTCAGATCCTCCAGCCGGTTCCATACATTTGTTCCTGATGCGCGGATATCCATCCCCTGGCCGCGCGGGAGGATGGCCTTTATGGATCCACCTGATGTTCTCAGCGTGAGATGATCCTCCAGAAGCAGTATTCGTGCATCGATCGGACCGCCGCTGGTCCGGGCCTCGACCGCTCCCGACACACCATCCAGTCGGATGGGCCCGCCACTGGTGTGGACCGATAGCTTGCCGGACGCGTTCGTGATGCGGATACCACCGCCGCTGGTCCGGGCCGTCAGGTCGCCGGTGATGTCTCTGGCGTTTACAGGTCCGCCTGATGTCCTTGCAAGTACTTCGCCTGTAATCCGTTCCGCCGTTACCGCTCCACCGCTGGTGATCAGTGAAACATTATGCGCAATATCGAAAGCGGACACACTGCCTCCGCTTGTAGAGGCACGCACTTCTGTCAATTCCGGTACCAGGATATCATAGGAAACCGAGAGGGATGTTCCGCTGCGGAACCACCCTTCTTTCTCCGGTTCGGCACCGATCTCCACGCCGTTGGGAGTCTCGGTGACAGTGATCTCAACCGGTGCTTGTTCACCTTCGTACAGATAAGACCCGTCTTTCCTGATGTGGATGCGAATTTCGATCTCATTGCGCTCGTGAGCATTGACCGTTATGGAACCGCCGAAGGTGCTGGCCTTGATGTATGCGGGCAGTTCCACCGTGATACGCTCTGTGTGCCAGACCGGTTTCTCAGCCCATGATGTGCCGCCGCCCAGATCGCTTTCAGACCCCGGGCCGCCTAAACCGGTGATGCTTCCGATACTGCGGCCAAAGCTGATGCCGCCCACAGCCCCGGAAATCAAAAAAAGTGCAGCAATACTGAGAATGAGCCATTTGCTGGTGTTCATAAGGCACTCCTTTGCAAAGTTTATGATGAAATTACCCATTATCCCAATACCACACGGGCTTGCCTAATGGTAAAAAAATACCATCTGGTTATCTTCTAAAAAACGTTTTCTAACACCTGTATCTTCACGTTATACGAAGGATTCCGGGAAATGTTATGTCGGGAGCCCTCGCGCATGCCACGTTACGAGATCTCCTTCGCATATTATGCCGGGGCCTCTCATGCATGTCATGCCGCGGGAGCCCTGTCGTTGGTTCGGGGGTATTTTGCTTGTATTTTGTGAGTGCATGTACACACCTTGTCAAGCATCCACTGAATCACTTTCGGCAACCCGCATATCTCAATCTGTAATTCACAATCTCTAAACCGCAACCTGAATGGATGGCACCCGGAACAATGCACCATCCCGGTTGGAAATACTGACCGGACTGAGCCTGTTTGATGCCGGTTCCATGACGGAAGAGCGTATCCGGGAATACCGGCAGCTCGGGATTCGGCTGGACCGGGACCGAAATGAAGCAACGCCAACACCCGATACGGAAAAATTAAGTACCTGGTACCGGGACTTCATGCCGGAGGGTATCAGGGAAACGGCCGCGACCGTCACCGGATATCTGCGCCTGGTGTCCATTGCCGTCGGATTCATCGCCTTTCTTACTGGCACCGGCGCAGCGGCTTATCTGTTTTACTACGATGGCACCGAACCCATCAACGTTCTGCCGGTGCTGACGGTGTTTGCATTGCTGCCCCTTGCTCTACTTCTTTTTTCGGTTGGATACGGGCTGACCGCTATACGGCACTCCGGCCACCTGCCGCCGGTATTTCGCTGGATAGAAGGTCCAGTCCGCTCCCGCTTGCGGAAATCGTTGCAGGGCCGCGCCGTCAATGCCACCGAAGCCTGGCTGGTGCACTCGGAACCGGTCAGTCATTTCCTGAAACAGAATCTTCAGCTTGCCGGGGCTGCCTACCTGACGGGCGCCCTGCTGTGGATGCTTTTCAACGTGATCACAACCGATCTGGCCTTTTCCTGGAGCTCCACGCTGGAAATGCGCGGCGAAACGCTCTATTCCATCACCAGGACCATCTCGGCACCGTGGGCCTCAATGGTGCCCGCCGCAGTCGTCGACCGCGAAACGGTCGAGGCGACGCGGTATTTCAGGGCCGGTCGCGGTGACATCAGGGATGCATCCTCCGGACGCTGGTGGCCTTTCATTTTCATGGCTGTCCTGACATACGGTTTTCTCCCCAGGGCACTGGCATTTGCATGGTACAGGTGGCGGTTCCGGCAATCAACGGATATGGCTCTTCTTGCCTCGGACACCGGCAGGGAGATTATTGGATATATGGAAAATCCACTGATCAGTACGACGGGTGACGACCAGAGCAATGCAGCTGACAGTTCGGCGACCGGGCCCGAGCGGCCGGTCGACGCTTCAAACTCCTGCGTGGTGCTTTTATGGGGATTGGGCGACACGGACACGACCGGTATCCACAAAATCCTGAATCGCCGGATACTTTCCGCACGCCATATCGGGGGCTTGAACACAACGGAAGAAGACCGGCAGATCCTCAGGGACTCGATCCGCCTTTCACTGGAAAACGGCCATTGCGACATTCTGGTAGTGGTTCCTTATGAAGAGTCGCCCACCATCCGCCTGGAAAAGAAACTGCAGATCCTGCTTCAGGAGAGCCGGCAATCCCGAATCATTATCGTTCCGGTCACCGAAGATCCCCCACATAAGAAGCAGATCAACGAGATCAACTGGCGGAGCCGGATGGATGAAATCAATCGCAAACACGGCAGGAAGCGTGTTTTGCTGGATGTGCGCAATTTGTTGGACCGTAATATCTTAACCGGCATCCCATGAATCATCCCCCGCATCCCATGAATCACCCCACGCATCCCATGAATCATCCCGTATTTGTAGTTACCGGTGCACCGAACAAGGGTAAGAGCACGTTCATCAAGGCTATGACCAACGATGAATCGGTGGTGGTCAGGGAGCACGCGCGCACTACGATGTCGGCCAAGCCTTATCCTTTCAAAATCGAACGGGAGCAGGAGGGAAAGATCGAGCTGGAAACCTGTTTTACGCTGTGGGACACCCCCGGATTTGAGAATGCGGCTGAAATGTATGAAATCCTCCTGGAGTGGGGTATACGGGATTCGGACCATCCAATCGAACTGATCCGTAAATTTCTGGATTTCTATGCCGGGAACCCGGATTTTGCCTATGAGCTGGAAATCTTCAAACCGATTGCCGACTATGCGTGCATTGTCTATGTGGCGGACTGTTCCAAACGATTCCGGGAATCGGAGTATCTCAGGGAGATCGAACTGATTCGGTTTACGCGGCTGCCGCGGATCGCCATCCTGAATCCCATTGACGGCGACCGCTATCTGGACTCGTGGCGGAGCGGCCTCACCGATTATTTCAATAACATCAAGGTGTTCAATCCGCATAAAACCACCTTCGACGAAAAACTGCGCATCCTCGGGGCGTTCAGCCATCTGGATGATGAATGGGAGGAGCCGCTGAACCGGGTTATTGAGGCGTTGAAAAAACAGCGGGAGAACGTGCTGGAAGAGTGTGCACGGGTGATCAGAAGAACGGTCCTGCAGATTTTTGACCGGGAGTTTTCGGTCCGGTATGATGGTGTCCGCGACGAGGACGAGCACCGGGATGAACTGCTTCAGCAGGTAAGGGATTTTGTCCACAAGACCATGAACGATGCGCAACGCGAAATCTCGAGGCGGTTTGGGCTGCATATAGAATTTACGTTCGAACAGGAGTTTGCCGATAACGACCTGTTCGATACGGCTGTGCGACGCAAGAACCTGTCCGTACACCAGCGGGCCATGATCAATGCTTTGGTCGGCGGCGGCATCGGGGTGGCCATAGATGCCGCTGCGGGCGGACTCACTTTCGGCGTCTTCACGGCGGCTCTGGGGGTGGGAGGCGGACTTGCCGCCTACATGAAAGATATTTCACCGATGGACCTGGTGAAAACAGGCAGGTTTGATCCGAATGAAGAACGCTTTTACGTTGATGCACTGAATCCAGAGCTGGGGTTGCTGGTCATCAACCGCTTGCGGCAGGTGGTCGCCGTGCTGTACAACCGGACTGCCGCCAACACCGAAACCGTGGTGGTCCGCAAGGATCTGGATCCGTCCGGTCTGCGCAAGATCAGTTCACTGCTGAAGAACATCGCGACCTCCCGAAAGCATCACTATTCCGAGAAGCACAAAAAGGAACTGCTGGATTTCATCCATGAAGCACTCAAGGCAGATCGCAAAGGGGTGCAGATGGGGACGGTTGAGCAGGCATGACCCGATGAACGGGACCGAAAGACCGAATGTTTACTCCTCTATGAAAAACCGATTATTCACTCTGCTTACAGTATTAATTTGTGTGCTTGTTGCACATGTGCTTGCTGCTAGTGGCAGCGCTTGGGCCCAGAATGTTGAGCTTGATACCCTTACCTACGAACTCGCCGAAATCGAGATCCAGGCGGCCCGTGAAACCGAGACCGAGGCATCGGCGCCATTTTCTGTTTCGGTGGTCAGTCGCACGGTGGAAGAGCAGGGTAGTGAGCCGGCCTTGAGTTTTGACCGGATTGCTATCGGAATACCGGGGCTCTGGGTCAATGACCGGCAGAACTATGCGCTGGGCGAGCGGGTTTCCATCCGAGGCATGGGTTGGCGCACTGCATTCGGCGTGCGGGGCATATTCGTGTTGCTGGATGATATTCCATTGACGGTTCCGGATGGGCAGACCGTGATGGATATCGTGGATCCGGCCATGGTGCGTCAGATTGAAGTGATACGCGGACCCAGTTCATCGTTCTGGGGCAATGCGGGTGGGGGAACGCTCATCCTGTCCACCCGCCCGGCAAGCTACGATACCGCATTTCGAACCCGGGTATATGGCGGGGCGCACGGAACCTACAGTGCGCAGGTGCAGGGGACGCACCGGGAAGGCCCGAGAGGCTATCACCTGAACGCATCCTACCTGAACCGGGACGGTTACAGGGATCACAGTCAGCACCAGGTGTTGCGGCTCACCGGACACATGCGGTGGCAGCTCGATACCCGCCGCGAGTTGCAGCTGAGCGGAGCCTTTGTGGATGCGCCGGACACCCGGCACCCGGGCAGCCTCAGTGAAGCGGACCTGGCGGATGACCGGCGACAGGCAACACAGCTATTCGAGAATGCCTCGGCGGGAAAATCCTGGCGGCAGGGGCAGCTTGGTCTTACAATGCGCTCGGAGAGCGGGACCGGAAGCTGGCAGGGCACGGTTTACGGAACGGCCCGGTCGTTGCATAATAAGTTGCCCTTTGCTGATATCGAAGTAGACCGGCTGATGGCGGGCACACGCCTCTCTGTCAACCATACCTGGCACTTTCTGCGAGGGGGGATTGGCGCTGATGGAGCGATCCAGTCCGATGATCGGCGAAATTTCGATTATATCGGGGATTTCGAGCGCGGGGAACGTACTATAGACCAGCTCGAGACCGTCATCAACGGAGCAGTGTTCGCCCGACTGGCCACCGATCTGGACCGGTTCAACTTCTCGGCTGGTCTGCGGATGGATGCGACCCGCTTCGAAACCGATGACCAGCTTCAACGGGGCGGTGAGGACCGTTCCGGCAGCCGCACCTTCACCGCCCTGAGTCCCTCCATTGGGGCATCACTGAGGACCGGTGCCGGCCTTGCCTACCTCAACTATGGCACCTCTTTCGAGACGCCGACGACCACAGAGCTGGTCAACCGGCCGGACATGACCGGCGGTTTCAATCCCGACATCGATCCCGAGCGGACAACCGGTGTCGAGGCCGGATTTCGCGGAGGGTGGCTTCCTTTCCGCCTGCGCTATGACGTCGCTCTTTTCAGGATGATCGTACGCGACCAGCTTATCAGTTACCGCACCGAAGAGGGCGGCGATCGCGATTTCTATCGAAATGCCGGCAAGACACGGCATGACGGTTTCGAAATATCGCTCCAATGGCAGGCGGTCGCATGGATGGAGGTAGCCGGAAGCTATAATTTCAGC
This sequence comes from Cyclonatronaceae bacterium, assembly GCA_046483675.1. GTDB lineage: Bacteria > Bacteroidota > Rhodothermia > Balneolales > Natronogracilivirgulaceae > SKNL01. The sequence continues at coordinate 47,799 of JAWOCT010000028.1, forward strand.
CGGTTTACGTTTCGGGAGCCTTTCAGCGATTCCGCAGGGGATGTAGATGGCACCGGAAACCGCCTTCCCGGCATACCCGACCACCGTTTCGCATCCACCCTGTCCTTCACCCCTCGGGATTTCCGCATTTCACTGACCGCCGAAATCCTCGATTCCTACTATGTCGACAATGCCAACACGGCACGAAATCCGGGTTATGAAGTTTTTCATATGACCCTGGCGCACGACGGCATCGCGCTGACGCAGCACGTTCACCTGGCGCCCTTTGTGAACGTCAACAACATCACCAATACCCGCTACAACAGTTCGGTCAGTATCAACGCCAACTTCGGCCGCTTTTACGAGCCGGCTCCAGGTCGCGCCGCCTTCGCCGGTTTTCGTCTTGAACTTTAGGTCTAACGGGAATGGCCCGACTTCCAACGAAATTCAAACTCAAGGATATCCGTTTGGAGATGTCTGTTGCATGGTAACGGTTCCGCTTTCGATATGGTAAATCCAGGGGCAATTGGTCAGACACTTTTGTATTTTTCATCACAGAGTGAAGCCGGTCCAAAAGGGAAGCCGGTCAAGATGAGAAAACGGCAAGAAAAAAAGAGAAAGGGCCAAAAATAATGGCCATTGGTGAAGTCAATCACGAGAACCTCAGCCATGTCCTCCCAAAGACCCTATAACGACTATTTTCACTATCTCAAGAAGCGTTTCGGAGCGGTCACATACAAAGTTTCGGTGGATGGGGGATTCACCTGTCCCAATATCGACGGCACCGTGGCCGAGGGTGGATGCACCTATTGCAACAACCGCAGCTTTGTCCCCAAGTACCTGAACCGGAAGGATTCCATCCGCAGTCAGCTCGATCAGGGAGTTCAATCCCAGAGAAGGCGTTACAAGGCCGAGCATTTCCTGGCTTATTTCCAGGCCTATACTAATACCCATGCTCCGGTCGACCGGCTGGAAGAACGCTATCGGGAGGCGCTGGAGCATCCGGATATTGACGGCCTGGTCATTGGTACGCGGGCGGACTGCCTGAGCGAGCCGGTGGTCGCTTTGCTGGAATCGCTGGCCCGTGAGTGCTATGTCGCGGTAGAGATAGGTATCGAGTCGGTGTATGATGAAACTCTCCGCAACATCAACCGGGGGCATGACTATTCCGCGGTGGTAGAAGCCTGCGGGCGGGTGGCAGGTCGGGGGATTCATATCGGCGCACATCTCATTCTCGGTTTTCCGGGAGAGCGTCGCCGGCAATGGCTCCATTCGGCGGAAGTGGTTTCCAGCCTGCCGATAGATTACCTGAAAATCCACCATCTTCAGGTCGTCAAGGGTACAGCACTGGCGCGCGAGTACTTTGACCATCCGTTTCCGGTCTTCACGTTCAGCGAATGGGTGGAACTGGTAAGCGATTTTCTTGAGCGCTTGCGTCCCGATATGGCCATCGCGCGCATGTCGGGCAGTGCTCCGCCACATTTATTGATTGTGCCGCAGTGGGGACGCAGGAAGCATCCCGAAGTAAAACAGCACGTAATGCAAACCTTGCTGGCCCGCGGCACCCGCCAGGGCGCACGCTATCACGCTACTTCACCAGGATCATCCGCTCTGTCTTCGTAAATGACCCGGCCTGGAGACGGTACAGATACAAACCGCTGGCCAGCCCTGCTGCATCAAAGGTAACCTGATGCTCACCGGCGTGCTGCTGTTCGTCGACCAGAGTAGCCACCCGCTGTCCGTTGATGTTCATCACATCCAGCCGCACATCACTTTGCTCCGGAAGGGTATAGGTAATGATAGTGGACGGATTGAACGGGTTGGGGTAGTTTTGGTCCAATCGGAAGGTAGCGGCGACAGGTTCGGGCTCGCCCGAAACCTGGGCGTCCGTAACCTCGTAACGTACAGGTATGGTGAACTGCTCGTTGGAGGCGTCGTTGGTGGTGACGACCAGATCGAATTCGTATACGCCGTTGCGCGGCCGGTCGGCAATAGCATCAAATGTAATCAGGGAATTTGATCCCGCAGCAATACCGCCGGACTGTTTTCGGAACTGGAACCTGGGGAAATCGCGGTTGGTCAGAGCGCTGATGCGGAAATTGTCTACGTCGAACGTTTCCTCGGTCTGGAAGTTCAGGTGGGCAAGAAGGACGCGTTCGGGTGCGGTGCCCTCAAACAGGTCCCCTTCAAAGATTTGAGTCCCGTCCACAAAATAAAGGATACGCTCATTGAGCGGGTCGGTACGGATCTCGAAGCGGAAATAGTCGCTGGCTTCGTAAGTTGCCCCGACATCAAAAAAGTCACGCCCTTCAGAGGTGATCTGATTGCGGATCCATATCTTGCCGTCATCGAACCAGACCCAAGCCGTCAGATAATCGCGCGATGGCTGTTCAACGATGATGTGAAACTGGTTTTCTGATTCGAGCTGGCTGAACTGCAGGTCCATTGACAGGGAGTAACCCTGCGAAGTGAGCGGACCGAAAAAAGGAGCAACCACGCCGGTCAATGTCTCCGTCTCCAGTTCTTCCCTGGGTTTCATGCGCATGTGGAGCGTCCCGGAACGCGGGTCTTCCTTTGTCAAGATGAACGGATTGGACTCGTTCTGCGGAAACGCACTCCAGGAACCCAGTACCAGATATTCAGCCGATTCACCAAGCAGCTGAGCAATATCAAATTGGGTTTCGTACACCACATTGCCGGGAAGTTCGTCATCAGCGGTTTCCATCAGGGAATAGGATTTCCCTGCACTGCTTTTATTGGTCAGGGTGTAGTTGCCAGAGCCAGCCGGCTCGGACTGGTAGAACGGTGCATCCTCAAGGCGGACCAGCCGCTCGCCCTGCGGGGTGAAAAACGGGTATCCAGTGCCAACGACCGGTCGGTCAGGCCCGTCAACAGCCAATCCTGCTACTGCTGTCGATTGGGATGCTTCTGCCGCTTCGGCAGATGAGGACCTGGCCGCTTTAGCCGGGACAGTTCCTTCGGGATAGGCCACGTCCACGGTCCAGAAAAGCGGACTGTCACCGTTGTTGGATAGCTGGAAAGAAATTTCCTGTTTCTCCATGTAATTGGCGTCGATATCGATCAGCGAATTGTCCAGCGATGCCAGTGGACGATCATTTTGGGTGGGCCGGTAAGAGGAAATGATATTGCGGGTGTAAAGCATATTGCGCACGTTATCGGACGGTGCATTGCCGCCGCTGTAACTGCCTGTGTTCCGGTTATCAAAAGTGACCTCCGGATTGGAAAAATGCATGATTCCGGTGCTCATGGACTCGTCGCGGGCTTCGAGATAGGTCATGACCGTGGCAAAAGAGGTCCCTGAACTTCCGGTAAACCGCCATCCGGTCGAATAGTCGAAAAGGCCGCCGAACGGACCCGCCGCATTGCGTCGTTGACTGCGGCTGTGAGCATTGCCCATGTTGTGTCCGATCTCGTGAACAAACGTGGTACTGCTGGTTACCTGCCGAATGCGGTTCAGTGAGAAGCCAAGCTGTGGATAGCCGGATGCGTCACCCAGCTGAAACGCCAGACCCCCGACATCGGTATTGTCCACCAGTATCGAAACCAGATCTGCCCCATACTGACTGCGCAGGGTGTGTACGGATTCCATAAAACCCTGGTATTCGTTGCCTAGATTGAAAGAAGGGGAGGTGGCCAGCCGGAACAGGTCGGTCCGGGAATCGTCGCCGGTTTCTTCGTAGGTGGTTTTGTGTGTGTGGACCACCCGGAGTTCGACGCCTGCCTCACTGTTGTCCAGGGAGGTCTGTGAGAGGTTCATCATCTCGGAAATCAGCAGCGTTATGTTGCCTTCGTTCTCGTTCGCCCAGGTCTCAGCCGCATCCGTATAAACGATGAGCACATCTACAGGGACGGATCCTTCCAGACCGGAATCCTGTATGTCAAAGGCCGAGTGGACATGGCTCTGGCTTATTGGATCTTGGTGATGCTTGTGATAGGCCTCGCTATCGTTGAGTTCATGGTCCACGCCGCAGGAGAGGATATCCTCGTCATCCGGATCGCGGTACATCAGAAGATGCCCGTCTTCACTCTCCGGAGCGGCTTTGCGATAACTTGAAGAGACCGGAAGGATCCGCCAGGAGTCCCTGCGGCCGGGACGGCTTATGCTGCCCAGCACCAGCTTGTTTGCCATGTCATAGGAAAACGTGATCTGATCATAGGGCGTATCGACGTGCTCGGCCCTTACGGAAATGACATCGTCCAGGAACTGCGAGACAACCGTGATGCGGTAATGCTCCTCTTTGCCATTTGGTCCCGGTATGACAAATTTGCTGTCAACCTTGAGCGAAGAGTCCAGTATCCCGAAATCGAGGATGATGGAGGTGGATTCACCGCGTTGAAGCGTTTCTCCTGTTGCCTGATTGTGTGCAGCGAAGCGGAACAGGTTGTCGGCCAGTGCGGTATCTGCCCCAAAACCGGTTTGGACTAACAGGACAAGAGCCAGGACGGGAAGAGTTTGCTTCCAGGCAGTGGCACGGCGGGAAGAGGAGGACGAAGAGGACGAAGTATGGACCATGATCGATGAGGTTGGCGATTTGCGGTCAAGGTAGTTGATCTATTTCGTGAGGAACAGGCCGGTATACGGCATCGTTCAGGCTGAATGAGACGTACTTTATGGTTCGACCCGCCGCGAGATGCTGTTTCTCATAATATGTCTGAATATCGAGATTTTCCGGTATATAATCCAAACGGTACAGGTCCGGGATCTGTCTCTTTAGTGGCAGCCCCAGGATCTCAATGACGCGGACTGTAAATGAAAAAAGCCGGTCGTTGTCGGTTTTAAGGTGAATGGAACCGTCGGGGCAAAGAATCTGCCTGTATCGGCTCAGGAAGACCGGGTGGGTCAGTCTTTTGCGTATTTTGGATTTTTTCAGGTAAGGGTCCGGGAACGTGATCCAGATTTCGTCGATCTCCCCGGTGGCAAAGTAATTCGTAATATGGTCGATGCGGGTGCGCATGAAATGGACGTTGGTCAAACCGGCCTCCAGGGCCTGCATGGCCCCTTTCCAGATGCGATCGCCCTTGATATCCAGCCCGAGAAAGTTGCGCCCGGGATAGCGAGCGCCAAGACCAAGGGAGTATTCCCCTTTGCCGCAGGCCAGTTCCAGGGTGATCGGGTTGTCATTGCCGAACCTTTCCGCCCAGTTCCCACGTACGGACGCGTAGTCGCCTTCCCGGTAATGGTGCAGGTCGGTGACGTTGGGCATGGCGAGGATATCCTGATAGCGCTCTGTTTTGGAACGTCTGGACATGCTGCCGATTAGCGATTTTTTTTATGGTGCATCGTTCTTGTTACTAAATACCCCTGTCCGTTTAGCATGTGCTCAACATCAAGTTCATAGGATTACTGTCGATGCTGTTTACTATCAGGAAAATTTTCCTTATTTGACCAGGAGCATCTTGCCGGTGGCCGACAGCGTACCGCTGGAAAGACGGTAGAGGTAGATGCCGCTGGCCAGGCTGCGTCCACCTGCGGCGGCATCAAACGGGATGGAATGGCGTCCGGCCGGCATGGTAGCATCCACCAGTACATCGATGCGGCTGCCCGTCAGATCGTAAACGGCCAGTTCCACATGGCTGCTGTGCGCCAGTTCGAACACGATGTTGGTAGAGGGATTGAAGGGATTGGGATGGTTGCCCACAAGGATGATTTCCAGTGGCTGTTCCGGATCCGGATCACCGGTGGACGTTTCCACATATCCGCCAAAATAGGCAATGGCAGCCAGGTTGAGCTGTGCAACCTTGGTGACGAGCGGCATGTTGATCTTTTCCCGCGTATCGGTGGTTTTATGGTAGTAGGGGTTTGCGTAATACAAATAAGGTGTGTTGTTATTATCCGTATTGTTCCGCCACGGCGGAGCGTTTTCAATCACCAGCACGGCCGGGTATCCTTCATCTGCAAAGGTGTCGTGATCGCTGTAGGCGCCGCGTGCGAACGCGGGACTGTTCATGGTGAGCCCGATGTCAAAATCAAGGTTTGCGAAGTATAGCTTGGTGCCGAACTGGACCGATTCATCGACCATGAAATTCTCGTGCATAACCAGCGCGGTGTATTCATGGTGGTTGTTGTAGCCGATCATATCAATGGAGATCATCCCGCGGATATCATCGTTGTTGCTGCTGGCACGGGTTGCGAAATGACGGCTGCCCACGTGGTTTGCGTTTCCACTGCCGGATCGGATGGATGCCGGGATGCGTTCTTCCACCCCGAAGGCCACGAAAACCAGTGTGTAATCGGGCCGGAAGCCGGTATCCGGGTCGGAAAGCACACGGGCGATTTCGAGGACAGCGGCCACACCGGTTCCGTTGTCGTTGGCGCCGGGTGCCTCCATGGTCTGCCAGTCCGCTCCGTTGTTCCAGTTGTCGTCCCGGTCGGAGGTGGAATCGTAATGCCCGCCGATGATATAGTAGGAGTCGGGATACACAGAGCCCTCGATGGTGGCCACCACATTCACCTGGGGGATGGTGTTGTACGGAGGCTGCGCCGCTTCGACATAGAACGTGTCATAATGGACCGAGGACAGTCCGGGCATGCGGTCGAACACGTCCTTGATGTACACCGCGGCGCTGTCTTTGCCCGGCGTGAATGCGATGCGGCTGCGCGTGCCGCCGGCATCTTCCAGTACCTGGATGTGCCTGTGCAGACTGTCCAGTGATATGGCGTCGATCATCTGATGGATCACCTCGTTGGGAGGCGGGGACCCTGCGCGGACATCGGTGGCCGTGCCGGCGGCAATGACCCAGGTGACAAAAAGGGTCGCTGCGGCGCAGGTAATGCGAGGGGTCAGGGATTTTTTCATGAGGGCTTCGGGACTATTGGACGAGCATCATTTTTTGTTGCAGACGAATGGAGCCGCTCTGGAGTTCGTATATATAGATTCCGCTGGGCAACGCCGAGGCGTCAAACGCAACCTGATGGGCTCCAGCGGAGAACCGCTTGTTGGCAGGCATGGCTACCCGACGACCCAGCAGGTCATAAACGGCAATCCGCACATGCGCCGGTTCCGGCAAGGCGAACGGGATCATGGTCACCGGGTTGAACGGATTGGGGTAATTCTGTCCCAGGTGGATGCGATCAGGCAGCTCACCCCGTCCGCGGTCGTTTTCCGTGTAGCCATCCGTTCCGGCGGAGGTGGGATCCTTCGTGTTACCCGTGTGGGCAAAGCGGATCGCATCGGCCACCGCGTAGCTTGTGGCGGCACTGCCGGTGGCTTCATTGGTTATGATCACCTTGTCATCATCGGTGCCGCTGAAAAACCAGCTGCCGATTTCCACCCAGCTGGAACCGTCTGTCGTCTGGTTCACACGGACCGTATCCACCCCGTCAGCGTGATGCACAATGTAGGGCGTGTTGGTGGTGCGGTTGTTGGTGGCTACCCACCATCCGGACACCTTGTACTCGTGGTCAGGCCTCAGATCAGGCAGGTATGTTACCGTTTCACTGCCGTCCCCGGCTTCAACTACCAGCGAGGGAGATTCACCGTAAAAACCGGGATTGGCGGTCTCGAACCAGCCGTCCGTTATGGTCACCTCGTCCATCTCGGTATCCAGAATGACCTCTTCCAGCGGTTCTTCCGGAAAAGCGACCGAATCGGCTGGTACGATGGCCAGGATCGTCGGGATGTCCCGGTTGACGAACTGGTAGTTGACCAGTTGGTCGCCGACGGTCATATGGGTGGATCCGCCGCCGTCCAGGTTGAGCGCCTCGTGGCAGCCCAGGTCGAACAGTACGTCGGCCAGCACGTCGAACGCCATGCCGGGGGTCTCGTTGGCGACAAACAGCAGCGCCCGGTCGTCATCGGTGTAGCATACGGCCGTACGGGCCCGCTGTTCATCAAACTCGCCGACCCCGCCCCAGATCAGCTCCTCCGTGAACGTGATATTGATCTCGCCGTCCTTTATGAGTACGGGGCCGCCACCGATGCCGACCAGCAGCTCTTCAAAGGGTGTGCCGTCGTCCCGGCTCGGGGCCGGTGCGGGGGTGCCACGTTCGTTGGGGATGGCCTGATCGAGCCTGTACAGATCACTGATGGTGGCGCCGAAATGGTAGATCCAGTCCACGCTCATGCTCCGGTCGTTCATCACCCCGAAATGGCCTCGTGACACGTAATAGCTCTGGTTGTCCCGGCTCAGTATGGAAGGATTCTGAGCCTTGATATCCCCGCCGGGATAGACGATGGTCGACAGCGAAGTGCTGCCGGAGAAATATCCGCCGTTGATGGCCACGATGGAACCCACTTCCCGCGAAAAGGAGGGCAGCCCCTGCCTCGACGAGATATACGGGTGCAGCGCCAGTTCCTGCCGCGTCACATCGAATTCCACGTACCAGGCCTTCAGGGCATCTTCGTTGAATATGCGGATGCCTTCCGGGAGCTCATAATCGTCGGTGATCTCGACCCAGTCGGATTGTATGGCATGCGATCCGGACAGCTGTCCGGATGCTTCCGGGTACGCCTGCCCGGCCGCATCCTGTCCAGGCATTGTACCTGTCAATCCACCCATTAGCAGGGTGGCAGTCAGAATGATCAAGCCAGATACGCCCCATTTGGATGGGACCGTATACAACGGCTTTGAACTGTAAATAAACCGTGTATCAGTATTCATATTGGTTATGCGATTCGAAATAGATTGAGAATAAAGGGAAGAGTGATTGATGGGGTTTGTTCTTGCAGATTGCAGGCAGGAAAAACAATTAAACAGGAATGCTGCTCAAGTCCGGGGTTGTTGCTACTGTCAGGGATTGCTACTGTCAGGGATTGCTACTGTGAGGGATTGCCGTTTCCGCCTAGGATGGCTGCTTCCATTTGATACTGCATCCAACGGAGGGTTTCTGGTTCTCCGATGGCATTTTATCCTGGACAACCGCCACCATGGCCGCCCTGAGGTCATCGCCGGTCACCGGTTCATCGTTTCCCGGGCGGCTGTCGTCGAACTGCCCGCGGTAGACCAGTTTCAGATCCTTGTCAAACAGGAAGAAATCAGGCGTGCAGGCGGCGGCGTAAGCTTTGGCAACCTGTTGCGTTTCATCAAAAAGATAGGGGAAACGGTACGCGTAGCGACCGCTCTCCTCAGCCATCTTTTCGGGAGCGTCATCGGGATAGGTTTCGACATCGTTGGAATTGACGGCTACGACCCCGATGCCCTTGTCGATATATTCGGAACTCAACTCCACGAATTTTTCCCTGACATGCTTGACGAACGGACAGTGGTTGCAGTAGAATACCACAAGCAGACCGTGTTCACCGGCAACCTGGTCCCGGGTAAATTGGTTGCCGTACGGATCGGGCAGCGAGAAGCCCGGGGCGGTTGTTCCCAATGGTAGCATGTTTGATGGTGTGCGGGCCATGGTCGGTTTGATTGGATTGGCGGTGGAAAATCAAGAATCAAGATAGTTTTTTGAGAAGTGTAATTCCATGCCAAATTGGAGACACGCCTGGTCAAATTGGAGACACACCTCGTCAAATTGGGGACAGGACGGGCCGTAACTGGAATCTCGGCAACACCGCTCACTGCGTACATGTCGCAGGTATCAATGCATATAAAAATGGATTTTTCCCTATGGAAAGGTTGCGCAACATCTTATTTTTAACTTTTACACAATCATTCATGTCATGGACGACCAATCACAGCCACTCACACCTGATTTCAGTGCCGTAACCTTCATTTACTTCGATCTGGACGACACGCTGATCGACCATAAAAAGGCACAGAAGCGGGCCCTGGTGGATGTATGGAGCCAGCATCCTGACTTGCAGCGCATTGAACCGGATGTATTTGCGGCGGAATTTGCGGCATCGAATTTCCGGCTTTGGGAAGAGTACCGGAACGGGAATGTGAGCCAGCATGAACTGAGAAGGCTGCGATTTGACGAAACGTTCAGGCGGCTGGGCATCCGTCCACCCGACTGGCGTGAAATCGACCGGTTTTATATGGATTGCTATTCGCGTTATTGGGACTGGATACACGATGCCCGTGAGGCATTCATTCGCATATCTGAAAACTATCCGGTCGGCATCATGACCAACGGTTTTATCTTCGTCCAGAAGAAAAAATTCGAGCATTTTTCACTTAATAGGTACTCCCGTCAGCTCATCATATCCGAGGAAGTTGGTCATCTCAAACCGGACCGTCGAATTTTTGAATTTGGTGCCGAAAAAGCCGGATACCGGCCCGATCAGTTGCTATATGTCGGCGATTCCTATTCATCGGATGTGACCGGCGGCGCCCGCAGCGGATGGAATACGGCATGGTACAACCCGTCTGTACCGGAATCAGGACCGGATCCGGAATCGAATCTTGCCGATTTCGTTTTTTCGGAATACCGGCAGCTGCTCGAAGTCCTTAAAAAAACCGCCGCGAATGAGTCTGCATCATAAACCAGTATCATAACCCCATAACATTAGCCCTAAACAATGTCCAAGTTGCGCTTTTCAGAGCCCGATGTAACCCTTGAGCTTGCCCGTGAGCACGGCCTCAATGACGAAGAATACGACAAGATCTGCCAATATCTGGGCCGAACTCCCACTTTCACCGAATTGGGTGTCTACTCGGTGATGTGGAGTGAGCACTGCTCCTACAAGAATTCCATTGCCGTACTGAAAACCCTGCCGCGCACCGGTCCGGCCCTGCTGGTCGGTGCCGGGGAGGAGAATGCCGGACTGGTTGACATTGGCGACGGTCTGGCCTGCGCCTTCAAGATCGAAAGCCACAACCATCCGTCTGCCGTGGAGCCGTACCAGGGAGCGGCCACCGGCGTGGGCGGTATCCACCGTGACATTTTCACCATGGGGGCACGTCCGATCGCGGCACTTAACTCCCTGCGCTTCGGCCCGATGAGCGAGCCGCGTGTCCGTTATCTGGTGGATGGGGTTGTCCGCGGCATCGCGGATTACGGCAATTCATTCGGCGTGCCGACGATCGGCGGCGAGGTCTGCTTTGACAAGAGCTATCAGGGCAATCCACTGGTCAACGCCATGAGCGTGGGTATCGTGAAGCACGGGGAGACGGCCTCGGCCATCGCCGATGGGGTCGGCAACCCGGTGATCATCGTCGGGGCATCGACCGGCCGCGACGGTATCCACGGGGCGACCTTTGCCTCCGAAGAGATCAGCGAGGCCAGCGAAGCCAAGCGACCGAGCGTGCAGGTAGGTGACCCGTTCACCGAAAAGCTGCTGCTGGAAGCCTCGCTCGAGGCGCTAAAAACCGGCGCTGTGGTCGGGATCCAGGACATGGGGGCGGCCGGTATCAGCTGCTCCAGCTCCGAGATGAGTGCAAAAAGCGGAACCGGCATGCATATTGACCTGGACAAGGTACCGCTGCGCGAGGAGGATATGAGCGCTTATGAGATCCTGCTGTCCGAAAGCCAGGAGCGCATGCTGATCGTGGCACAGAAAGGCCGTGAGCAGGAGGTGATGGATGTCTTTGCGAAGTGGGACCTGAATGCGGTCGTGATCGGTGAGGTGGTGGATAACGACCGGGTTACTTATTTGCGCGACGGCAGGGTGAAGGCCGACATCCCCGCTGACAGCCTGGTGCTGGGCGGGGGCGCCCCGGTTTACATCCGCGAGACCGAGAAGCCGGAATATCTGGAAAAGACAGCGACTACGGATCTTTCGCCTTACATCGATATCGAAGATGTCGAAGATGCGATGCTGAAGCTGCTCGGATCGCCGAATATCGCATCCAAACGATGGGTGTATGAGCAGTACGACCACATGGTCCGGACCAATACAGTCGTGGGACCAGGTCCGTCTGACGCCGGGGTGGTGCGCATTAAAGGGACCGACAAGGCACTGGCCGTAGCCACCGATTGCAACGGCCGGTATGTGTACCTGAATCCGAGGAAAGGAGGACAGATTGCGGTGGCCGAAGCCGCACGCAACGTGGTCTGCACCGGTGCCCGGCCGATGGGCATCACCAACTGCCTGAATTTCGGCAATCCCTACAAACCGGAAGTATACTGGACCTTCAAGGAGGCGGTCGGGGGAATGGGCGAGGCCTGCGAATATTTTGGTACACCCGTCACCGGCGGCAATGTCAGCTTCTACAACGAAAACCCCAACGGCGCCGTCTTTCCCACTCCGGTCATAGGCATGCTCGGCCTCATCGAGGATTATCACAAGCATACCACACGGGCCGGATACCGGGCGGATGGTGACGAGATCCTCTACGTGGGTGCCGCAAGGATCGGGATCGATGGCAGCGAGTACCTGTCGCTGATACACGATGTCACGGCCGGGGACGCACCCGATCTGGACCTGGAATTCGAAGTAAAGCTGCAGGATGCCGTCCTTAACGTGATTCGTAGAGGATGGATCGCTTCGGCACATGATCTGTCGGATGGCGGACTGGCCGTTGCGCTCATGGAGAAAAGCATTTTTTCAGGACTGGGGGCGCGGGTGGCGCTGGATATTCCGGGCCAGAGCACAACCGAGCAGCTCTTCAGCGAGGCGCAGTCCGGTATCCTGCTGAGTGTGGCTCCCGAAAATATGGAGCAGGTGAGGGATGCATTCAATACGGCAGAAATCCCGGCCTTTCATCTGGGTACTGTCGGCGGGGATCTCCTGTTAATTGATGATTTTGCCGAAATACAGGTGGACAGGCTCAAGGCGATATACGAAGGTGTGATGCCCATAGCCCTTTCCCGCACGCAGGCTGTATAACCCGGTCGGCCAGAGTCGGCCAGGGTCCAGTCCGACTCAGTCCCGTTCAGCCCTAAACAGGTTCCCGATCCGGGGAACCTGCTGCTACCGCTATACGTTCAGGCGTGTGCAATTTACACATTGCCGATTTGGCGGACACTGCCATGCAAGTCCGCAAGCAGGCAATATGTTCGTTTTACAAAACTTTAATCAAGCACACCATGAAAGACAAAGTTGTACTTATTGCAGGCGGAACCGGTGGCATCGGGACGGCCACGGCCAAATTACTGGCAAAAGCCGGTGCCAAAATCGTCCTTGCGGCCCGGAACCGTGAAAAAGCCGACACCCTGGCAGCAGAAATCAATGAATCGGGAGGGGAAGCTTACGCAGCCGACCTCGATGCAACCGATATTTCATCGGTTTACAAAATGGTCGATTCGGTTGTCAGCGAACTTGGAAAGATTGATGTGCTGGTCAATGCATTCGGCACCGGCATGATCCGCGGTATCCTGGATGCGGATCCCGAGCAGGTAAAGAAGCTGCTGGATATTAATGTTTACGGCACCATACTGGTAACCCAGTCGGTTCTGCGACATATGATAAGCGAAAAATCAGGAAAGATTATCATGTTTCCCGGAATTCTCGGTAAATATGTAATGCGCAACAGTTCAATCTACTCCGCCTCCAAATTTGCCGTCGCCGGCTTTACCAAAGCCCTCACCGAAGAGACACGCCGCCAGAACATCGGATACACGCTGATGTACCTGGGCGGAGTCGCCACGGAATTCTGGGATAATCCGGAGGTGGAGATGAAGGTGCAGGCCGACAGGATGCTGTCGCCTGAAGAAGTGGCCAAGGCCGTGTATTATGCGGTCACCCAGCCCGCTCCCGGCATTCTCAATGAAATGGTAATCCAGCCGGATTCCCACCAATTGGTGTGAGAAAAACGGCTGGATCAGTATCTCTTTGTCCTGTATGGCAATGACAGCTCCAGGCTGAACCCGGTTGCGTGACTCAGGCCAGTTCCTTAAGTGACTTGCGAACGATGGAGATGCCCTCGTCCACGTGCTTCTTCTGAATGGTAAGCGGTGGACGGAAGCGCACGGAATGGGTCCCGCATGGCAACATAAGCATGCCATGCTTGTGGACGGTGCTCAAGAATCTGGTCCGCATTGCGGGATCCTTGAAGTCGAATGCGCACATAAGCCCACGGCCGCGTGCACCGCTTACCGTTTCAAAAGCACTCGTTACGTCCAGGATCTGTTCGAGCAGGTACGCTCCGGTGCTGGCCGCATTTTCGACCAGGTTGTCCTCCTCTATGATTTCAAGGTACCGTGTGAAACGGACCATATCCACCAGATTACCTCCCCAGGTGGAATTGATGCGGGAGGATACCCTGAAGACGTTGGTAGGCAGCTCGTCGATCCTGGTACCGGCAAGGATTCCGCAAACCTGCGCCTTTTTACCGAAAGCCAGGATGTCAGGCTCGACGTAGTGCTCGTGCGCCCAGAATTTACCGGTGAGACCGACTCCGGTCTGAACCTCGTCATGGATTAGCAGGGCTTCATGTTTGTCGGCCAGATCGCGCAGTGCCTGATGGAACTCCGGACGGAAATGGTTGTCGCCGCCCTCGCCCTGAATGGGTTCGATGATGATAGCGGCGATGTCATCCCTGTAGGTATGGAAATACTGCTCGGCCTGTGCGATGGCCTTTTTTTCCTGGGCGATGACCATTTCAGTGTTTTTCCCGTCCATCGGAAAATGCATCTTTGGATTGACCACACGCGGCCAGTCGAATTTCGGAAACAGCGCGACCTTGTTGGGTTCGGTGTTCGTCAGTGACATGGTGTATCCTGTGCGGCCGTGGAAAGCCTGGTCAAAATGAAGGACTTTGTGTCCCTTTTCAATCCGGTATCCTTTCTGGAAATTCTTCTGGACTTTCCAGTCAAAGGCCACTTTCAGTGCGTTTTCAACGGCAAGTGCGCCGCCGGCGACAAAAAAGGCGTGTGGCATGGAGGCCGGGATACCTACCCGCTCGAAGGTGTCCACGAACTCGGCCATTTCAGTGGTGTACACATCGGAGTTAGAGGGATTGTGCATGGCCACGAAACCGATCTTTTCACGGAACTCCTCGTTTTCCACCATTTTGGGATGGTTCATCCCGAGTGGATTGGAGGCGAAATAGGTGAAGAAATCGAGATAGCTGCGGTCCTCTTTGGCGTCGTGGAGATACGGACCCTGGCTCTTGCGGAGGTCCAGAACCATGTCGAAGCCATCGGCAAGAATATGCTTGCCCAGGGTGGAGTGCACAGCATCGGGAGTAATGAGGGATGTTGGAGTCATGAATCGAATGATTTAGGTGGTGCAGACAGTCATTTTTAAAAATGGCATCGGTAAGCTACCAAAAACAGCACTCAGTACCAAGAATGGGCTGTTTCCTTTTTCGCTTTCAGGGCAAAATCGATGTTTAAATAATTTGACAGCGGAAAAAAAAATCCGTACCTTTATAATCTACTCTGCGGGGTGGAGCAGCTGGTAGCTCGTCGGGCTCATAACCCGAAGGTCGCAGGTTCGAATCCTGCCCCCGCCACTACAAGGCTTGTAATCCATTGGGTTGCAAGCCTTTGTTTGTTGCAGCAGGCAATGGAGAGCCGGTAAGAGTTGACTGATTTAAAAAAACGGTATGGGTATGACCGGTAAATCCACTGCTGGCCAATATTTGCCTGGTGCGGAACAACATCCGCCGAGCGAGGGTCGAGGGTCAAACAAAGCCCCGCCGATCAATCCTGATCGTCACAAGCCGTATTCTCGTAGGGAACGGTACGGCTGTTCACGCCGATCACATAGCCGGTGCCGTTTTCCACATTGGTGATACCGTCCGGCAGCATCAGCACCTCCGGATCCACTTCCGAGAAATCGATCCAGTCCATCCCAGCAGACGCAACATAGAGTTCACAATCCGTGATTTCGACGTCTGTAAGACCTCGGATGTTGTTGTCGATGATCTCCTTGTAAATGTAGACGCCGTGGGTATGTTCGTCAATGCGGAAGGCTTCTTGAAGTACGGATACTTGCATCGGCTGTGTGAACTCGGCAAGCTTGTGATGGACATTGAACCGGATCTGAACATCGGCAAGGTGTTCTACCTGATTGATGCGAAACATGTCGGGATGCCAGAAATGATCCGACGGGTCAAAAATTGGATCGGGAAAAGCATCTGGTATGTCAACAAACACGCGGCTTTGTGCACCATCTTCCCTGGTTGCGGTAAGCAGGTAGGTGCTGGATGGATGTATGCGGGCTCCGGTACGGACATTATAGGCAAAATTGGTTTCAGAAAATCGAAAAAGCGAGTCCTGGAAGGAGTAAATTTCGCCGGTTTCAAGGTGTTGCATCGTGACGACCCCGCTCATCCTGTGGTCTTCGCCGTCGATTTCCTCCTGAAGATTGATCACACGCAACCACTGCTCTTCGAGGGATGAATCCAGATATCCTGATATTGAAAAGAGATACCGGTCGTTTTCTTTGAAGGTGTTGAAGGACTCATCGCAGCTGTTGAGGAGCAAGCCCGTTATAAGTATTGCAGCCAGTGTAAAAATGGCTGAAAGCCGTTTCGCATCCGGAAACCCGACTGATGGTATTCGGGTGGTGCGTTTCGATGCTTTTTGTGGTTTTCGATTGTCCATGTTACAATACCACTTTAAACGATCCATAAGGTGCAAGAGGAAGCTGATCGATACGCCGCTGGGTGTACACGTCGTAGTAGAACAGATTGGTCCGATTGTACGAGTTGATCACACCCAGTTGAATCTCCATCCGCGTTGTCCCCACCCTGAGGGTGCGATTGACCGAGATATCCATTCGATGGAATACCGGTGTTCTTCCCTGAAAAGGTTGATCGAGGATGACCCTCGGGGTACCGTAGTTGGATCTGACGTTGGGCAGGCCGCGATCAAAGCGCAGTATGCTGTCGAAACCCATCTGACGGGTAAAAGGGAGTCCGGTTCCAAGCTGCCAGCCGACGGAAAAGGTGTAATCCGATACATCCAGCGTTACCATGGCGTTGATCTGGTGGCGCCGGTCATGAGCCGGATGATAATGCTGGATCGGCTCGCCAAACCATTCGGAAAAACTCCGCTGCGCCGATTCGTATTCGATCCAGGAGTAGCCGTACCCTATAAAGGTGTAAAGACGTCGTGTTCCATACTCAAATCGCAAATCCGCCCCGTATATGTTGCCGTCGGCCAGAGCGAGATCGGTCGTGAATTTTGCGATGGTACTCCATACGGTTACGGGAAGGTTTTTCATCTGTTTGTGATACCCTTCGACCGAGACCTGCAAGCCGCGGGCAAGCCTCTGCTGCCATCCGACCAGATAGTGCAATGAGCGCAACTGCTTGCCTTCAGGTGCCGGCAACCAGGCGAGAAAGGCGGTGCCGACATCGCGAAGATCGGTTATGCCTGTTATACTCTGGCTGTAGTAACCGATGGCTGCGTTGAATTCCTGGTACTTGGTACCATACGGTTGCCAGGAGAAACGGAGCCGGGGCTGGGCGGTGAGACCGAAGTAATCGGTGTAATAGGTAAAAGCCGTACCCGGACGAAGCATGACATTTCCGATCGGAATAGCGGATTCGATATAGGTGTTCAGCCCCAAAAGGGCCTCAAGACTGGTGCTTGGCACCTGGAAGAGCTCCTCGATATCGTAGGTCAGCCATTTCATGTGAAAGTTAATGCCGTAGCGCAATTCGATGTCGTCAACGAACTGGCTGATGTTCAGTTCAGTGTTGAGCTTGGTAATGGAGGAGGAGAGGTTGGTCTCGCGCGAACCGCCCATTCCATTGGACAAATGGGATATGCCGGTGTTGAAATCGACAAACAGATCTGGGTCGCTGGCAATGTGGGTGCATCCGCCGCCGATCACCAGGTTGCGCCACCAGAAATTGTTGCCAAGTTCCGAATCCAGTCTGCCCCGGTCGTATGTGTGCATCCCAAGAGCTGAACAGCGGGTCCCGTCGTTGCTGAGCTGGGTGACTTTGGCGAATTGACTTTCAAAATGGACCGGCTGCTCTTTCCCGAGAAAAAGCGGACTGGTATGCTCGATTTGCGAGCGGCGGTAGCTCCCGATCCATGAGGAGTGACCTTTCTGGAGAGGGCCTTCCACGAGTACTTCGGTGAGGAACGGACTGATGGAACCTGAGCCGGTCGTGTTATGGAAGTTGCCGTCGCGCATCCGGACGTCCAGGACCGATGATATCCTGCCCGTGTAGCGAGTCTCAAAACCACCTGCATAAAAATCAGCGCTCGCCAGCAGTTCCTGTGGGAAAGCGGAGAAAAAACCAACAATATGGAAGGGTTGATAAATGGTGAGGCCGTCGATGAGAGCCAGGTTCTCGGATGGGGTGCCACCGCGCACGAAAAGCTGTCCACCCCGGTCTCCGGTAGCAACCACGCCGGGCAGCGCCTGCAGGTAGCTGGCCATATCGCCCCCGGCGCCCGGAGTGACCACCCGCTGCAGGTCTACGGGTGACACACGCTGGTGGCCGGCAGTCATCCGCGCCGCCTGACTCCGAACGGAGATGACGACCTCGTCAAGCATCTCTCTGTCTTCCTCGAGCCGGGCGTTATAAAGCTGTGAGGGCTCATCGGTAATGGTAAAAGGATCTTCATGGGTTACATATCCGATATAGCTGATACGGATATAGTAGTCTCCCGGCTGGATCCTGCCGATCCGGTACAGCCCGTTGCGATCTGTGGCCGCCCCGTGTACAAACTCTTTTTCCCGATCCAGCAGCACAACATTGGCACCCTCCACAGGCTGATTGTCAGAGGCATCGGTGATGATGCCGCGGAGCTGCACAGTCTGGGCATGTGCAACAGTGGCGGTCAGAAACAGCAGAGCAGACGTGAGCAGAATAGGGATGTCGAAACAGGATCTCGAACGAACCATATGCGGGAATACTGTTAAGAAGGCACTGCAGACACCCGGACATATCCTTGACTGACAGGGAAAGTCGCTTGGGCGGAACAGGATATGTGACCTGGAGGCCGGTCTGCCGGTCAGCTGGTCTGCTGTCAAACCGCAAATCTGCCTGCAAATCCGATTATAAGGATCAGGTATCCCTGCAATGCGTAATGATCAGAAATAAATGGAGAATTGCTAAAATACTGATTCTCTGGCTATTAATTTTGTAAAATTCTGTAAAAGAGGATCTGTTGCAGCATTATTATGCCTGGCCTAAATTGTTGCGAAACAGATTTCACAATAAAGGCCATTCGATGGCCGCAGCATATGAATTTATGGCTGCAGCGCATGGATTTATGGACGCATGGCACGAAGCTTTGATCGTAATGCATGAAAATGCGGGAATACCGCACGGAATCCGTTCTGGGAAGCTTACGTATAATGGTGAAAAAAATCCGTATCGGATGCCGGATCAGGTCCCGTTCAACCGAAGGTTCTCCGGCAGGGGCAGTTCGGCGGTAATCGTAGTGCCCTTGCCGGGCGTGGATTCGATTCGGATATCGCCGTTGAAAAGGCGGACCACATGCAGCGCTTTGGTCAGGCCGAAACCGCCACCCATGGTCCTTATTCCTCCGGCATTGGACGCCCGATAGCCGTAATCAAACACCCTCGGAAGCTCTTCCTCCGGTATCCCGATACCGTTGTCGGCAATTGAAACATGAAGCAGACCGTTGTTTTGCCGGATCCGCATATGTATGGTGCCGCCGGCCGGCGTGTACTTGCGGGCATTGGATACCAGGTCGCGAATCACATCCTTGAAAAGGAGCGGCATGGTCAGCGTATTGCCCCACTCGCTGCTGATATCCAGTTGCACCAGGTAATCATCGGCACCCTTTTCGGCGGGATTACGGGCGATGCGAAATCGTCCCTTGCTGTTTTTTTCCTGTGTGCGGAAATAGGCGTCGTATTCAGAGTGGAGCTGATCGATATCTACGACCTGCCAGCCCCCGGGATCCGATATACGCTCACAGAGTTCCTTCAGACGGGCATCCAGCACGGTAAAAATGGAATCCAGCAAGTTTTTCGCTTCCCGTATTTCGCCCAACCGCACCTCATCGCTGGTATCATCTTCAAGTGAGTGCAACGTTCGTTGAAGCATATTTTTGTACTCCCTGAAGTGCTCCAGTGAAAAGATGGAGACATTGCCTTTTCTGGTTTCAGAAGCAAGCTCCCTGGTCAGGTGAAGTGCTTCCTCCACGGACGCATTCACCTCGTTTTCATCCTCAAGCAGTTCAAGCTGGGCATGGATGATGTTCACCAGATTGCAAAACGAGTGCATTTCAACCTCGTTTACCTGTCCGGGCGAGAGGTTTTGCAGTGCGGAATCGAAATCGGGTGTCAATTTTGCCATGGGTTAGGTAGTGATAGCCGGTCCCGGCGATAAGAACGGTCTCGCCGGTCAGTTTGGAAAGTTACATCAGATAGTTAGTAAAGAAAGAGCGAGGGGATCATGTGGTCAAGCGGGCCATGTGGGAACATGGGGGTTATCGCTAATAATCTGCAAGGATGATACGCGCCGTTTGGATGCTTTTCCCGTGCGTTCATTCAACCGTATAGTCCCAGGTAATGTTCGCCGTTTTTTCCACGATTTTAGTCACCGAGCAGTAGGTTTCCATTGAAAGCCGCACCGCCCGCGCCACTTTTTTCTCGTCCAGGTCGCCTTTCAGATAAAAATGCAGGTGGATATCGGTAAACAGGGCGGGCGTCTTGTCCTTTTCCCGTTCGGCATCCATTTTGATCCGGAAATCCTCCACGTGCTGGCGCTGTTTTTTCAGAATATCAAGCACATCCATGGAGCTGCATCCGGCCATGCTCATCAGCAGTACTTCCATGGGACGCGGGGCTTTGTCAGATCCTCCGATTTTGGGTGCTCCGTCCATCTGTATCGATTTCCCGAGTTCATTGGAGGCTTCCAGGTGGAA